>JAKAIZ010000105.1 GCA_021814065.1 Nitrospirota bacterium | reverse complement strand
TCCGATCTGGAGTATCTTCGCCTGAAGGCCGGATTCCATCTCTGCGATTTCATCAAGGAAAAGGGTGCCTCCTGCAGCGGCCTCTATTTTACCCTTCTTGTCCGCGACCGCTCCCGTAAATGCCCCCTTCCGGTAGCCGAACAGTTCCGACTCCAGCAGTTCCTTCGGGATAGAGGCCGAGTTAATGGCTACAAACGGACCGTGTGCCCGGCCGCTGTTGAAATGGATTGCCTTGGCAACCAGTTCCTTGCCGGTGCCGCTCTCCCCTGTAATGAGCACGGTAATGTCTTTGGGGGCGACCTTACCGATGTCCTTGAAGACCTTGAGAATCCCCGGGCTCTTACCTATCATCTGCGGACTTTCCGTTTCAAGGGCCGCCTTCTTTAGTTCCTTCAGTTCCTCCCGCATCGACAGGTCCCGGAACGCCTTTTCGATGACGATCTTGAGTTCCTCGATGTCAAAAGGTTTTTCGAGGTAATCATAGGCTCCCTCTTTCATCGCCGTGATAGTGCTCTGCATCTGCGCATGAGCGGTGATCATGATGACGACGGCGTCGGGACGGGCCGATCGTATCTCCCTCAAGCCTTCTAGTCCGTTTCCGTCGGGGAGAATGAGGTCGAGGAGTATCACCTGCCTGTCCTGAATTGCCCTGAGCCCCGAGGCAAGCCGCGTCCGGGAGACTACGCTGTACCCTGAAGGCTCAAGGGCTTTCTTGATTACCCAGATGATGCTTTCATCGTCGTCGACGACTAATATTTTTTTGTCCATTACGTTTGGAAAGGTATGTAAATAAAAAATGAGGTACCTTTGTTTACCTGGCTCTTTGCCTTGATGAGCCCCCCGTGGTCTTTGATAATCTTTTTGGATAGAGCAAGACCAATGCCAGTGCCTCCCTTCTTCTTCGTATAGAAAGGAATAAATATCTTCTGAAGGTCCTTCTCGGACATCCCCCGTCCGGTATCCCTTACAGAGATCAGTGCCCACCGTTTGATCCGCCCTCCCTCCCTGACGGATTCTTTCGAAGGGGAGGTGGAAACTTCAAGTCTGCCACCCCCTTTCATCGATTCAATCCCATTTTTTATAATGTTCAAAAAGACCTGGAGGAGTTTTGCCTCGTCTCCTCTCACCTGGGGAAGGCTCGGGTCATATGAGCGTTTCAGCGATATCCCGGCCTTCCGGATCGGGATCTCCATGATCGACAGCGCCTGCTCCATAACTTCATGGATATTCACCGGGTTGAATACAGGCTTCTTGCACAATGTCAGGTAATCATGGAGGATCAGGTTGAGCCGGTCCGTTTCCCGTATTATAAGGTCGACATATTCGTCAATAGACGCATTCTGTGTTTTATTGCGCAGGAGTTGGGCGGCGCCCTTTATCCCGCCGAGTGGGTTCTTGATTTCATGGGCGATGGACCCGATAAGGTAGACCATGGGGTCGAAGTCGTAGTCTTCCCGTTCCGAAATGTTTATGTTTTCGGAGACGGAAAGTACTGCGCCTTCAATCTTGCCGTTCGAAAAAAATGGCGAGAGATGGAAGTCTGCGTTGATCATCCGCCCAGCATTCGTACTGACTGACTTGATCTTGAAAGACCGCGCCTCGTTGATTGCCTTTTTGATAAGCGGGGTGACCACTCTTTCTCCGTCGAGTATCTCAGAAAATTTTTTCTGGAGGACATCTTTTGAACTTTTTCCAAGGAGTTCCTCGGCTGTCTTGTTCAGATAAAGAATCCGTGCTGATTTATCGAGCAGGATAATCGCTTCTTCAAGGCTGTTTATAATCGCATCGAGCGAAATCATGGTGTAATGTCGGACATGTAAGGTAGTTTGGTCCGTTGCCCAACCGGCTGTTGTCCATGCCGGACGTTTCGGGAAAAGAGCCTCCGGATATGCAAAACTTTAGCACAGGGGGCCTCTTATTTTCAATTCCTCGTCCCCGCAATGGAGGGCAAAGGCAGCCGGAGGATTATTCTCTTTATTTTCAAAAGGTTTTTCGAAAAGTTTACATTGACACGTTATTCTGCAAACTGGTAAAATTGCTGCAATGTATAAACAGGGAGGAGTGATAGATGGATGCCCTCAATAAGGGTGCGGGAAAATGAGTCGTTTGAAAACGCTCTCAAAAAGTTCAAGAAACAGTGCGAAAAAGAAGGGATTCTTTCAGAGGTAAAAAAGAGAGAACACTACGACAAGCCCAGCATAAAAAAGAAGAAAAAGGCTATTGCTGCACGGAAAAAGGCCATGAAAAGGGTCAAGATGTCGGTGAGGTAAGATGTCTTTACTGCAGCAGATTGACGCAGATTTAAAAGCGGCGCTCAAAGGGTCCGATAAGCTGAAGCTGTCTGTCGTAAGACTGATAAAGGCTGCAGCAAAGAACCGGCAGATCGATCAGGGGCATGAACTTTCGGATGAGGAGGTCCTTGCGGTCATTGCTACGCTTGCCAAACAGAGAGGGGAATCTATAGAGCAGTTTTCTAAAGGCGGGCGGATGGATCTCGCAGAGCAGGAAAAAAAAGAGCTGGCGATTCTGCAGTCGTATATGCCTGCGCAGCTTCCTCCCGAAGAAATAGATAAAATAATCCTTGAGGCAATTCGGGAGTCCGGAGCCAAAGACGAAAAGGAAATCGGCAAGGTGATGCGGGTCCTGATGCCCAGGATAAAGGGAGTGGCCGACGGGAAAGCAGTGAACCTGAGGGTGAGGGAACTGCTCCAGGCTGCATCGCAATAAGCCCCCAAAACGGGAGAAAGTGCGCTCTCCCTTCATTTGTGCACGGCAGCACTGATGCGCTTCCATGTCCACAAATTCTGTTGCGGTTCGTGGTAAAATACTTTTAACCATTTTCTCCTGTGGGGAATTGTGAATACTGGCGGACTTCTCGAAGAGATAAAATCAAGGACAGATATCGTGGACTTCATATCCTCCTACGTTCAACTAAAGAAATCGGGGCAGAACTGGAAGGGCGTCTGTCCGTTTCACGCAGAAAAGACGCCGTCCTTTATGGTGAGCCGGGCGAAGCAGATATTCCACTGTTTCGGGTGCGGGGCAGGCGGAGATGTGATCTCCTTTGTCATGAGACACGAAAACCTTGCTTTCCACGAAGCGCTGGAACTGCTCGGGAAAAAAGCAGGTGTCGCCATGCCGGCCGGGGGGGCGGATAAGAGATCAATCCAGAAGTATGAGAAGATCCGGGAACTGCTCCTCGAGGCGAGCAATTATTATACTGAGAAACTTAAGGAGTCGAAACCTGCGATGGCGTACCTGGCGCGCAGAGGGATCACCGGAGAGTCGGTTGCACTTTTCCGCCTCGGATATGCACCGGAAGGCTGGCATAATCTCATCGGGCATCTCCGGAGGATCGGCTGTGCCGATACGGTGATAAAGGATGCGGGCCTTGCGGTCCAGGGGAACAAGGGATACTACGATATGTTCCGTCACCGCATTATCTTTCCGATCATGAGCATGAGCGGCGGGGTGATTGCGTTCGGCGGACGCGCAATGGACGATTCTTCGCCGAAATATATCAACTCCCCCGAGACCGCGGTCTTCAAGAAATCCGACACACTTTTTGGTCTCTGTCATGCAAAGGAAGCGGTGCGCAAAGAAAACAGCGTCATCATCGTCGAAGGGTATATGGATGTGATTGTCTGCCATCAATATGGGTTTCAAAATGCAGTGGCGCCGCTCGGGACGGCACTCACGCCGGCGCACATTCAGAAATTGCGTACGATGGCAGGTAGCGCGGTACTTGTGTTTGACGGGGACGCAGCGGGCAGGGCGGCGGCAAAGAGGGCCCTGTCGCTTATCTGTCAGAGCAATTATTCCGCGAAGGTCCTAGTATTGCCGGACAAAGAAGACCCCGACAGCTATCTGAGGAGGCATGGAAGCGGCCCCTTCAGAGAGTTGCTCGAGACCGCTAAGACGCCCGTGGATTTTCTTTTCGAAGTGGCAAGCGGGAGCAAGGTAGACACGGTAAGAGAAACGTTAGCGCTGATATCCGGAATCACGGACGTCCTTGCAGCGGATGCAATGCTTGTGGAGCTTTCCCAGAAAGGGGGAATACACGAAACCGCAATTCGCGCGGAGTTTGCAAAAATAAGGAACAGCGCGGCGCATGGCGGGTCGCCGGCCGGGGATGTGCAACTGCCTGCAGCGTACAACGAAGAGTATCTTCTCCTGAGCGCGGTAATCGCTTTCCCCGAAAAGATGGATTCCGTCCTCTCGAGAATCGACCTGAACGACCTGCGGGACAAGTCGGTAGTGTCGCTGTTCAAAAAACTCGCCTCTCTGCGGAAAACGGCTGAGGCGGGACGTGTCCTCGATGTCGCCGACGCAGAAGAGGCAAAAATCCTGACACGGTTATCAGTCGCCCCGGGCTTCGACCCGGAGCAGGTCGATCAGAACATAGAAGATTGCCTCAGGCGGATGGAAAAGAGGAAGCTGGATGAGAAACTCAGGAGTGCGCAGACCTCCGGTGACCTGAAGCTGATCAATTCTCTTTTGCTTGAAAAGAAGAGATTCTCACAGGGAATGGGGACATGAAAGAGCACGAAGAATACTTTGAGGAATACGACGAAGGAGGGGACGAAGTCGAAGGATATGAGGAAGAAGGCGAGGAGTCTGCTGAAGGTGCCACTGAAGCGGAAGGCAGGCAGGATTCGCTTTTCCTGGATGGCGACCACGATCCCATAAAAATTTATCTGAAAGAAATGGGCGGGGTGCCGCTCCTCACAAAAGAAGGAGAGATCGAGATCGCGAAAAAGATCGAGCAGGAAAAGGGGAAGGTGGCGAGGATCATCTTTTCTCTGCCCTTTGTGCTGAACAAGCTGATTACCCTTGGGGAAATGGTAGAGGCCGGTGAGGCCCCCCTCGAGGAGATTATTCAGAACGGCGAGGACGAAGTCGAAGAAGACCTCATTGCCGAGAGGGAAAGCTTTTCAAAGATCACGGGACTTATCGTGCCGATTCGCGACAAGAGACAAGCGCTCCTCGATCAGATGAAGGAAACGGAGGGGCCCGCAAGGGAGAAGACGGAGGCCTCCCTTTCGGAGAATCTGGAGCAGGTCCTCGAACTGATCAATCAGCTAAAATTGAAAGACGATGTCATATCCGCATTCTCTGAGGAGATCAAGAGGGCGGTGGAGGAGATCGGCGAGCTTGATGCCGAGATCCGGGGCCTCCGGGAGAAAGTCAAATCGCTCGGAGTCGATCCGAATGGTATGGGAGATGGGATCAATTCGCGCGGCGCCGCTTCGGATGAGATCGCGCGTCTCTCCGCGGAGGCTGTTCAACTCGCGACTGATATCCAGAGAAGGGAACATTATCTCGGGATCGGATATGACGATATGAAGCGGGCGGCGGTGATCCTCGGAGAAGCAGAAGAGGCGATCAGGGAAGCGAAAAACTCCCTGATTGAGGCGAACCTGCGCCTCGTGATCAGCATTGTCAAAAAGCATCTCGGCCGGGGGCTGGGGTTTTCTGACCTTATTCAGGAGGGCAACGTAGGTCTGATGCGTGCGGTCGACAAGTTCGAGTACCAGAGGGGATACAAATTCAGCACCTATGCCACCTGGTGGATAAGACAGGCAATCACGCGCGCAATAGCGGAACAGTCCAGGACAATCAGGATCCCGGTGCACATGGTCGAGGCGGTCAACCGCATGACAAAGGCGATACAGGAACTCGTGCAGGAAAAGGGCAGGGAGCCTTCAACCGAGGAGATAGCCGCCAGGATGAAGATACCAGCGGAAAAGGTCCGGGTTATGCTGAAGATTTCCAAGGAGCCTATCTCACTGGAGACGCCGATAGGAGAGGACGAGGACAGCCACATACGGGATTTTATTGAGGACAAGTCGGTATTGTCGCCCCTTGATATGGCGATGCAGGGGGACATGAAGAAAAACATAGAGAAAGCGCTCTCCTCTCTTACGGACCGGGAACAAAGCATAATCAGAAAGAGGTTCGGCCTGGGCGAAGACGCCCCCCATACCCTTGAGGAAGTCGGACTCGAATTCGACGTCACCAGGGAGCGTGTGCGGCAGATCGAGGTGAAGGCGATACGGAAATTGCGGCATCCTTCGCGGAGCAAGTGGTTGAGGGCCTTTATCGAGAGCCCTTGACTTAGGGGGACTGCGGATTTATATTAATAGGCCACGGGGAAGGTATCTCCCCGGGCATGTGACGTGTCGTCGAGTCGAAATCCGTCTTTTTTGCGGGCCCATAGCTCAGCTGGTAGAGCTACCGGCTCATAACCGGTTGGTCCCAGGTTCGAGTCCTGGTGGGCCCACCATACCCCTGGAGGACTGGTGAAGAATCTTATCAAGTCTCTGGTAACACTGCAGGAAATAGACACACGCATAATCGAGAAACGTTTTTTTATTGACAAGGTCCCGCTGAGGATTTATGAGGTTGACGAGCCCCTCAAGCAGGCAAAAGCGGAACTAGAAAAAATGAAACAAAAGACCGAAGCCCTCTCAAAGAAAAAGCGGGAGAAGGAGCAGTTTCTCGAAGAGACCAACGAAAAGATCCGGAAGATGAAGGGGAGGGTCTCGGAGATAAAGACCAACAAGGAATACCAGGCTCACCTCAGGGAAATAGAGACTTCCGAAAAGGAGATCACTGCGCTAGAAGACGAGATACTGACCGTGATGGAGGAACTCGACGCCGCCCTCCGTCAGCAGAAGGAGAAGGAAGAGAAGGTGAACCGGGAAGTTGAAAAGATCAACGCCTTCAAGAAGGAACTGGACCGCGAGGTCGAAGAATATGAAAAAGAGCTGGCCTCCCTCAAGGAAGAGAGGGCTCAACTTGTAACATCGGTTGAGGCGGACGTCTACGGGAGATATATGACGCTCCTGAAAACAGGGGGCGGTGTCGCTGTTACCCCGGCAAAAAATGAACTTTGCACCGGCTGTAATATGCAGATCCCCCCGCAGTTGTATGTCGAAATACGAAAGAACGAAGAAATCATCCAGTGCCCGCAGTGCCTTCGCATACTCTACTATTCCGAGGATCAGGCAAATCCTGCTTGATAACCTCCACTTAATATTATATAATAATTAAATTTTATTATAGGCTGCCGAAGCAGCACAGGTGGTCGCTCGCCTTACGGCGGGAGGAAAGTCCGAGCTCCAAAGGGCAAGGCGCTCTGTAACGCAGAGTCCCGGTGACGGGAAGGAAAGTGCCACAGAAAGGGAAACCACTCCGGCTTTTGCCGGAGAAAGGGTGAAAAGGCGTCCCGATTTATCGGGAGCTGTCTGTTAAAGGCAGCAGGTAAGAGCTCACCAGTGCCCCGGGTGACCGGGCGCTTGGTAAACCCCGCCTGGAGCAAGGCCAAATAGGTTCCGCCTTGAGAGGGGCCCCCTCAAATCCCCGTACTGCGGGGAGACGGAACGGGTTAGGCCGCAAGACCTCGTACAACACGGGGCACAGATGAATGACCACGCCCTGTATATCAGGGAACAGAACTCGGCTTATGGGCTGCTTCGGCAGCTGAATTTGAATGCTGTCGGACGGATGAAAAGGACGGTATGGACGACCACAAACTGAAAGTTTTCTGCACGGTAGCTGAAACGAAAAGCTTTTCGAAAACCTCCGAGATTATCCACCTGACCCAACCCGCAGTCAGCCTTCAGATCCAGGCACTTGAGGAGATTTATGAGACAAAGCTCTTTGACAGATCGAGCAGCACCGTCACCCTGACGACTGCGGGCGAAATACTTTACCGTTACGCCAAAGAGATACTCAGCCTTTATGCTTCCGCCGAAAAGGACATCGGGGAACTGATAGGCCTGGTAAAGGGCAGTATAAGTATCGGCGCGAGTTCGACGATAGGCAACTATCTGCTGCCGGGGGTGATTACCGATTTCAAGAAGGCCCACCTGAAGATAAAGATCCATCTCCTCGTCGGCAATACGAAGAGGGTAGTGGAACTGCTTAACTCAGGTAATATCGATCTCGGGCTCGTCGAGGGCGATGTCTCGAGGCAGAAGATGCTGGTTGAAAAGCTGATCCCCGACGAACTGCTACTTGTCGTCCCGTCCCACCATCCATGGGCCAAGAAGAAGGATATATCGATCAGCGAACTGACCAAAGAGCCCTTCATCTTCAGGGAAGGCGGCTCGGGCACACGGCAGATGCTGGAAAAGTTTCTCGGTAAGCACGGGATTACGCCTCAGGATATGAAGATATCTATGGTCCTCGGAAGCACGGAGGCTATCAAGGAGGCCGTCGAAAACGGGCTCGGGGTATCAATCATCTCGCGCTGGGCCGCGCGCAAGGAGATCAGATATGGCAGTCTCCACTTTCTCAGGATTAAAGAAGAGAAGGTCCTGAGAGATTTTTCGCTGATCATAAACAAAAATTCGGTCTCGTCCCATGCGGTCGACGAATTTCTGACCTATCTTAAGTCTTATCCTTTCGACAAGCTGCTCAACTGACCGTCTCGTCAGGTCTTTCCGAATATCCTGAAGTCGATGTCCCTGAATATGTTGTTTTTCCCTTCGAGGCGGAGAAGGCCGGTGCGGTCTATGCGCCCCGAAACGATCTCTTCATGGAGTGCGAAAAAGTTCCCGAGATGTTCCTGAAACTTCTTTTGCGCAAATTCCGACGAGTTTCCGGTCTTCATCATGAAGGCCCAGTCGCTTGCCTGGGCCAGGAGCAGTTCACGCGATGACTGGTTGAGTGCCCTCAGAAGGACCCCGCCGGCATGCATATGCTTGCTGCAGTTTTCGGCATGGAGCGTTGCCGCCCTGTTCAGGTGCCGGTATATCCAGTGGTTCGAAGGGTGTATCCATGTAGAACTGTAACCTTTGTCTCCCCAACTCGAAGCGGAAGGCATCGCCGTTTCGATCTCCCCGTGATCCCGGATATATTCCGAAGGGTCAATGAATCTGAAAGAATTCTTCCTGCCCGAGCCTTTTCTCAGAAAAAAGTCCAGCCATTCCGGTCCTTCGAACCACCAGTGTCCGAAGAGTTCTGCATCGAAGGCAGCGGTAACAAACGGTCGTATCCCCAGCTTTTCACTGAGGGCCGCGATCTGCCGGTTCTTTGAGTCGACGAAGTGGCCGGCATGGATCTTTGCTTTTTTTAAGGCCTTCTTCAGCACGTATGGTTTTTTCTGCTCCGATCTGCCGGTTATTCTGTAATATTTGAGGCCCGTAAATGTCCTGATTCCGCCGGGCAGATGAGGGCCGACATACTCCGTGTCCAGGTCGAACCCTATGTCGCGGTAAAAATCCCTGTAATCGAAATCGCCGGGGTACCCCTCAATGGAACTCCAGATCTGCTTTGACGACTCTGCGTCCCTGGAAAACGCGACGGCGCCGGACGGGGTTTTTAGCGGGGCATAGATGCTGAATTTGTGCCGCGGACGGGCGTTCAGGATGCCGTGGCTATCGAGGAAAAAGTATGCCACCCCGTTTTTTTGAAGAATGCTGTCCAGTTCCGGCACAAAACCGCATTCTGGAAGCCAGACCCCTCCCGGGTGTTTTCCGAAGGTCTTTCTGTAATGATCAATGCCGATGCGGACCTGCGCATCGGCAGCGGCCGGCGAGGTCATCAGAGCGGGCAGATAGGCATGAGTGGCGGCGCTGGCAATGACCCGGACCCTGCCTGAGCCTGCGACTGCCCGAAAGGCAGAGACCAGGTCCTTTCGATAAGCGGTCTTAAAGAGGTATTGTATCCGGGAAAATCTCCTTAGATACATCTGCGCCAGCGGACCGAAGTCCTTGTCTCGCCGGTTTCTGAAGACCTCCTTTTCCGTAAGATCCAACAGGTCGTCAAGGTACCTTTCGTACCTCTTCATGAGCAGGTCGTCGCCGAGCATTTCGATAAGGGTGGGGGTGAGGGAAAGGGTCATCTTGAAATCCACGCGGTCGTTCAGAAGGCCGTCAAAAATATCGAGGAGGGGAAGATACGTCTCGGTCATCGCCTCGTAGAGCCACCGTTCTTCGAGATGGTGTTCATGCTCCGGGCATCTGACATAGGGCAGGTGGGCGTGCAGCACGACCGAAAGATATCCGCCTACTTTAGTTGTCGAATTCTTTCCCATACTCATGAAATAATACACGATGCGGGGTGCGAGAACAAGAAGACGGCCGTTGCAAAAGTCGAAAAGAAATTGCACAATGTAACCGGCGGGATAAACGAACAATGTATATCTTCCTGAATAACAGAATAGTACCTGCTTCAGAAGCACACGTGTCGGTGTATGACCACGGGTTTCTTTACGGGGACGGCATTTATGAAACGATGCGCGCATATCAGGGCATTGTTTTCATGCTCCGGAGGCATTTAGGGAGGCTCGGACGTTCAGCCTCCCTGATACGACTCAGGCTGCCCGAAGAAAGATTCATCGAAGACGCGGTACATGAAACGCTTGCAGCAAACGGTCTTTCCGACGCTTATGTCCGTATAACCTTTTCAAGGGGCAAAGGCCCTATCGGGCTCGATCCCGACCTCTGCGGGGACCCTACTTTCGTTGTGATAGCGGAAAGATTCAGGGAGTACCCCGCAGCCTGTTATGAAAGAGGGATGAAGATCATTTTTGCGCAGACGCGGAGGAACCTGCGGGATGCAATCGATCCCAGGATTAAGTCCCTCAACTTCCTGAACAACATACTTGCGAAGATCGAAGCGAAGGAGAGGGGCGCGGATGAGGCGGTCATGCTGAATTCCCAGGGCTTCCTTACCGAGGGGACGGTATGCAACATTTTTTTTGTCAGTCATGGCATCCTCTGTACCCCTTCTGTAGATGCCGGCATCCTTGACGGCATCACCAGGGATATCGTCATCGGCCTTGCCCAAAAAAGCGGAATGGAGGTGAAGGAGGGCATGTTCCGTCCGGATGACCTTTTGCGGTCGGAAGAAGTGTTCTACACAAACACTACGGCTGAAGTCATGCCCGTAGGTCTTGCCGAGGACGTGGCATTTGAAGCCGGAGAAATCGCAAGAATGTTGCACACTTTGTATAGAGAAGAGGTCGAGGCATATATGCGGGGCCAGGGGAAGTGAAGGAGATGCCCCTCAAGGCATGCTATTCGGGTACACTCACGAACAGATATAAGGATAGCGCGCCGAAGGCGCACGGCACTGTCCATGCCGCAATGACAGCAGGAATGACTCCCGCGTATCCCATAGACAGTGAGAAGGTATAACTGAACCAATAGACGAGGCTTATCAGAAGGCCCAGGCCTGCGCTGAAAAGGCCCCCTCCGAGGCTGACCCTGAGCGACAGAGATACGCCGAGCAGCATCATGAAGAGACTGACAAGGGGGAACGATATTTTCGAATCCAGATCGACTGCCAGCTTCGTGTTCCTGAATCCCGCATGACGCAGCCGCTGGATATAGCGGTATAGCTCGGCTATACCCATTTCTCCCGCACTTTTGAGTTCTTCGGCGAAGAAGTCGGGCGATTCGAGGCCTTCGTAGATCATCCTCTTCGATTCCTCTACTTTTCCGGTTTCGTTGTTGTATATCGTGACCCCTTGGAGGACCCATGTTTTTCCATTCCATTGCCCTTTTTCGGCATCGATCCTCTCCAGCAGGGAATCTGTTCCGGTAATAAAGATGCTTATACCTTTTGCGGTCTTTTTTCCGGCGTCATAAATGTCGATTTTAACCGGAAAACCGTCTTTACTCCTCAGCCAGAATCCCCCTTCGGTGACGTTGATCTTTCTGCTTTTTCCTTCAAGGGTATATTTGAGGTCCACTGCCTTTTTAGAAAATTCAGGCACGATGATCTCCCCCGTTACGAAGGCGAAAATACTGAGTATGACACCTAAGCCGA
>JAKAIZ010000270.1 GCA_021814065.1 Nitrospirota bacterium | reverse complement strand
GTTTAATGTTTTGGATCGCCTCGCCGAGCCCGACGTTGAGGACCACTTTTTGTACCTTCGGTACCTGCATGATGTTCTTATAGGAGAACTCCTTCATCATGGCAGGGATGATCTCGTTCTTGTATTTTTCTCTCAGCCGTGGAGTCATTCTCAGTCAATGACCTCCTTGCACTTTTTGCACGTTCTGTGCTTCTTTCCGCCTTCGAAGACCGAGGAGCCTATCCTGGTCGGCTTGCTGCATTTGGGACAGACAAGCATCACGTTCGACAGGTTGATCGGCGCCTCTTTTTCGATGATGCCGCCCTGCGTATAGGTCTTGTTCGGTTTCATATGTTTTTTGATGATGTTGATCTTCTCGATCAGAACGGCGCCTTTGCCCCTGTCTACCCGGAGCACCCGTCCCGCCCTTCCTTTATGCTTGCCCGTGATCACATGCACCGTGTCTTCTTTTCTGATTCCTAACGCCATGTATCCTCCTACAATACCTCTGGGGCAAGAGAGATGATCTTCATATATTCTCTCCACCTCAGCTCTCTCGCAACCGGTCCGAATATCCTCGTCCCTACCGGCTCTCCCGCAGGGTTGATCAGCACCACTGCGTTCTGATCGAAGCGGATATAGGAACCATCGGGCCTTCTCGTTTCTTTCTTGGTACGCACCACGACCGCCTTCGTCACCGAGCCTTTCTTGATGTTGCTGTCCGGCAGGGCCTCCTTTACACTCACGACGACGACATCCCCCAGCCTTGCATACCGCCTGCGCGAACCGCCCAGCACCTTCACGCACTGGACTCTCTTTGCGCCGGAATTGTCCGCTACTTCAAGTGTGCTCCTCAGCTGAATCATTTTTCGCCGCTCCTTGCCGCCTTATTCAGGATCTCGAGGACCAGCCATCTCTTGTCTTTGCTGGTCGGCCTCGTCTCGATTATCTTCACGTTGTCGCCGATCCCGCATTCGTTCTTTTCGTCGTGGGCCTTGAACCTCGCCACCTTCTTCACGGTCTTCTTGTAAACCGGGTGCTGAAACTGCCGCGTGACCGCAACCACGACGGTCTTGTCCATCTTGTTACTCACTACTTTTCCGGTATAAGTTTTATCAGTCATCTTTACCTTCCAACCAATTTATTATAACCAGTGGTTTCATTTGCTCTGTTTTTTCTTCTCGGTGATTACGGTCAGCACCCGCGCGATGTCTTTCCTGATCGACCTGATACGCATCGGATTTTCGATCTCACCCGTCGCCTGCTGGAACCTCAGGTTAAAGAGCTCCTTCCGCATGTCCTGCTCTTTCAAGGACAGCTCGTCAATCGTCGATTCCCTGAGCTCGGAGACTTTCATAGCACATCCTCCTCACGCTTCACGAACTTAGTCGAGACAGGAAGCTTATGCGAGGCAAGCCGGAACGCCTCTTTCGCGAGGATCTCGGTCACGCCAGAGATCTCGTAGAGGACCTTTCCCGGCGTAACAACGGCGACCCAGTATTCGGGCGCACCTTTGCCTTTTCCCATTCTCGTTTCAGCCGGTTTCTTTGTAATCGGCTTGTCAGGGAAGACCCTGATCCACACCTTACAGCCCCTTTTCACATGTCGGTTGATCGCAATCCTGGCGGCCTCGATCTGTCTCGACGAGACCCAGCCCGGCTCCATCGCCTTCAGTCCGAACTCGCCGAAGGAAACCTCCGAGCCGGTGTAGGCCTTGCCGTTCATATTCCCTTTCTGCATCTTCCTGAATTTAACTTTCTTCGGCATCAACATAACAAAGTCCCCTTATATCGCCGCTTCCGTCGCGGGTCTTGCAGCCTCGGGCAGCACATCGCCCGAATACACCCAGACTTTCACGCCTATGATTCCGTATGTAGTCCTTGCCTCGGCGAATCCGTAATTGATATCGGCCCTGAACGTATGGAGCGGCACCCTGCCCTCCCGGTACCATTCGGTCCTGGCGATTTCTGCGCCTGCGAGCCTTCCAGAGCACGTGATCTTGATTCCCTGCGCCCCGAACCTGAGGGCCGAAGCGACCGCCTTCTTCATCGCCCTTCTGAAGGCCACCCTTTTTTCGAGCTGCAGCGCGATGTTCTCGGCCACAAGTTGGGCGTCGATCTCCGGCTTTCTGATCTCCTTGATGTCGACCAGCGCCTGCTTCCCGCTCATCAACTCGATGTCCTTGCGGAGTTTTTCGACCTCCGAGCCTTTTTTCCCGATAATGATACCCGGCCTTGCCGTATAGATGATCACCCTGATTTTCTGACCGGCGCGCTCGATCTCGATCTTCGAGACTCCCGCATGGAAGAGCTTATCCTTGATCTCTTTCTTGATCGCGATATCTTCAAGTAACTGGTCGGCGTATCCCTTCTTGAGAAACCACCGTGAATCCCATGTCCTTGTTATGCCTAATCTAATCCCTACGGGATGCGTCTTCTGGCCCAAAATCTCCTCCTGATTATTCCTCTGTTAATATCAAGGTTATATGGCAGGTCTTCTTCCGGATGACGTTAGCCCTGCCCATTGATCTCTGTTCTACTCTCTTCATCATCGAACCCTGGTCGACAAACGCCTTGCTGACGACCATCGCCTCGGAATCGGCGTTGGCATTTTTGTGTTCCGCGTTGGCCATGGC
>JAKAIZ010000104.1:11539-11871 GCA_021814065.1 Nitrospirota bacterium | reverse complement strand
ATCGAGACCGCTTCGGAGATCCGGAACGAATGGTTCGCCGGCGCAAAGAAGGTCGGCATTACCGCAGGAGCTTCGACGCCCGACTGGCTCATCATAGAGGTAGAAAAAAGAATCAGAGACAGAGGAGGGGAAACCCGTAATGGACATTAATAACAATGAGATGGAGAAGCTCTACGCCGAATCTTTCCACAGCATCGAAGAAGGGGCGGTTCTGTCGGGAAAAGTGGTGGCGATCAAACCCGATGGTGTCATCGTCGACATCGGGTACAAAACTGAGGGGGTCATCCGGATCGAGGAATTCAACGACGAAGAGCTGAAGGAGATGAAACCCG
>JAKAIZ010000104.1:0-11529 GCA_021814065.1 Nitrospirota bacterium | reverse complement strand
ACGTCGTGAATATGAGGGACTCGGAAGGGGTCCTCAACCTCTCGAAAGAGCGCGCATCCAAGATAAAGATATGGGACGTTCTCGAAAAAGCCGCACAGGACGGCACGCTGGTTGAAGGCGTCGTGACGGAAAGGACAAAGGGCGGAATGACCGTCGACATCGGCGGCGTCAAGGCATTTCTTCCCGGCTCTCAGGTCGATATAAAGATAACGAAAGACGTAGACGCCCTTCTGAGGCAGAAGATGTTTTTTAAGGTGTTAAAGATCAACAACAAGCGGTCGAATGTGATCGTCTCCCGTCGCGCCGTCCTGGAAGAGGAACGGGCCAGGAAGAAGGGGGAGACCATCGGAAAGATAAAGGAAGGAGCGGTGCTCGAAGGGACCGTAAAGAACATCACCGATTACGGTGTCTTCGTCGATCTCGGAGGGATCGACGGACTCCTGCACATATCCGACATCTCCTGGGGAAGGATCACCCATCCCTCCGAATTCTTTGCCATAGGCGACACGATAGAGGTGGTTGTCCTGAAATACGATCAGACCAGCGAGCGGATAACGCTTGGTTACAAGCAAAAACAGCCCGACCCCTGGTCAAGCGTCCTCGAAAAATACCCCGTCGGCGGGAAGGTGAAGGGCAAGGTCGTCAGCATTACCGATTACGGAGCATTTGTCGAGCTCGAGGACGGACTCGAGGGACTCGTTCATATTTCAGAGATAGACTGGACGCCGAAGCCGAAGCACCCCTCCAAATATCTGTCTATCGGGGAGACGGTCGAGGCGGTCGTGCTGAAGGTCGATCGGGAGGAGAGAAAACTCTCGCTCAGTATAAGACAGTCTAAGCCGAGTCCATGGACGCTTATCAGGGAGAATTACGCCGTCGGCCAGAAGATATCCGGCAAGGTGAAGAGTCTCACAGATTTCGGCGCCTTTGTCGGTCTGCCCGAGGGCGTGGACGGTCTGATCCATATCTCCGACCTTTCGTGGACAAAGCATGTCAAACATCCCTCCGAGATCCTCAAGAAAGGGCAGAAGGTGGACGTGGTAGTCCTGGCGATCGACGCCGAGAACGAAAAGATGTCCCTGGGGCTGAAACAACTCGAGCCGGACCCATGGATCGAAGTGATACCGTCGCGCTTCAGGCTCGGCGATGTCGTACATGGGAAAGTGCTGAGGGTGACCGACTTCGGGATATTCATTGAACTCGAGGGCGGGGTCGAGGGACTCATCTATTCTTCCGAAGTGGTCCAGCCGTCGGGCGAAGAAGAGGTCAAGGAAGGGGCCCCGGTCTTCGCGAGGATCATTAAGATCGACCTCGACGAGAGGAAGATAGGCCTCAGCATGAAAAACATCAAAAGGACGGACGAATGAAGAAACTGTGCGTCGTCATAGGCGTGCTCGTCCTTCTGCTGGTCGTGGTAAGCCTGTCGCTCATGGTCTTCGAAAAAAACATACCTCTCAGGGACAGGATCGCGCTCGTCAGGATCGAAGGACCGATACTCGACTCCCAAAATGCAGTGGAGGAGATCAAGGAATACGGCAAGGACGGCTCGGTCAAGGCAATCCTCCTCAGGATCGACAGTCCCGGAGGAGCGGTAGCACCCTCGCAGGAGATCTACTCGGAAGTGAAGAAGGTCGCGGCCAGCAAGCCGGTTGTGGTTTCTATGGGGTCGGTGGCGGCCTCCGGTGGTTACTACATCGCCTGTCCGGCGACAAGGATCGTGGCGGACCCCGGGACGCTGACCGGATCTATCGGGGTGATCATGGAGATCCCGAACATCGAGGGCCTGCTGAACAAGATAGGAGTTAAGACCGAGGTGATCAAGAGCGGCAAGAACAAAGACATCGGGTCTGCCTTCCGGGCGATGAAGCCCGAGGAGCGGAAGCTCCTGCAGGGCGTGATGGACAATGTGCATGAGCAGTTCATCAGGGCGGTGGCCGAGGGAAGGAAGATGAAGATCGAAGACGTCAGGGCTATCGCGGACGGCAGGATATTCACCGGTGAACAGGCGGTCTCTGAAGGCCTGGTGAATGACCTCGGTACGCTCGAGGACTCCAAGAAGATCGCGGCAAAACTCGGCGGCATCAAGGGAGAGCCTGAGGTCGTGACCAAAGAAGATAAATTCTCCTTTTTCGATATCCTGAGAAACAAATTCCCGAAGGAAATCCTGGACGTGTTTCCATCGGTGAAGATAAAATATCTCTATGCACCTTAAGGAGGTCATATGACAAAATCGGTTCTTATCGAGAAGGTCGCGGAAAAAGTCGAAGGACTTACGAGAAACCAGACGGAGATCGTGGTCGATACGGTTTTCGACAGTATCAAGAAGGCCCTTATGTCAGGTGACAAGATAGAGATCAGGGGCTTCGGCAATTTCAGGCTGAAGACGCGTAACCCGAGGAAGGCACGGAACCCCAAGACTGGCGAAAGCGTGGAAGTCCCGGGCAAGAAGGTCCTCTATTTCAAGGTCGGCAAGGCCCTCAAAGAGGCCCTCAACAAAACGTAAGCCCCCTTTTCGATACCACTCCAAAGGGCGGGAAAACCCGCCCTTCTTTGCTCTGTCAGTAAATCAACCCTTCCCGGGCCATTCGTGGCACTTGAAGCACTCGAATTTCGGCGGGTGCGTCTTTTTCATGGCGTATTTCTTCCCGCTACCGTGGCATTCCATGCATGCGGCAACATCTTGTCCTGCTGTATGGAACCGGTTCGCTGGAATCGGGGGATATTTCTTCCCGGGGAAGAGCAGAAGAAACCCGACCACAAGGGCGACGAAGATGAAAAACCCGGCGATGCTTTTCATGATCAATTTTAGCACGCTGAAATATCACTTGTCTTTTCCCCCGCCGCGTTTTAGACTGGAACCTGAAAGCATACGAAGACAGTCGTTAAAAAAGCCATATGATCCAATTGCCGTCATGCTCGGACTTGATCCGGGCATCCATGCTTTTCCCCGAAATTGCTTCGGGGTAAATAACGAACAGGAGGCATATACATTACAGTGAAGTAAAGGAGAACGGCGAATATGCCGACAGAGGGCCATAAATTCGGCAATTATCTATGTGGTGCACGTAAACGCAGTTTATGAGGAAGAGGGAAAAAGGTCCGGCCGTGCCCGTAGAGCGGCATGAGACAATAAGGCGGGAGATCATCGCGGTACTCCTGCAAGGCGCCGTCTCGGCTAAGGACATCTCTTTCGACGTGAGGATCTCCGAAAAGGAGGTCTACGACCACCTCGAACACATCCGGAAGACCCTTATCAAGACGGAGCATCAGCTAATGATCGTCCCTGCCGAGTGCGTAAAATGCGGGTTCGTTTTCAGCAAAAGAGAGAGGCTCAGGAAGCCCGGGAAGTGTCCTGTCTGCAAAGGCGAGTCGATCAGAGAGCCGCTTTTTTCGATCAAGCAGTAGTGTTCCCTCCTCGTTCCCATCCCAATCACCGTTCACTTTATAAACGATCAAAAGGCCTCTGTTTCGAATAATACCTTTTTTTATCTATGCCCTTGTTTCGGATTGCACTGCGATTGCGATACTTTATAATTTCGAATCTTCTTGACTTTATTTTACAAATCGGTTATTCTTGATAAGATTAGATATGAAGTTTTCTTTTATATATATCCTTCCAACTCTACCTTTAGGATGCCGTAGCCTTCTCGCCTTCATGCCCCGTCGTTTCGCCGGTGATGTCAAATTCTCCCTTCCTGAATGTCCGTATGCCCTTGAACCCCTGCGTATAAACCACTGTTACTTTGTAACAGCATACAAACATCTGAAGCGAGGTAGTTATGAAAAGAAAGCTTCTCTCGGCAGTCGCGGCGCTATTCATTGCTGCGACTTCGGTGCAATCGGCCACGGTCAACCATTATGAGTTGATCAAAGGGCCGTTCAAGACAGGTGAGGATGTCACAAAGGCATGTCTGCAGTGCCACGAAAAACAGGCGGAGGAGATCCTCCAGACTCCACACTGGAAATGGAAAGGCGTCCCGCGGACGGTAAAGGGGCTCGAAAACAGCAAAGAGGAATACGGCAAGGCAAACCTCCTGAACAACTTCTGTACCGACGTCGAGGGCGGAAGCAGGCCCTTCTGCACCAAATGCCATATCGGTTACGGCTGGACCGACAGTTCGGCGCCGCTGAACGACAAGTCGAAAATAGACTGCCTCGTATGCCACGCCAAAGAAGGTAACTATAAGAAAGCGCTCGGCGGCTATCCTGATCCCGTGCTTCTCGAAAAGGGCAAGATGGACCTCGTGCGGGCCGCCAAGAGCGTCAGCCTTCCGGACCGCAGTAATTGCGGCGTCTGCCACTTCTTCGGCGGCGGCGGCGACGCGGTCAAGCACGGCGACCTCGACTCCACACTAATCAAACCGACAAAGGACCACGACGTACATATGGGCGGTCCGGTCGACATGACCTGTCAGGCATGTCATGTCTCAAAAGAGCACAGGATCGCGGGAGCTTCAACATTTCTCGCCACAAACGACGGCAGGGTGAGCTGTGAGGACTGCCACCGGGAGCCGCATAGAGATTCCGCAGAGCGCAAGACCCTTGACAGGCACACGAAGACTGTAGCCTGCCAAACCTGCCATATTCCTCTCTTTGCAAAAGGCCAGGCGACGAAGATGAGCTGGGACTGGTCGCAGGTCGGCAAGGACATCGAACCCGAGGAAAAGTTCGGCAAAGAGACTTATGCAAAACATAAAGGCTCATTTGTATGGGACATGAATGTTGTGCCGGAGTATGCATGGTACGACGGAAAAACCGAACGGTATCTGAAAGGCCAGGTGATAAAGGACCCGTCGCAGACGGTCTTGATTTCGAAACCGGTCGGGTCGATCAAAGATCCGAACGCCAAGATATTCCCCTTCAAGGTGCACAGGGGAAAACAGCCGATGGATTCAAAGTATAAGTATCTCTCGATCTTCCAGAACTACGGAGGCCTCTGGACCCATTATAACTGGCAGAAGGCGCTCGTGGACGGCGCCAAGGCCTCGGGTCTTCCCTACAGCGGCAACTTCGAGTTCGTCTCTACCGCTTTTTACGGAAGCATAAACCATGAAGTTGCGCCTAAGGATAAGGCACTCAAATGCAGCGACTGCCATTTCGGCAGGGACAAGAGGCTTGACTGGAAGGCGCTCGGATATGCGGGAGACCCGATGAGGGTCGGGGGCAGATTCGAAACGAATGTGGCCCAGCCGGCCAAGACGCCTGATTCCCGGGTCAGCGCACAAAAGTAATTATCAACCCGGAAGGGGAGGGACTCCTCCCCTTTCAAAAAAAGGAGGATTTCAGAATGAGGATTGCAAAGGCAGTTCCCGTGATCGTGATCGCGATACTCTGCGTATCGATGATCGCAGGCATCGCCATTGCGGAGGAGAAGATCTCCGCAAAGGGCAAGATCAAGGACTATGACATCGACAACAAGACCGTCGTCGTGACAATGGACGACGGCAAGGACATGACCTTCATAATAGAAAACGAGAAGGCGCTTCAGAAGCTCGATGACAGGCTCTTTAAGGGGGACGAGGTGAAGATCAAATATGTCATCGAAGACGGCAAGAACAAGGTCAAACTCAACAGCGATTTCAAGGGCACCAAACCCGGCTGCTGAGCAACCGGTGGACACACAAGCTGGTTGAGCGATGCAAGAGCAAAGTCTTGCTTTGTTATTCCGGCTTGTCCGTCCCGAAAGCTTTCGGGATTCGGAAGGACTCCCGACTAGCGGGAGTGACAAACGAAAGACAATGGCGCAGGCATAGTTTCGCTGGAATCGCTGAATGAGGCAGTTGGGAGAGCGGCAGGGAGCGACATGGCCCGCATTTCGCCACCGTTCTTCGCGAAATGGAGCGTTCGCAGCCGTGACTGTTCGAACCCGAAGGGTGAGTTTCACGGATGCAGCGGAATGAGCATAGAACGGCCAAAATCGGGACTTTAGAGCGATGGGCCGCGATTCCAACTGCCTTTTGCTAGACAACACTTTAGAAGGAGGTGTTCGTATGAAGGTTTATTTAGCAGTGCTCCTCTCACTTAGTCTTCTTCTCCCTCTCCCTGCCCTGGGGGCGGACCAGGCGGAGATCATGAAGAAGATAGAGGAGATGACCAAGGAACTCGAGACCCTTAAACAGCAGATGCAGGAGATGCAGAAGAAAGAGACCGCAACTGCCGCAAAAGTATCAAAGGTCGAAAAGACGGCCGAAAAAGCGGCAAAACCCAGCTGGCTGGAGATCGGCGGCGACTACAGGGGCAGGTACGACTACCTGAAAGGTACGGTCCATGATTACTTCCAGTTCGTGCCGAACCCGGCAGCCATGGGCCTTCCCGCAGGGCCGCCCACCGCAATAGCGGTCCAGGGCCATGATGTAAAGAACGACGCCCTTATGACAAACCGCTTCGGCCTTAACCTGAAGGCGCGCGCGACCGAAGACATCACGGTGAAGGCAAGACTGCTGATGTACAAGGTCTGGGGACACGAGACCGCAGAGCCTGTCGCGGGTCCGTCAAGCGCATTCTTTGCGGACAAGTTTTTTATCTTCGACGGTAACGTCGGACATATCCCTGAGGACAACACCCTAAGAGTCGACCAGGCGTTTGCCACATGGTCCAACATCGCCAATCTTCCGATTTGGTTCTCGGTCGGCAGGAGACCCTCGACCGCAGGCGTCCCGACAAATCTCAGGGAGAACATCGAAAGGGGCGGGAGCGCCGGAGTGCCGGGTCTTTTGATCGACTACGCATTCGACGGCGCCACGATTGGCGTTGCCCCAGACATCGAGGCACTGCCGGGTGCATATGCGAAGGTCTGCTACGGCAAGGGCTTCGACAGCGGCTTCAGACCTAACAACGGCTTGCAGGACGTCGGGTTCCTCGGCTTCAACGTAGTACCCTACGATACCGACAACCTCCATGTAGAGCTGCAGTGGGACAGGGCGTTCGGCCTCTTCGCCTATCCTGAATTCAGAAACGGCGTGAATTTCGGATTCGGGCCTAACGTCAACCTGGGCGACGTCGATCAGTACGGCATTACGGTGATGGGCAAGCTCTTCGACAACCTCAATCTATTTGCGAGCGGCGCCCTCAGCGTCACGCATCCCAACGACAACCTGTTGACCGTCGTAGCCCCCGGCGTCCCGGGAGGACTGCTGCCGGTCGCCGGTCTTATGTATGACGCGGGAGGAGAACGGAAGAACCGCACCGGCGGGGCACTCTATCTCGGCGCGCGGTATGACTTCCTTTCAACGGGAACGAAGATCGGACTCGAATACAACTACGGATCACGGTATTGGCTCGCCTTCGACCCTTCATCTGACGACATGTGGACGAGCAAGCTCGGCGCCCACGGAAACGTATATGAGGCATACATAATCCAGGAGATCAAGAACAAACCGATATCGAAATACGGCAAGGCCTTCTTCAGACTGGGTTATCAGTATTACGACTTCCAATACACCGGAAGCAACAACTGGGTCGGACAACCTAAGAGCATGTCGGACCTGAGCAACCCGATTAATGCACAGATGTTTCCGCCTCTCGACAAGGCGCACGACATCTATCTTACGTTCGACGTGACTTTTTAAGTCTCTCTCCTCTTTGGAGGGGCGCAAGCCCCTCCTTTTTTCTTTCCTCATTTATCAGCCATTTGAGAAGTAAATCCAGTCCATGGCACCCACGCTGAAAATCGTGTGAGTTTGTTTTTGACTCATACTCCGCACGGAGACGATAACTTCGGCAATAAAGATTTCTGGTCGAAACACGTCCTGACCGGCAGAACCTGCAAGAAACAAGACCTGATAATCATATAAAGGCACCTCCTGGCATATCGGATGATCGCTCATCTGATATGCTTGGGGAAAGAGCTCAACCTTTACCCAAGGAGGTGCCTTATGAAATTGTACGCAGCTTTCGATTTGCATTCAAGCAACAGTTACCTGTCGGTTATTGATGAGGAGGGCAAGAGAAAGTTGGAGAAGAAGCTGGTCAACGATGCCGAGGGCATCGTGTCGGTGCTCAGTCCATTCAAGAAAAAGCTTACCGGAATTGCGGTGGAGTCGACGTACAACTGGTACTGGCTCGTTGATCTTCTCATGACAAGGGGATATGAGGTGCATCTGGCGAATCCGGCAGCGATCCAGAAGTACAAGGGGTTGAAGCACGCAGACGACCGTCACGATGCCGGCTGGCTCGCCGAGATGCTGAGGCTGGGAATACTGCCCGAAGGATACATCTATCCCAAAGAAGAGCGGCCGATAAGGGACCTGCTAAGGAAACGCGGTCATCTTGTCAGGTTGCGGACCTCTCTGATCATCAGCCTTCAGCACATCATTACTCGCAACTGCGGAATCATGGTTTCTGTCAACGACGTCAAGCGGCTGCGTGAAGACCGGGTCAGCCCTCTGTTGGACGGAAACGAGGATGTTCTCATGGCAGGCTCGGTCAGCAAAGAGACGATCGACTACATGACCAGGAAAATCAAAAGCATCGAAAAGACCGTTGAAGGCAAGATCGAGTTGTCATCATCCTATCGGCAGTTATTGAGCATCCCTGGCGTAGGGAAGATCCTTGCCTTGACCATAATGCTGGAGACAGGGCCGATCAGCCGTTTTCAAAAGGTTGGCAACTACGTTTCCTACTGCCGGAAGGTTGGCTCGACATGGGTAAGCAACGGCAAGGCCAAAGGCAAGGGCAACGAGAAAAACGGCAATAGATATCTGGCATGGGCGTATTCGGAGGCGTCTGAGTTGGCGAGACGCTTTGATGATCAGGCAAGGGCTTACTTTCAGCGTAAGTCGCAGAGGAGCAATCGCATGGTGGCGCACCAGGCACTTGCCCATAAGCTGGCACGTGCGGCGTACTACATCATGCGGGATAATGTTGCCTTTATGCCGGAGAAGCTCTTCTCATAAGGGCCGGATGCAACGGTGAACCGGGCGTGGGGTTGGTATAACCATTAGACTTGATTGGCAGCTGTTGCATCCACTTATACCGGTTACCGGTGACTTTGCTGCCTATGCGATGAGCCTGTAATGGGTTGGTTAATAACCACGAGGCTTGTGATGCACTATTTGGACATCGTATGGCACTGACGGTTTTCTGGTTCGCCAAATGGCGAAACGGGAGCTGTGTCCGGAGACGCGGATTCAGCATCCTTGATCCTGATGGGTGACTGGTGCAGCAAGGCTGACACCGAATGAATGAAAACCTCAGGTGTAGCGAAGAGATGGTAGCTGACGACAAAGGCGTAAAAAGACTCTTTTTACGAGCGGATTATTGCGGGCTCTTGACAGGGTGGCCTTTAATGGGTGACCCTCATTAGCTCCTCGTTTCAGTGCAAAGCGGATATTCCCCCGCCGGTAGATGGCGAGATTCAGGATTGGAATCCGGGAAACAAGTACATACGCTTAGCCAGTGGCCGGAGGCGAGCCGTTTCCCTTCGCTTCCTTGATGATCTTTTCGATCTGTCCTTTTTCGAGGACCTCTTCCTTCAGGAGCGCCTCGGCGAGCGCGTCGAGCACCTGCCTGTTTCCGGCCAGGATCTCCTGCGCCTTAGCATCGGCCTCGTTGATCAGCTTCTGGATCTCCTGGTCCATGATCCAGGCCATCTCTTCGCTGTATCGCTTCGGCATCGAGAGCTCGCGCCCGAGAAACGGGTGCTCCTCGCCCCTGCCGAGGTTCACCGGACCGACCTTGTCGCTCATGCCCCATTGTGCGACCATCTTTTCGGCGAGCGACGTCGCCTCCTTCAGGTCGTTCTGCGCGCCGCTGCTGACGTCGTTGAAGACCAGCTTCTCGGCGTTCCTGCCGCCGAGCGCCACGCAGAGCCTGTTCACGAGATACGCCTTCGGATAATAATGCCTGTCCTCTTCCGGTAGAAGCTGCGTCACGCCCATCGCCATGCCGCGCGGGATGATGCTCACCTTATAGATAGGGTCCGTGCCCGGCAGCTCCCGCGCCACGAGGGTGTGGCCGGCCTCGTGGTAGGCGGTGATCTTCTTCTCGAAATCGCTGATCGTATCTTCCCGCTCGGAGCCCATAAGGATGATATCCTTCGCCTCCTCGAAATCGCTCATCTCCACTTTTTCCTTCTTCTTCCGCAAGGCCACGAGTGCCGCCTCGTTCGCAAGGTTTTCGAGGTCCGCGCCGGTCATACCAGGCGTGCCCTTGGCGATCGTCTCGAGGTCCACGTCGTCCGACATGATCTTGTCCCTCACGTGGATCTGAAGGATCGCCTTCCGTTCCTTCCACCCCGGTCTGTCGACCACGATATGTCTGTCGAAACGTCCGGGTCTCAGCAGCGCCGGATCGAGGACGTCAGGCCTGTTGGTGGCCGCAATGACTATCACCTCCTCATGGGGGTCGAAGCCGTCCATCTCGCTCAGGAGCTGGTTAAGGGTCTGTTCCCTTTCGTCGTGTCCACCACCCAGCCCCGCCCCGCGCGTACGACCGACCGCATCGATCTCGTCGATGAAGATTATGCTCGGGTGAGACGACTTCGCCTTCTGGAACATGTCCCTCACGCGTGAGGCGCCCACCCCCACAAACATTTCAATAAACTCCGACGCGCTGATGCTGTAAAAAGGCACGCCCGCCTCGCCGGCGGTGGCCCTGGCAAGAAGCGTCTTGCCGGTCCCAGGCGGGCCGATTAGAAGCACACCCTTCGGGACCTTCGCCCCGATCTGTGCGTACCTCGAAGGGTCCTTCAGATACTCGATCGTCTCAAGGAGCTCCTGCTTCACATTTTCCATCCCCGCTACGTCCTGAAAGGTGACGCTCGGCTTTTTTGCGTCGAAGAGCTTGGCCTTGCTCGCCCCGAAGGTGAAAAGCCCCCCGGGACCGCCCTGTATCTGATGCTGCGCCCTCCTCATGATCAGCATCCATACCCCGATGATCACCACCCACGGGAGGATGCCGATGACGAACTGCCAAAAGAGCGACCTCCCCTCCTCCGGCTCGACGGTGATCGTAACGTTCTTTTTTTCGAGCTCCGCAAGAAGCCCCTCCCCCTGAAAAGACGGCAGATAGGTCCGGAAATCCTTGACCGTCACGGGTTTCTTTTCTCCAGGGTACGTGATATCTACCCCCTTGATGAACTCGCCCGTCACCTGGAGCTTTTTTATAGAGACAGACTTGATGTTTCCGGCGTTGAGCTGATCGATGAACCGGGTGTAGCTTACGTCGTACTGTTGCGGCCCGGAAGGGGCGAAATACTGGCTCCAGATAAGCATGACCAGAAAAACAAGGACGATAACGATCCCCATCCGCCACTGCGGGTTCTTCAGTTTTTCCGAGATGTTCTCCTTTACGTCAGGGGCTTCCTTGTCCGCCATGCTGTCATTGTAGCATCTTATCCCAAAATTCGGAAGTGCTTTCCCACTGAAGTCCTTTTTTTTTTGGCACACACCCACGGGCGTCACTTTTTCCTCCCCGTTGCCTCACATAAGAATCGATACGAAATGATATACGTTGCCTCACATAAAAATCTATTCCAAATGGTATTGATTTGACTTGGGCGCAGATCACGGAGGGGAGTGAGTTCACCAG
>JAKAIZ010000269.1 GCA_021814065.1 Nitrospirota bacterium | reverse complement strand
GGGATAAACTCCTCCCTTTGGCAAAGGGAGGTTAGGAGGGATTTTATGATAATTACGTTACGCATCCCTTTTCTCAGGACTTTTCCGTAAGTACCCTCTTGCAAAGGCGGCAGAGACAAGGATGCAGATTGCGCCGCCTGCGGCTACCGCGTTCGTCGTGCCTATCGCATCCGCGGACACCCCCATGATCGAATTGCCGATCGGCACAAGACCAAGGAAGACGAAGGAATAGACGCTCATCACCCTCCCCCTCAGCTCGTCAGGCACCGACACCTGGATGAAACTGTTCGCAGCAGCCAGATAGCTTACCATGCCCCAGCCCCCTATCATGATGATGACGAGCGAGATCCAGAATACCTTCGAGAGGGAAAACGCCAGCAGTGCGCAGGAAAAACAGAGGCCCGCGACCGACATGAACCTCGTTTTGTGCTCGATGTTTCCCATAAGGGCGATGCCCAGCGCCGCCGTCAGGGCGCCTATTCCGGAAGCGCCCACCAAAAAGCCGAGCCCCTGGGCCCCGCGGTGAAAGACCTCGGCCGCAAATACCGGAAGCAGTGTAATATACGGAAGTCCGACAAGACTGAAGACCGCGATTAGCACCATTGCACGCTTGATCTCATTTTCTCCCATGATGAATTTTATTCCCTTCATGAAATCGCTCACTACGCCTTCGGATTTGACAAGGATATCGCCGCGGGCGTCCATCCGGGAAAGAGCAAAGATCACTGCGAGAAAGCTGGCGGCGTTGATGAAAAAACATGCCGGCAGCCCAAAATACTCTATCGACAACCCTGCTATCATCGGGCCTATGATCCTGGCGCCGTTGAAGGCCGCTGAATTGAGCGCGATAGCATTAACCACGTCCCCCCGGCCTACCATCTCGATCAGGAAAGATTGTCTTGTCGGCACATCCACGGCGTTAATCGTCCCGAGAAGCGCCGCGAAAAGCGCGACCTCCCATACCTTAATGACCCCCATACTCGTAAGGATACCCAGCAGAAGCGCGGGGATTATCGAAAGCCCCTGGGTAAGAAGAAGCAGGTTTCGCTTAGGGAACCTGTCGGCGATCACGCCTCCGAGAAGCGTAAAAAGGAGGATCGGGAGAGCAGCGGCTGCCGCTACGATCCCGAGATAAAGCGGGGATTTCGTCAGGCTGTAAACCAACCACCCCTGGGCGACCGACTGCATCCAGGTGCCCGAAAGAGAGATGATCTGGCCGAACCAAAAGAGCCTGAAATCCCTGTACGACAACGCTGAAAATCTTCCCGAATTCGGCATCTTCTATTGTACTCCAAAACCGGGCGGCGACTGCAGGTCCGTTTGCAAAAGCCCCCGATGATGCTATAAACTCTAACATGTTTTTGACACGTTATGACTTTTCGTACTGCGCTCATTGTACGCCATATGAAGCTGTCACGGAATAAGATCTTTTTCCTTGGCCTTTTTTTCGCCTTTTTTCTGTCTCATGCATCCTCCGCCTCGGATAACAAGCTGAAGGTCGTCGCCAGCATAGCACCTCTTGCGGATTTTGCGAGGCAGGTCGGAGGCGACAAGGTAGACGTCACTCTCCTTCTGCCTCCTGGCGCCAGCCCGCATACCTACGAACCGACGCCTAGGACAATGCAGGAAATATCGCAGGCGAAAATATTCATCAAGATCGGGGCAGGTCTTGAATTCTGGGCCGACAAGCTGGTTGCGGCCGCGGCGAAAGACGTCGTGACCGTCGACTGTTCTAGGAGCGTGGCCCTGATACACGCGCTGGATCACGAGAAGCACGGAGCGGGAAACGTAGACCCTCACTACTGGCTCGACCCGGTGATCGCGATCGGCATGGTCAAGAAGATCGAAGAGGCATATGCGAAGGTAGACCCTGCTGATTCCTCATACTTTGCGCAGAGGGCATCTTCCTATATCGCCGTCCTCACCGCGCTGGACAAACAGATCGCGGAGACGGTGAAGACGTTCAGAACCAGGGAATACGTCACGTTCCATCCGGCATGGAATTATTTTTCGAGAAGATACGGCCTGACAGTTGCCGGCGTGATCGAGGAGGGTCCGGGTAAGGAGCCTACGGTGAGGCACATCGACCGTATACTAAGAGAAATCCGCCGCCTGAAAATAAGAGTCGTCTTCGCCGAAACTCAATTCAGCCCAAGGATGGCCGAGGCGATCGCGCGGGAGGCGGGCGGCAGGGTGCTCATGCTCGACCCGATAGGCGGTCAAAAAGAAAGGGCGAGCTATATCGGTATGATGAGATATAATCTGGCTCTCATGAAAAAGGCGATGGGATGAGCCGCGCGATCAAGATGGAAGACCTCTCGGTCGTCATCAAGGGAAAAGAGGTCCTCAAGAACATTCACTTGTCACTCGATGAGGGCATCTTCCTGGGGATCGTCGGTCCGAACGGCGGCGGCAAGACCACTCTGATCAGGACTGTCCTGGGCCTTCTCAGGCCCACAACAGGGACCGTAAGCGTCTTCGGCCGGAGCCCCGAGTCGCTTCTCACGGAAGACGGCGCCTTCGGGTACCTGCCGCAGCAGCAGAACATCGACCCTAATTTCCCGGCAACGGCGCTCGACATCGTCCTTATGGGGAGGTACCGTTCGGCCGGGGCACTGCGATGGCCGGGGAAA
>JAKAIZ010000103.1 GCA_021814065.1 Nitrospirota bacterium | reverse complement strand
GATCGAAGAGAAATTCGCGCTCGCCTGCAAGACCATACCGGAAGGCGACGTTCTCATCGAGATCCCCGAGGAATCGAAACTCATCATAGGGGACAAGATCGCGCTTTCGAAGACGAAGGACCTGCTTGCTTATCTGCATTCGATCGATCCTGCGCTTACTCCCACAGTCCGCAAGATCGTGCTGAAGCTCACCCCTCCGTCGATCCAGGACAATACGGGTGATCTCGAAAGGCTCAAAAGGGCGCTTGATGAAAAAGGTATCCGGGATATGGTTTTCTCACATGCATTTATCCTTGCCATGCCGAAGGCCCTCAGGGACGCGTCGTGGGAAGTCTGTCTTTCCTACACTGAAAAACACGAAGCGATAGGGCTTTCTGCGGTATGCAAGGCGCACCATTACGGGGTTGCGGTCGATATCGGGACGACAACGGTCGTTGTATATGTGGTGAATTGTGCCGACGGTACTTTGGTCGATGCCGGAATGACCTATAATTCGCAGATGCGATTCGGGGATGACGTGATCACGAGGATCGTCTATGCGACGGAGGGAGGTGGACTTCAGGATCTGAGAAACGCGATCTTGAACGACATAAACGACCTTTTGGCGCCGATCATAGAAAAAAACGGCATCGATGTCCAAGACATCGACTCTGCGGTTATTTCGGGGAACACGACGATGACGCAAATCTTTTGGGGGCTCGATCCCGCTTCCATCAGGGAAGAGCCCTACATTCCGACTGTCAACAACTATCCGGTCTGGAGGGCTGGCACCGCCCGGCTGAAGATAAATTCTCAGGCTCCGGTGTATACGATGTCGAACGTGGGGAGTTATGTCGGAGGGGATATCGTGGCGGGGGTCCTCGCCTCGAAGATGTACAAGAACCCTGAGGTCGCTCTCTTCATGGACATCGGGACGAACGGCGAGATCGCGGTAGGTAACAACGACTGGATGATGACCGCGGCGTGTTCGATGGGGCCGTGTTTCGAAGGCAGCGGCATACGGCACGGCATGCGGGCGACGGAGGGCGCGGTCGAGTCGGTAAAGATCGCCCCCTCGAATTTTGAACCTTCGCTCGGCGTGGTCGGAAACACTATTCCTTCAGGTATATGCGGCTCAGGCATGATAGACGCGATCTCGGAACTCTTCTTCTCCGGCGCGATAGACCAGAAGGGCAAACTGAGGAGAGACCTCGGCACCGACAGGATCAGGACCGGCGAGGAAGGGCCTGAATTCGTCCTCTATCGCGGAGAGCGGAAGGACATCGTCCTTACCGAGGTGGACATCGAGAATGTGATCCGCGCGAAGGCGGCCCTCTATGCGGGTGTGTCGGTCTTACTGAAGGAAATCGGGCTTTCGCTGGATATCGTGGAACGCATTTATATCGCCGGCGGCTTCGGCAATTATCTCAATGTGGACAAGGCTATCATGATAGGTATGCTGCCGGACCTTCCAAAAGAGAAGTTTGCCTTCATAGGCAACACTTCCATAGCAGGGGCGTATCTCTGCCTTTTGTCCGGACAGATGCGCCGGGAAGCGGAGGAGATCGCCTCAAAGATGACCTACATGGAACTCTCGGTATCGAGGGGGTTCATGGACGAATATATGTCTGCCCTTTTCCTGCCCCATACGGATATCGGCCTCTTCCCGAGCGTGAAGGGGCTGTACAAGAAATAACGACAGCCTCAAAATAATGCGGACTTCGATCAACAAAATCCCTCCTAACCTCCCTTTGCCAAAGGGAGGAATAAGACCCCTCTTTGGCAAAGAGGGGCGAGGGGAAATTTTCAGAGTAATGCCTTTTCAATTATAAGACTTCGCAGCTACGTATTCACCAGCATGTTGTCGATGAGTCTTGTGCTGCCGAGCCTGGCTGCTACTGCAAGCAGCGCTTCACCCCTGATCTCGTCGATGGGGTCAAGAGTTTCGGGATCATAGACATCCGCATACTCTATCGCGGTTATCAGCTGTTGCCCTGAAAGCACGGCATGCATCATTTCCCTGACTTTAGCAGGAGAGCGTGTTCCGGACAGTATCGCCCGCGACGCCGCGGTGAGGCAGCGGAACAGTGCAGTGGCCGCTTGGCGCTGTCCCTCGTTCAGGTAGGCGTTCCTCGAACTCATTGCGAGACCGTCATGCTCCCTTATAGTCGGACAGACGACGACCTCGGCGTCGAAATTCAGGTCTTTTACGAGCCTCTTAATCACTGCGCTCTGCTGGAAGTCCTTCTGACCGAAATATGCCCTTGTGGGGCGCACGATGTTCAACAGTTTCGAGACGACGGTCGCGACTCCTTTGAAATGACCAGGCCTGGATTCCCCGCAGAGCTTTCCGGAGATCTTCTCGACATCTATGAACGTCGTAAACCCGGGGGGATACATGATGCGGTCATCGGGCAGGAAGAGGATATCGGCCTCCAGTTCCCTTATTTTTTTTGAGTCGCCTTCGATATCACGCGGGTATCTGTCGAGGTCCTCAGCCGGACCGAACTGTGTCGGATTTACGAAGATACTGACCGCAGTCACGTCATTTTCCATTTCTGATCTCTTTATAAGACTCAGGTGGCCCTCATGAAGGGCACCCATCGTCGGAACGAAGCCTATCGACCTTCCCTTCTGAAGGTGTTTTCTGCAGGTGTCCTGCATAATGCGCGGTATTCTGATCAGTTCCATATGCGGCGCTTTCACGGGTATTGTATCACAAACGTCCGGTCCGGGAAGAAGCAGCGCCGGGATCTAATGAGGTTGACGGCGGGCTGGTTCCATGATACATATGATGACAGAGGAAGATTAGGCCTAATCCTGTAAAGAAGTGGGGTTTCCGGTGAAATACTATTTCAGCAAGACCCTCAAGACGTCTTTTGAGGAGGGCCTCAAAAGGGTTACTGAGGAACTGAAGAAAGAGGGCTTCGGCATTCTTAGCGAGATTGATGTGAAAAAGACAATGAAGGAAAAACTCGGTGCCGATTTCAGGAACTATAAGATCCTCGGTGCCTGCAACCCCTCATTCGCACACAAGGCACTTGAGTTCGAAGACAAAATCGGTACTATGCTCCCCTGCAACGTGGTCGTCCAGGAGCTTGCAGCCGGGCAGATTGAGGTGGCAGCCGTTGATCCTGTCGCATCTATGCGGGCGGTCGAAAATCCGAGGCTCGGGGAGGTTGCCGGCCAGGTGAGGGAAAAGCTCAGGAAGGTAATAGATAGCTTATAAAATCGAAAGTTCTTAGTAATACATAAATAGTTATGTTGGTGGAAGATGCGTAAAGACATGCTGAAAAACGCCATACAATCGGCAAGATTTGATTCTGATTTACGTAAACGCAAACCTGGTGCGGGGCTTTTTCTCCAGAGGTAGCTTGATCTGTCTGTCGCTATTAGTGGAGCCTCGACTATGGCTATTTTTCAGCATGTCTTTACGCAACCGAATATGTTTTTTTAAATAAAGGTGAGCTGAAATTCAGGAGGTGGAGCATGCCGGTAAGGAAAGCAGAAGCGATTTGGGAAGGCAATTTGGCGAAAGGGAAGGGGACGATGAAGACGGGAAGCGGGTCCTTTGAAGGGCCTTACTCATTTGCGTCCCGTTTCGAATCCGGCACCGGAACGAACCCGGAGGAACTCATAGGCGCTGCCCATGCCGGATGTTTCTCTATGGCGTTTTCGCTATTTATAGAAAAGGCCGGATTCAGCCCGGAACGTATTCACACCGATGCGAAAGTGCATATAGACAAGGTTGGAGAAGGGTTCAAGATAACCACGATCGAACTCGAGACGCAGGCTAAGGTCTCAGGGATAGACGAAAAGAAATTTCAGGAACTCGCAGAGGCGACGAAGAAGGGTTGTCCGGTATCGGTGGCTCTGGCCGGAACAGAAATCAGATTAAAGGCGACATTGCTCAGCTGATACCCGATTCTCGCGGCATATCTGTCTTTGCGCAGGGTTTTCCGATCAGGACAGAGGATTCGGAGTTGCCCAGTATCCTTCTGGAGACGCTCCCCATCATGCCTTTCATTCCCCTTAACCCCCTGCACCCTACGGCGATCATGTCGGCCTGAAGCGTTTTCTCCATGCTCAATATTTCGCGTGAGGGGTCGCCTGTCCTGAGCAGGTAATCGATCTTACTGAAGCTGCCGCCCAGAGACGTTCGAGCCTGTTCAAAGATCCGCTCCGACTTTTTGTAGGTGGACGGTTTTGCCGTGAGCTCTTCGCGTACTTCCTTCATGTATTTTTCAGGGATGTCCGGTACGAAGGAAAACGCGGTGTGCAGTACCGTGACCTCTGTTTCTGCCGGCAGAGGCAACGAAGCAAGGAATTGTCCTGCAGCATCGGCGGTCGGGGACCCGTCTGTGGCAAAGATGACCTTCAGATTGTCTGATTCCTTCCATGAAGGGCGCTTAAAGACAAGCACCGGTATCGCGGAATTGATTGCAACCGCCCTTGTCGCGCTCCCCAGAAAAAGTATCTGCATTCCCTTTACTCCCCTTGCCCCCATCACGATCAGGTCGGCGCCGTAGTCGCCAGCCTTTTCTATAATCGTTGTGTCCGGGTAGCCTTCTTCTTCGACCGTAACGACGTTTGCGTTGAGAGGCCCCAGTATTTGCGCTGAGGCATGCAGGATCTTCGGGGCGACTCTCTTGATTGCCCGCATGACTTGCGCGCTGTAGTCGTCTTCGTACGGAATTTCGCTGACCACGTGCAAGACAATGATCTCGTCTTTCTTGGAAAAGTTGAAACGGGTAAGAAATCTCGCCGCCCCTTCCGAATATTCCGATCCGTCTGTCGCAAGCAGTACCTTCATCTTGATCACCTCTTACGATCATCTTATCACGGAAAGAAAGGGGAGAGAACAGCGCAAATTTCTCGAAGAGTGCGGGTCTCTATCCAAAATAAATGGCCGAACGGTTCTCTTCGGTTGCGTAAGATGTCTAGGAAGGAAGTCCGTTTACTTTTTTGCCGAGGGCGTACTGCGCTCTAAAGTTATGATTTGATCGTCTTATGAATAGTCTTGACAATATCTCCCGGACTGCATATATTCAATCACTTGATAGAAGATGTGGGATCACTAAAAGCGTGAAATTATGTCCGGCATTGGGTTGGTCAGTCATTTCTTCTCTGTTTATCAGGAAAAGGAAATTCAATGTGGAGGCATGGTGCCCGGAATAGGCGCCGTGCCTTTTTTTATAGCGGTTTCCCGATTACTATGGTGTTCTTGAATAAGGGAGGAGGAGGTCTTATGATGAAGGGAATTTTCGTATTATTGGCATTCGTTTTTTTATCCAGCGGTGTAGCAACGGCAGGACCGGTAGAGATGTCGGGTGGCCTTGACATAACAGGCACGCCCGGAACAGACGGCATTACCTTTCCCGACGGCACATCGCAGACCTCTGCCGTGATTGGCGGTCAGTATCAGAAGCGGATAACGGCCACATGCTCGACGGGGTATGCCATGCGGGCTATTGATTCCACCGGCGGGGTGGCTACCTGCGAGCCTACGGGCGTAAGCGGCATCCTTGGGACGGCCAACGGGGGGACAGGGACGTCTACAGCCCCATCGACGTCAGGGCAGTATCTGCGCAGCACAGGAGCAGGCGCCTAGGGAGTGGGCGGCATACAATTTACCGATCTGCCGAGCCTGAGCAGCGGGTATGTGGATTTGACAACAGACCAGTCGATAGGGGGAAACAAGAGCTTCACCGGTACGATCTCAAGTGCAGGGGCGATATCGGGACCGAATGTAACAAGCGGCACAGACCCTGGGCATACGCATACGGGCGCAGGCGGAGGTGTGCCTTCGGGGTTCATGGTCCTTGGGGAAACAACGACTCCTCCGGCGGGGTATACGTACACAGGGGATTACGTGGTCGGAACTGGAATCTGGACAACGAAGTCAGCCATGCCGACAGCCAGAGAAGCGCATGCGGTGGTAACTGTAAACAACAAAGTCTACGCTATCGGCGGGTATAATAGTATTAACGGCTTTCTGAACGCAAACGAGGAGTACGATCCGGTTGCCAATACCTGGGCAACAAAGACAGCCATGCCGACAGCCAGACGTTATTTTGCGGCAGCGGTAGTGAACAACAAGGTATACGCCATAGGCGGCGGGTATAATAGTATTAACGGCTTTCTGAACACAAACGAGGAGTACGATCCGGTTGCCAATACCTGGGCAACAAAGACAGCCATGCCGACGGCCAGGCGTTATCTTGCGGCAGCGGTAGTGAACAACAAGATATACGCCATAGGCGGGTATAATGCTGGCTATCTGAACACAAACGAGGAGTACGATCCGGTTGCCAATACCTGGGCAACAAAGACAGCCATGCCGACAGCCAGAGGTTATCTTGCGGTGGTAGCTGTAAACAACAAAGTATACGCCATAGGCGGGACGCCTAATGGTCTCAGCTCTCTGAGCGCGAACGAGGAGTACGATCCGGCTGCCAATATCTGGACAACAAAGACATCCATGCCGACGGCCAGATATTTTTTTGCGGCAGCGGCGGCGAATAATAAGGTCTACGCCATAGGCGGGTTTGATGGTTTTTCTTTGCTGAACACAAACGAGGAATACGATCCGGTTACCAATACCTGGGGAACGAGGGCAGCCATGCCGATGGCCAGAGAGGCCCATGCGGTGGTAGCTGTAAACAACAAAGTATACGCCATAGGCGGGCATAATGCTGGCTATCTGAACACAAACGAGGAGTACGCTCCCGGTCATTACTATCTGCACAGGAAGAACTGAAGTAGAGTTGCGGGCAGGGCGAACCATAGGCGCAATGTTACTGATCCTGCTCGGCCTGGTTTCGGGAGTTGGCGCCGATGCAGCCGGGTTGAAGGCTGAGGGGGTTGTCGCGATTGTAGGCAAAACCTCACTATACAGGATAGAAATAGTCTGCAGAAAAGGTATCGAGAGAGCCTACGGAAACACCGGCACGAATAATGGCGCCGTCCTGGTGGCCCTGATCAATGACGCGATTGAATGCGAAGTCTCATCCCTCAACGGCGTAACCGTCTCACCGGCGGAGATTTCTGAGTTCAGCCGGTATGTGGATGAAAACACCAAGGCCCCTGAAATCCTCGAAGAGATCAAAAAGGTATTCGGCATCTATAGGGTCTCCTATGAGCGGCTCTACCTGAGACCGCGGATGATCAACAGGAAGCTCCATGCCTTCTACAGCAGGAGCACCGAGATCCATAAGAAAGAGCGGGCGCTCATCGAGAGGGCGTACCGCCTCGTTCACGGGGGAATGCCTTTCGCGAAGGCAGCTGAGAAACTGGGGTTGAAGGCTTCTGTCATTGAGGTGGAAGACAAGGAGCATGCCGTTGCCGATGCCCTGCAAAAATATATGCCGAAACCTGAAGTCGGGATGAAAGACCCCCTCATCGCCATACTGGAGACACTCCCGGCAGGTGAACTGCATCGCTACATCATCGAGAGCGATGCAGATTACCGGGTGATACGTCTGGCGGGAAAGAAGGACAAGACCTATTTGGTGGAGGCGATTGCTGCAGCGAAGCGGCCCTTTGACGATTGGTTCCGTGAGCAGGCAGGGAAGATCAAGATCTCTATCCGGGACCCTGAACTCCTGGCCGGCATCAAGAAGACCTACCCCGAACTCTGGTGGATGAAGGGCCTGGGCAACTGAAGCGCGGGCGTAGGTAGCTCTTCGCTCTAACGTCTCATGCAAAATGACAAAAAAGTGATTCGGGCTACTCCTCTATCTCTTCCTTCAGTGCCTCAAGCAGTTCGCTCTCTTTAAGCCTCCGGACGATCTTGCCTTTCTTGAAAAGCAGGCCGGTGCCTTTTCCGCCAGCGATACCGACATCCGCCTCTCTCGCCTCGCCCGGGCCGTTTACAATGCAACCCATCACGGCAACTGTTATGGGCTTATGGACATCTTTCAGCAGATTCTCCACCTTGGCCGCAAGTCCGCGTATGTCGATCTCGCATCTGCCGCACGTTGGGCAGGAAACGATGTTCGCCCCTTTTTCCCTCAGTCCCAGGGACTTGAGTATCTCGAAGGCTACCCTCACTTCCTCTGCCGGTTCTGCGGAGAGAGAGACACGAACGGTATCGCCGATGCCTTCCGCAAGAAGGATACCGAGGCCGACTGAGCTCTTTATCATGCCGGTAAAGGAAGGTCCCGCTTCGGATATGCCGATGTGGAGGGGGTACCTGAATTTTTTTGAAAAGAGGCGGTATGCATCAACCGTGGTCGGCACGTTCGATGCCTTCAGGGAAACCTTGATGTCCCTGAAGCGCAGGGACTCGAGAATTTCGATATGCTGCGCCGCGCTTTCGACCAGCGCCTCGGGGGAAGGGTGGCGATATTTTGCGAGGAGTTTTTTGGAGAGCGATCCGGCGTTCACTCCGATCCTGATCGGAATCTGCCTGTCACGCGCCGCTGTGACGACCTCTTCCACCTTCCACCTTGCGCCGATGTTGCCAGGATTTATCCTCAGCCCGTCGATCCCCTGCTGGACAGCCTCGAGCGCCAGTTTCCAGTCGAAGTGGATATCGGCGATAATCGGGATCGATACGGACCGTTTGATTTTTCCGAGCGTCTCCGCCGCGTCCATGTCGGGGACAGCGATCCTTATGATCTCGCAGCCCGCCTTTTCGAGTGTCCTGATCTGCCTTGCCGTTGCACTAGCGTTCCGGGTATCGGTCTTCGTCATTGACTGGACGGATATCGGATTTGCTCCCCCTATCGCAACAGGACCGACATGTATGGTTTTCGTCTTTCTCCTCTTCGCAGGCATACTCATATGTTCATTCTTCCTCTTTCGGGATGGACTGTTCGACCGGCGCGCGCGACGCTGTCAAGTCTCTTTCCCCTTCTTCCTCCATCTTCTTTTTTTCACGATATGCCTTAACGGCAGCCTCGTGCTCGGCGAGCGTGACCGAAAATGTATGCGTCCCGTCATTATTCGAGACGAAATAAAGATACGGCACCTCTGCCGGGTGGAGGGCTGCCTCTATAGACTTCAGACCCGGGGATGCGATTGGTCCGGGCGGCAGTCCATTGATGACATATGTATTGTAAGGTGTTTTCCGACGAAGGTCTGTCATCGTGATCCTTTCTTTCGAACTTTTTATTCCGTAGATGGATGTCGGATCGGCCTGAAGGGGCATGTGTTTTTTCAGCCTGTTATGATAGACCGCAGATATCAACGGTCTCTCCTCATCTTTTACCGCCTCCTTTTCAATAATGGAGGCGAGCGTGAGGACTTCTGCCTCGGTCATGCCGCGCTGTTCGGTCTCCTCCGAGAGGTTGATCGAATATTTCTCCCGCATCTTGTCGATCATCACGCCAAGTGCCTCTTCCAGGCCGACCCCTTTGGGGATGGTGTATGTGTCAGGGAATATATACCCTTCGACACTGGGGCTGTCGATATCATATGACTCGAGGAAGCCGGGGTCGTGCGCGAGCTTCATAAAATCCTCATTCGTGGTAATTCCCGTTTTGACGAACGCGTCCGCAATCTCGACGAGCGAGTCTCCTTCGAGGACCTTTATCTGATACTCGATGATACGGCCCCTGAGGATGATTTTGAATATGTCAAGGGGACTCATATTGGCCCAGATCGAATAAAAGCCGGCCCTGATCTTTCTGTCAGCGCCGGTCAGCCTGCCTAATAACAGGAAGATCTTCCCGTCCCTGATGAGCTTTTGGGCCGAAAGGATATCGACTGCCTCCCTGAAAGTCGCGCCCTTCGGGATCTCGATTTCCGTGTATTTGTTTACGTTCTGAGCGGGCACGAGCATCTCGAAGGCGGCATAGGAACCGGCCAGGACAATAATCATAACGGATATGAGAACAATATTCTTCTTCATAGGATTAGCATGACAAAGACCCTCGAAAAATGTAAAGGAAAACCGGGGGGTCGAAAAAGGATTCACGGCACGCTATGAACAAAGAAAGAAAGCGGGGCATGGCCCCGCTTTCCGGGATTCGTCTTTAAACGGCTTAGTACATTCCGCCCATGCCGCCGCCGGGAGGCATTGCAGGCATTTCAGGTTTTTCCTCAGGCAGATCCGTGATCATCACGGAGGTGGTGAGCATCAGTGAAGCGACCGAGGATGCATTCTGGAGCGCATATCTCGTCACCTTCGTCGGATCGATGATGCCGGCCTTCAGCATATCCACATACTCTTCGCCGGCGGCATCGAACCCGTAGTTTGCATCTTTCGAGCCCTTGACCTTGTCGACAATCACAGACGGCTCCAATCCGGTGTTATTGATTATCTGGCGAATCGGCTCTTCGAGCGCCCTCTTCAGGATGTCGACGCCGACCGTCTGGTCATGGTTGTCGAGCTTCAGGCCTTTCAGCGCGCCGACGCAGCGGAGAAGCGCAACACCGCCTCCGGGGACAACGCCTTCTTCGACCGCGGCCCTGGTTGCGTGAAGGGCGTCTTCGACCCTCGCCTTCTTCTCTTTCATCTCCGTCTCGGTGGCCGCCCCTACGTTGATGACCGCGACTCCGCCGACGATCTTCGCGAGACGCTCCTGGAGTTTTTCCCTGTCGTAGTCGGAGGTTGTCTCCTCGATCTGGGCCTTGATCTGTTTCACCCTGCCCTGGATCTTGGCGGCATCTCCCGCTCCCTCGACGATCGTGGTGTTTTCCTTGTCGACGGTGATCTTTTTCGCCCTTCCGAGATCATTCAGCTTTACGCTCTCGAGCTTGATGCCGAGGTCTTCGGAGATGACCGTACCGCCGGTCAGGATCGCGATGTCTTCGAGCATCGCCTTGCGCCTGTCGCCGAAGCCGGGCGCCTTGACTGCGCATACCTGAATGGTGCCCCTCAGTTTGTTGACGACCAGTGTCGCAAGTGCCTCACCCTCGACTTCCTCGGAGATGATCATGAGCGGCTTGCCCATCTTCGCTGTCTGCTCAAGGATCGGGAGAAGGTCCTTCATCGAGGAGATCTTCTTTTCGTTCAGGAGTATGAAGACGTCTTCGAGATTGCATTCCATCCTGTCGGGGTCGGTGATGAAGTACGGTGAGATATATCCCCTGTCGAACTGCATCCCTTCGACGACATCGAGGGCCGTCGCCATGCTCTTGGCTTCTTCCACCGTGATGACGCCGTCCTTGCCTACCTTGTCCATCGCGTCGGCGATAAGTTCGCCGATCGTCGAGTCGTTGTTTGCCGAGATGGTGCCGACCTGCGCGATCTCCTTCTTGTCCTGCACGGGCTTGCTGATCTTCTTGAGCTCTGTCACGACTGCCTCTACCGCTTTTTCGATGCCCCTCTTTATGTCCATGGGGTTTGAACCGGCTACCACGTGTTTGATCCCGCCGCTGTAAATTGCATGGGCCAGGACGGTCGCTGTTGTCGTTCCGTCGCCGGCAACGTCAGAGGTCTTGCTTGCCACCTCCCTTACAAGCTGAGCGCCCATGTTCTCAAAAGGGTCTTTCAGCTCGATCTCTTTTGCAACCGTGACGCCGTCCTTTGTGATCGTGGGAGCGCCGTATTTCTTGTCGATGATGACGTTTTTGCCCTTGGGGCCGAGGGTGGCCTTGACCGCGTTGGTGAGCATGGTGATGCCCTTTAATATCGTGGTCCTTACCTCCTCATCAAATAGAAGCTGTTTTGCCATCTGTATTTCCTCCTATATAGTGTATGAAATGATTTTTTTAGGGACAGCCCTATCCTTCGACGATGCCGAGGATGTCTTCTTCCTTTATGATCAGGTATTCGTTGTTATCGATGTTTATCTTCGATCCCGAATACTTGTCAAAGAGGATTGTGTTTCCGACCTTTACGTCTTTCACCTCCGACCCTACCGCCTCAACAACACCCTTCTGGGGTTTCTCCTTGGCGGAGTCAGGGATATAAAGACCGCCCGGGGTCTTCTCGCCCTCTTCGGAGTACTTCACGAAAACCCTGTCCTTCAGTGGCTTGAATTTCATAGACTCTTCTCCTTTCT
>JAKAIZ010000102.1 GCA_021814065.1 Nitrospirota bacterium | reverse complement strand
GATCAACAAAGACAAATGCATCGGCTGCGGCATCTGCACTGCGAAGTGTCCGGTACAGGCGATCAACGGCACGTTCAATGCGCAGGAGGTATTTGCGGCGGCCGCTGCGAAGAAGGCGAAAAAAGCTGAAGCTGCGTAACAAAAAATAATATAAAAATATGAAGTTGTAACGGGGCCCTCTTTGAGGGCCTTTTTTTTTAAAAAAAAATACAGAAGGAGGATTCGAAAGTGCGGGTATCAAAGGTCTTTATCATTCTTTTATTGACGGTCGCTGTCGCCGGGGTGGTGTATGCAGGAGCGGGGGAAGACTCTCTAAACAAACTGCTCGACGGTAATAAACGGTTTGTGTCAGGGGAACTTGCCAAAAAAGATCTGGGTGACGCCAGAAGACAGGAACTCACGAAAGGGCAGAGTCCCTTTGCAACGGTCCTTTCCTGCGCGGACTCCAGGGTTTCCCCTGAGCTCATCTTCGACGAGGGACTGGGGGACATCTTCATCATCAGGGACGCCGGGAACGTCGTGGGTCCCCTTACTTTGGGAAGTATCGAGTACGGAGTGGAGCATCTTCACACGCCGCTTCTCGTCATCCTCGGCCATGAGCAGTGCGGAGCGGTCACGGCGGCCCTCGACTCAAAAGGCGAGATGGAGGGCAATATCGGTGCGATCCTGAAAAAGATCATGCCTGCTGTCAAGACGGCCAGGAAAGCAGGTAAGGGCCGGGAAGGGACCCTGGACCTTGCAATACAGGAAAATGTCAGGAACACCTACAATAACGTTATGAAGAGCAAGGTCGTGAGCGAACTCGTACATGAGGGCAAACTCCAGATTGTCGGCGCCGAATACTATCTCGGGACCGGCAAGGTCGAAATGGTTGACCTCGGGTCTTCAGCCGGAGGCCATAAAGGGCATCATTAAATAGATTTTGCTTTGTAGGGGCGGCCCTGAGTGGCCGCTCCAGGATTAATGCGCACCCATCAAAAACAGGGCAACCACACAGGGTTGCCCCTACAAAGAAAGATTCTCGCCCCGGCGAGTCGCTGAGGAGACCGGACGAGCCGGAATGACGAAATTATAAAAATCGCATTTGTAACCTTCCAGTTTTCATTATTCACCTTGACAGTGAACTATCGTTCACCTTACAATAGAATCATGAAAGACACAAAAGAAGAAAAGCTGCGGTCGAGGGTGAGGGAGATATCCCGGTTTTACTCCCGTAGCGGCAGGATGCCGAGTTTCTCTGAGATCGGGGAGATGACCGGTCTCCGGTCGAAGAACGCGGTCTACAAGCTTGTCAATAAGCTTGCGGCGCTCAAGGTCCTCGAAAAGGACGCGAAGGGGAGGCTCATCCCGGGGTCGATCGCTTCGCCGGTGAAGATACTCGGCACGGTGGAGGCGGGCTTCCCCAGCCCGGCCGAGGAAGAACTGGTCGACACCCTTTCCCTCGATAGCCTCCTTATCCAGAACCCGGAGGCCACCTTCCTCCTGAAGGTGTCCGGCGATTCGATGTCAGGGGCCGGGATACTGCCCGGGGATATGGTGCTCGTCGACAAAGGGCAGACGCCGAAGAGCGGCGATATCGTAATTGCCGAGGTAGACGGCGAATGGACGATGAAATATCTAAAAAAAAGAGGGGAAAACGTGGCCCTCATCCCAGCAAACCCCAACTATAAGCCGATACGGCCGAAAAAGGAGCTCAAGATCGCCGGCGTGGTGACGGCGGTTGTGAGGAAATACAGGTGAAAGAATCAGCTATCAGCCCTCAGCGGTCAGCTTTCAGTAGAAAAGGGCAAATAAAAGATTGTGCTGAACCCGTCTATGAGCTTCAAATCCTGCCCGTCATTCCCGCGAAGGCGGGAATCCAGTGCAGCCTTGGAAATGGATGCCCGCCTGCAGTCCTCGGGCATGACGACCTGACATAACGGGGATTTCAATTATGGCTGAATGCTTATTAAATCACAAGGAGGAACAAAAATGATTTACCTGAAATTTCTTGGTGAACTTTTTTACCTGGTCGTCGCACTCTCTGCACTGTATGGCACGTGGGGTCTTTTCCGCAGATACAGGCGGATAAACTTGACAGTTATCAAGACCCATATTACTGCATATAAGCTCCAGAAGATGGTCGAGGGCCGCTCGCGATGATGTAGGGGCATTGCATGCCATGCCCCTACCAACATCCCATGACCACGCAACCTCTCACCATACGTTCCTGGCCGAGGGCGATCCTCCATCTGGACGCCGACGCCTTTTTCGCCTCCTGCGAGCAGGCGGTCCACCCCGAACTCAGGGGCAGACCGGTGATCACCGGCAAGGAGCGCGGGATCGTCGCTGCGGCAAGCTATGAGGCGAAGGCGAAGGGGATCACGAGGGGAGTGAGTCTTTATGACGTGAAGAAGATCTGCCCCGACGCCGTGATAGTCCCTTCTGATTACGAGACCTACAGCCTTTTTTCGGTCCGGATGTTCGAGATACTCAGGCGGTTCTCGCCGGACGTGGAGGAGTATTCGATCGATGAGGCGTTTGTGGACCTCACAGGCCTGAGGAGGAGTTTCCACGGCCCTTACGGTATGATCGCAAAGAAGATGCAGGAGACGGTCGGAACGGAATTGGGGATCACGGTGTCGGTCGGCGTCAGCCTCTCGAAGGTCCTGGCAAAGATAGGCTCGAAGCATAACAAACCGCACGGACTAACCCTTATCCCGGGCAGGGACATCCATCTGTATATCGAAAAGCTGCCGGTCGAAAAGGTCTGGGGGATCGGGCCGAATACCGCCGCATTTCTTAGGAAGTTCGGCATCACCACAGCCCTTCAGCTCGCAAAAAAGGACGAGCAGTTCATACAGAAACATCTCTCCAAACCCTATCAGGAGATCTGGCATGAGCTGAACGGAAGGTCCGTCTATCCGGTCGTGACTGAATCGAAGAGCAGCTATCAGTCGATCAGCAAGACAAAGACCTTCACGCCTCCGTCCGACGACGAGACCTTTGTCTTTGCACAACTCTCGAAGAACCTCGAAAACGCCTGCATCAAGGCGCGGCGCTACAGGCTTTCGGCAACAAGGCTCATCCTCTTTCTCCGCACTCAGGAGTTCAGGGATGCCGGCCTGGAGCTGAAATTGAGCAGACCTACTGCGTATCCTATCGATCTCTTCAAGCCTTTGCGGGAAGGCTTCGAGCAAATCTACCATGCCGGTAACCGGTATCGCCAGACCGGGGTTGTCCTTACCGGGCTGGTACCGGATACGACGGTCCAGTATACGCTGTTTGACGACACCGCAAAGATAGAGAAGTTCTCGAAGATCTATAGCGCCGTCGATAAGGTATCAGAGAAGTTCGGGAAATATGCGGTCCACCACGCATCGAGTCTTCCCACTAAGCTCCAGACGCAGCACGAGGGAGAAAGGGGCGATGCCCCGCAGAGGAAAGGGGAGCTCTTCAAGGGAGAAAATAAGAGGCAGCGACTCGGCCTGCCGGTGCTGAACGTGAAGGTGTAAAGGTATGGCAAAGATCAGTGCAGGCATTCTTTTCTACCGGAAGCGCAAAAGCGGCCTTGAGGTTTTTCTCGTTCACCCCGGAGGGCCGTTGTGGGCAAAGAAGGACCTTGGCGCATGGTCGATCCCCAAAGGCGAAATCGATCCGGGGGAAGACGCGCTCTCGGCTGCCCGGCGGGAGTTCGAAGAGGAAACAGGGCTCCCGATCTCGGGGAACTTTATTCCACTTGCGCCGGTAAGGCTGAAGAGCGGCAAGCTCGTCCATGCGTGGGCGGTCGAAGGCGATTGCGATCCGGAGGCAATCAGGAGCAACACGTTTTCGATGGAGTGGCCTCCCAGATCCGGCAGACAGCAGGAATTCCCCGAGATCGATCGTGCGATGTGGTTGGGCGTGGAGGAAGCTAAAGGGAAGATCAACAAGGGGCAGGCCCCCCTGCTTGAAGAACTCGGGCGCGTCAATCCTTAGTAATAACCACAGAGACACGGAGTCACGGAGCAAATGAAGAAATACAAGAAAGTTTTGTTGTCCCAGATTTGATAATTATTACGCCCTGCGGTCTCTGCCGCAGGGTTCTTCACGAGGACGTATTATTCCGGACTTTTCTCTTATTTTTAAACTCTGTGACTCTGTGTCTCCGTGGTTAAAAGCCCTTTTCAGGTTAAAATAGGTACGTGGCATACAGGACGAGCAGGGAACATTTCGAAAAATTGGTCGATAGGGCCATCGAGACTCTGCCGGAAGAGTATACGAAGTACTTCACGAATATCACGATAATCGTGGAGGACCTTCCGGGGACCCATGATCTTGAGCGGGTCGGCGGGAGAGGAGGCCTGCTGCTCGGCCTTTTCAGCGGGGTGCCCTATCCTCATAAAGGGGGCTTCTTTGATATTCCCTACCCCTTGCCGGACAAGATAACCCTCTACCAGAAAAATATAGAGATGATCTGCTCGTCCGAGGAGGAACTTCTCGATCAGATTCGCAAGACCCTCATCCATGAAGTCGGCCACTACTTCGGTCTATCCGAGGAGGACCTGAGAAGATACGAGTAGCATCAAAGGGGGTGCTTGCTTTTCGTAAACTTTCAGCCATGGGGTAAGAACAAGGCGGCGGGAAGAAAGATTCCCGACGCGTTTCACTTGTCCGCACACGGGCGGATTCGCCGAGGAGAACGGGAATGACAAAATGTAGGCATTGATATGAGGGACTGTCATTCCGGCTTGCCCGGAATCTTTCTGTCTGTTATATCGGTAATTGTAGGATACTTTTCCCCGCATATTCCTTGACAAGTATGGGGAATTTGATTTATGTTATTGAGTTTCAATAAATAATTCGCTATTTTTAATAGAGAGATAGACGGACCAGGACAAGATGAACGTGAGTGCGGCGGAAGCCTCGGCCCCCCAATGTCGGGAAAAACGCCAGATCCATAACTTCTTGCCTCAGGAACTTCGCGACACCGGAGACGCCCGCTGATGAATCCTGGACCGATAGACCTTGCCTCTATTTCCGTAATTATCCTATTGTGTGCGCCCTTGCTGGTTTCGCTCCTTTCGCGCAGCCAGCGGCTTCTTATTTATTCAGGATTTGCCCTGACGGCCGCCGCCTCGCTCCTAGCCGTTTTTGCCGGGGCATGGACTGTCTGGAGCGGAGAGACGCAGAAACTCATTATGCTCATTGGTCTCCCCGACCTGCCGTTTCATCTCAGGCTTGACCCCCTTGCCGGCTTTTTTCTCGTGGTGATCGGGCTCCTCTCGTTTTTTGTTTCGGTGTATTCGATAGGCTATGTGAAAGGCTTTCTGGGAAAAAGGTCCGTGACGAGCCTCGCGATTTTTTATTGCCTCTTCCTTGCTGGCATGTACATGGTGGTCCTCTCCGATGACGCCCTGATCTTCCTAATTTCCTGGGAGGTCATGGCAGCCGCTTCCTACTTCCTCGTGATGTTCGAGGACGAACGCATCGAGAACCGGAGGGCCGCCTTCCTCTATATGGTAGTAGCCCACGTGGGGGCTATAGCGATCCTGCTTTCATTCGGTGTGCTTGCCGGCCTGGCGACCGGCTTTGGAAGCTTCAGCGGCTATACCTTCGATGCGATGCGGAGCGCCCATTTCCCGACTGAATGGGCCACTGTTGCCTTTCTCCTGTCTTTTTTCGGCTTCGCAGCCAAGGCGGGCGTCGTCCCCCTTCATGTCTGGCTTCCCGAGGCGCATCCGGTGGCGCCTTCGAACGTCTCGGCGCTGATGTCCGGCGTGATGCTGAAGACCGCGATCTACGGGATCATCCGCGTCACCTTTGACCTTATAAGGGTATTCCCGTGGTGGTGGGGGGCGATTGTGCTTGTATTCGGTCTGGTTTCGGCGGTCATGGGCGTGCTCTATGCCCTGATGCAGCATGACTTAAAGAGGCTCCTTGCCTATCACTCGGTCGAGAATATCGGCATCATTCTTATCGGGATCGGTCTGGCGATGATATTCACCGCCTTTAAGCTGCCTCTCCTTGCGGCACTGGCCCTTACCGCGGGTATTTATCATACGCTGAATCATGCGATGTTCAAGGGGCTTCTCTTCATGGGCGCCGGGGCGGTGCTCCATGCGACGCACGAGCGCAACATGGAGGAGATGGGTGGGCTCATCCACCTTATGCCCTGGACCGCCGCACTGTTTCTGATCGGCTGCATTTCGATCTCCGCGCTTCCGCCTTTCAACGGGTTCGTCTCGGAGTGGCTCACCTTCCAGGCGTTTCTGCTTTCGCCGTCTTTGCCGAGCCCGCTGCTGAAGCTACTGATACCGATGGGCGCGGCGCTGCTCGCCCTCACCGGGGCTCTCGCCGCTGCCTGCTTTGTAAAGGCGTTCGGCGTGACGTTTCTCGGACACTGGCGGGGACACCACAGACCGAATGTGCGCGAGGCCGACTGGCCGATGCGGATTGGAATGATAATGGCGGCAGCCGCGTGTCTCTTCCTCGGCATCCTGCCCACACTAGCCATCGGCTGGATGGATGCGGTCCCTCAGCAGCTGATCGGCACCAGCATCGGCACTTCCGCCGGCGCCTTCGGGTGGATGTGGCTCACGCCGGTTGCCTACCAGCGCGCATCGTATTCGGGGCCTATCGTGTTTTTCGGCATACTCGGCATCGTGATCGCCGCATATCTACTTCTCCACGTGAGGCCCGGCGCGATCCAGCGGGTCCCCATCTGGGACTGCGGTTTCGAAAAGATCGACCAGAGGATGCAGTATAACGCGACCTCCTTTGCGATGCCGATTCGGAGGATCTTCGGTTTTCTCTTCAACGTGAAAGAACGGGTGAGAACGAGTCAGCAGACCGTGCATAAGGCCTTTCCCAAAAAGTTGTATTATTCGCTGCATGTGAGGGACCGCTTTTGGGGGTGGCTCTATAAGCCGGTGATAGCGGCGAGTTTTTGGGGATCACGGAAGGTAGGCCGCCTGCAGCAGGGCCGCATACAGGCCTACCTCATCTATTCGTTCGTCACGATCATAGTCCTTTTGGTGTTCCTGAGATGAACCTCTACCCCTTTGTGATGGAGATCCTGCAAGTGCTGATCCTGCTTGCTATCGGTCCTGTGTTTGTCGGATGGGTCAGGGTCCTGAAGTGCTGGGCGCAGGGACGGAGTTCCGCCGGATTGTTACAGCCGTACCGGGACCTGAGGAAGCTCTTTTCGAAGGACGTGGTTCTTGCCGAAAATGCCTCCTGGATCTTCCGTTTCACGCCCTATCTTGTCTTCGGGACGGCGGTACTTGCCGGCGGCATAATACCGATACTATCTACGGATCTGCCTCTTGCAGCTACGGCCGACGTGATCGTGCTCGTTGCGCTCTTTGCGATCGCCAGGTTCTTTACCGCGCTTGCCGGGATGGATATCGGCACCGCCTTCGGCGGCATGGGCGCGAGCCGCGAGATGACGGTCGCCTCCCTTGCGGAGCCGGCGATGCTCATGGCGATATTCACGATGTCCCTTGCAAGCAGATCGACTTCGCTTTCGTATATGGCGCAGCTGGTGATGAGCGGACAGTCCGTGCTGAGGCCTTCGATCGTCTTTGCGCTTCTCGCCTTCATCCTTATTACCCTGGCCGAGACCGGCAGGATACCGGTGGACAATCCGGCGACCCATCTCGAACTGACGATGATACATGAGGCGATGATCCTCGAATATTCCGGCAGGCACCTGGCATTGATCGAATGGGCTTCGATGATGAAGCTTTTTCTCTTTACTGCACTGGGTATCGCCGTGTTTGCGCCGTGGGGCATCGCATCTTCGGCCGACCTGGTCGCGGTGGCCGCCGCACTTCTTTTTATGCTGCTGAAACTCGGAGTTGCAGGTGTTGTCCTCGTCCTGATAGAGACTGGACTTGCGAAGATGAGGTTGTTCAGACTGACCGAATTTCTCGGGTCCGCCTTTTTGCTGGCGACGCTCGGGATGTTGTCGTATTTTATTCTGGAGTGAACATATGAATCTTGCTGTTGCGGCACAGATAATTAGTTTCCTTGCGGCGCTCGTGCTACTGAGCGCCTTCGGCATGCTGGTGCAGCGGAGGATGTACGGCCTCATCCACCTCTTCGCATGGCAGGGGCTCTTCCTTTCCATCAGTACCGCCGTGGTGGGGTTCGTCGCCGGGAAACACCACCTTTACATCTCCTCAGTCCTGACGCTTTCCCTCAAGGTGGTCCTGCTGCCCTACATACTGCATGTCCTGATCCAGCGCCTCAAGATCCAGAAAGAAGTCGAGACGGTAGTAAACGTGCCGATGACGATGCTGATCGGCATCGCGCTTGTGATCTTTTCTTATCACCTCACCGCGCCAGTGAGGGAGATTTCTACCCTCGTCACCCGTTCCGTCCTCGCGATTGCGCTTGCGACGGTCATGATCGGGCTTCTGATGATGATCACGAGAAGGCACGCCGTCACCCAGATCATCGGGTTTCTGGCGATGGAAAACGGGCTCTTCTTCGCCGCCACCAGCGCCACGTACGGAATGCCTCTGGTCGTGGAACTCGGCGTCGCTCTCGACGTGCTGATTGCGGCTTTCATCTTCGGGATATTCTTCTTCCATATTCACACCACCTTCGACAGTCTTGATGTGGAACAGATGGCAAGACTGAAGGAGGGCGACTGAATGATGCTGCTGATTCTGCTGGGTATTCCGCTCTTCGCCGCAGTCGTTCTGGCCTTTGTCGGCGACAGGAAGTATGCGGCCGAAATCAATATCCTGGGCTCGGCGCTGAATTTTGCCGCAGGGCTGGGACTCGCCTTTCAGGTCTATTTAGAGGGCCCGTCTCTTGCCGCTGGAAAGTTTTTTTTCGTCGACGCCTTCAACGTCTATCTCGCGGTCCTCACCTCGTTCGTGTCGATGACCACGGCCGTCTTCAGCAGGAGGTATATGCGAAGGGAGAGGGAGCACGGCCGCGTCGGACATATGGGGATGCGGTTCTACCACGCGATGTTTCAGGTCTTCATCTTCGCGATGCTTCTCTGTCTTCTGACGAACAACGTCGGCGTCCTATGGATCGCAATGGAGCTGGCAACGCTGTCCACCGTGCTTCTCGTTTCGCTCTACCGTACGCCGACTGCGATCGAGGCGGCCTGGAAATACTTCATCCTCTGCGGCGTCGGCATCGCCCAGGCGCTCTTCGGCACGGTGCTTCTGTATTTCGCCGCAGAGAAGGTGCTCGGTGAAGGAGGCGAGGCGCTCCTCTGGACGAACCTCAGTCTGGTGAGCGACAAGCTCGAACCGACCGTTCTCTCACTCGCCTTCGTCTTCCTGATGGTTGGATACGGCACCAAGGTCGGTCTTGTGCCGCTGCACAACTGGCTCCCCGATGCCCACAGTGAAGGCCCCACGCCGATCTCTGCCGTGCTTTCCGGACTGCTGCTGAACGTGGCCCTTTACGCGCTCGTGCGCTGCAAGGTGCTCGTGGACGGCTCCACCGGTACGCACCATGCGGGAGACATCATGATGGGCTTCGGGCTCCTTTCGATCCTGGTTGCGGCATTCTCGCTCCTCAGACAGAAGGACATCAAAAGGATGTTTTCGTATTCGTCGATCGAGCATATGGGGATCGCCACCTTCGCCTTCGGACTCGGGGGGCCGATCGCGACTTTCGGCGGCCTTCTCCATATGCTCGTCCACAGCCTTGCAAAATCCTCCATATTCTTCACCGTGGGGCATGCGTCCCAGATGCACCGGACGCAGGAGATGGACAGGATAAAGGGGCTGATCAAAGGCAACCCGCTCGTGGGCTGGGGGCTCATGTTCGGGGTAATGGCGATCGTCGGAATGCCGCCCTTCGGCGTCTTCACGAGCGAGTTCCTGATCCTCACGGCAACTATGAAGGACGCGCCGCTTTTGACGCCCTTTCTCCTTCTCGGGCTCGCGGTAGCCTTTGCTGCGCTCTTCAGAAAGGTCCAGCCTATGGTCTCGGGGGACGTGCCTTCGTACCAGAAGCCGATGACCGTCGCTAATCTGCCGGTCCTGTTGCATATGGCCCTCGTCCTTATCATAGGAGTATATATGCCTCATTTCCTGAACCAGTGGTTTCATACCGCGGTGGAGTTGCTGAAATGAGCATACTGAAAGACGCGATCATCTCTCAGCTCGGCGCGGACGTGACGTTTGTCGAAGGGTATCAGCACCCGGCGCGGACCGTGTTCTGCATTGTCCCGCAGGAGAAGTTTGTAGACGCGGGAAAGGCGATGAAAAAGGCATATGCGTTGCTCGCGGCCGAATGGGCGACCGACGAAACGACTTTCGGGAGGGGATACGGAATATTCGCCTGTTACCGCTGGGGCCATGAATACCTTATCGTAAAAACCGAGACTACGGCCGATGACCCTGTTTTCCCGAGTCTGACGAAGCAGTTCTTGCCCGCCTGGCGCTTTGAGAGGCAGATACAGAGCCTTATGGGTGTAACTCCGCTCAACCATCCTGACACGAGACCATGGATCAAGTTCGAGGACTGGCCGGAAGACGCCTGGCCGCTCAGAAAATCGTTCGATGCATCGAAGCCCCTGCCGAGAGTTGAGGGAGAATATAAATGGATCAAGGCTGAGGGCGAAGGTGTCTATGAGATCCCTGTCGGGCCCGTCCACGCCGGCATAATCGAACCCGGACACTTCCGGTTCCAGGCGGTGGGGGAAGACGTCCTGAACCTCGAGGAGAGGCTGGGGTATGTGCATAAGGGAATTGAGAAGAGGTTCGAGTCGCTTTCCTGGGACGAGGGGTATCGGCTTGCGGGCCGGGTATCCGGCGACACCACTGTCGCGCATAGTCTCGGTTACTGCATTGCGCTCGAATCCATGGCGGGTTGCAATCTACCTGAAAGGGCCCACTGGCTGAGGGCGCTCTTTCTCGAAAGGGAGCGCATCGCGAACCATCTGGGCGATATCGGTGCGATATGCAATGATGCAGCCTTCGCTTTCATGCTCTATCAGATGATGCGGCTGAAGGAGATGCTCCTCCGCACAAATCACGCGCTCTTCGGCCACCGGTTTATCATGGACAGGGTGGTACCCGGAGGCGTTGCGGTCGATATCGACACCGCCGGCCGTGAAGTGATACTGGCCGAACTCGACCGGCTTTCGAAGGATTTCGAGAGGCTGGTAGTCATTTACGAAGAGAACCCTTCTCTTGAGGACAGGGTAAGGAACACAGGGATGCTCAAACCGAAGAGGGCGAGGGAGATATGTGCGGTGGGGATAGTGGCGAGGGCGAGCGGCCTGAACCTAGACTGCCGTATATTCAACCCCTTCCCGCCGTATGACCAATATGACAGGCTTGAGCTCGGTGTGCCGGTGATGATCACCGGCGATGTCCATGCAAGGACATGGGTCAGGATACAGGAGGTGCGGGAATCGATAAGGATAATCAAATGGATACTGGATAATATGCCCGACGGGGTGATATCCGCTCCTCTCGAAATGCCCCCTCCTGATAAGGCCGGTTTTGCAGCGGTCGAGGGGTGGCGCGGCGAGATCATCTACTGGCTCCAGTCGGGGCCCGGGGGCGAGGTTAATCGCTGTATGGTCAGGGACCCTTCCAGCGTCAACTGGCTCGGGCTCGAGCGGGCGATCCACGGCAACATCGTGCCGGACTTCCCGCTCTGCAACAAGAGCTTCAATCAATCATATTCGGGGCATGATTTATGATTAGAATACTTCGCCAGATATTCCGCACTGGCATCGTGACCGAGCCGCTTCCCGATGAGGTGACAAGAGAGATCGAGGCAGTCGGGCTCAAACTCGAAGCGGCGGTCAGGGAAAGGTTCAGGAGGAGCATCACGATCCGGCAGGTCGACGCGGGCTCGTGCAACGGCTGCGAGCTGGAGATCCACGCTATCAATAACCCGATCTACAACTGCGAAAAATACGGTATCCACTTTACCGCATCGCCGCGTTTTGCAGACCTCCTTCTTGTTACCGGGCCGGTCACCAGGAACATGGAGATCGCCCTCAGGAGGACATACGTCTCCACTCCTTCCCCGAAGTTTGTGGTCGCAGTCGGGGATTGCGCATGCACGGGCGGTATATTCGGTGAGACGTATGCATCCCTGGGCGGGGTCGATAAGGTGGTCCCGGTCGACGCCCGCATTCCCGGATGCCCGCCGACTCCCTTAGAGCTTATGCAGGGGCTGACGCACCTGTTGGACGGGGCGGAAAATAAGAAATAGTAATCTCGCTGCTGCCCTTATTTGTCCCTGATATACTCGTAGACGTTCAGGTAGTGCCGGCCGGGGTGGTTCCATGAGAAGTCGTAGCGCATGCCGTTCATAATGAGC
>JAKAIZ010000101.1 GCA_021814065.1 Nitrospirota bacterium | reverse complement strand
TTTCCGGTGGAACCATAGGCATTGTTGTCGATTGCGAGTATCGTGAGATTAGGAGGGGCGAAGTGCGCCGCGGTCGCAAGTGTTCCGGGATTCATAAGGAGACTCCCGTCGCCGTCGATGACGACCACGTCCTTGTCGGAGACGAGGCTGATGCCGAGGCCGATTGGCGTCGCCATGCCCATACTGCCGAGCATATAGAAATGGGAAGGCTGGTGTTTGATCTGATAAAGTTCCTTCGAAGGAAAGCCGAGGTTGCATACGACCGCCTTTGCTTCGAGAAGAGGCGCTACGATATTCAGGACCTCATACCGCGTATACGCCGGTTTTACTTTTGTCCTGTGTGAAGATGTATCCCCGCCGGCCTTTCCCGGCCTGACAGGATATCCGCACGCCGGCAGTGAGCCGCATCCCGAAAATTTTCCCGCAGCTTCCGAATTTTCCCAGATCGCCGGGTTCATCAGAAAGGCGTGTATCCTGTTTTTCCGGTACGATAATGCCAGTTTCTTTTCTATGGTCGCGAAATCCTCTTCTGTGCTGATCAGCGAAAAGCCGATCCCGGCACCCCTCAGGATCATCGGGAGCCGCCTGCCCATCGGGAACTGGGCCGCTATCTTTTCCTTGTAAATTCCTCGCTGGCTGATAAAAACTGCGAGAGGCAGTTCGTAGAACTGGGTAAGCGACAGGAGCGCATTTATCATGTTGCCGATGCCGGAACTCTGGACGAACATGGCTGCCCGTCTCCCGCCGAGAGAGGCGCCGGCGCAAATGCCGACCCCCTCTTCCTCGCGGGTTAGCGGAACATGGAAGAAACGGCCGCCTACCATTTCGAGGAGGACCTTGATCTTTTCGCAGGGAAGGGAGGCAGTGAAATCAACCCCGGCATCTCTCAGGATCGTCAGTAGTTTTTCTTCAGGGTTTCGCACAGCAGTTCTTCAATCTCCTTTTCCGTGATCTTCTTGGACACCATACGCGGCTCCACGTCATAGGTCCTTTTTTCCTTCCCGAGCCTCTTTTCGCCGCCGCCGGTGATGTTCAGCAGGACCGTCTCTTCCTTTTTGATTATACCCTGTGCGACCGCGGTTTGCAGGCCCGCTACCGCCACGCCCGAGGCGGGAACGATATCGATTCCCTCGGTCTCCGCGAATAGCTCCATCGCACGGTAGACTTCCCTGTTCTCTACCCCGTACATCCTGCCGCCCGTTGCCTTAAGGGCGTCGTATACACCACCCTTGACCGAATAGGCCGGATACCGCGTCGAAAGGACCCTCGTAGTGATCTGTCCGATCAATTCCGGCCGCAGGTCATCCGGGAAGAGCGCTCTGCTGCCCTTTTCCCATGCCCTGAGCATCGGCGCGAACGGAAGGTTTTGGACGAGATGAAGCGCCGGCGGCCTGGCCCCGTATCTGCCGTCCCTGACGAACCTCTCCGCCGTCTCCCATACTCCGACTGCTCCTGTGCCGCTGCCGACCGCCTGGAAATAATGGTCCGGAAGCTTTCCTATCGCCGCAACGCTTTCCAGAAGCACTGCGCCGAGGCCGTCTCTCTTGGCGATATTCTTCACCCCGCCTTCGAAGGGAAAGCCGACTACGGAAGCGATCCTCTTTGCCACGTCTATAGAGTCGGAGTAGTCTCCGTCTCCGACGGCAAGTGTCGGGATTGCCAGGGAGCTTTCGAGATACCACATCTCCATCAGGCACATCGTAGGCACGACGATGACGACTGGAAAACCCGAGACCACCGAGAGATGGGCGAAGGACCTGGCCGTGTTACCCGCGGAGGCAACGATCAGGCCGCTTACCCCGTTTTCCCTGGCATTCTGGAGCACGACCGCCGCCTCGAATTCCTTGAAGGTGCAGGTCTGGAGCTGCGCCCCCTTTTCCGGCCAGAAGCCGTTGAAGGCGATAAAGAGGTCGTCGAGTCCCATCCGGTCCGCAAGCCCGGCAGACCGGTACACTACCGTGCCCGACTGTTCAAAGAACGGTGTATGCACCGGGAGCCAGTTGAACCTCCAGATTCCCTTCCCGTTGTCGGTCCGGAAATTCCGTTCCTTATATTCTGTGACAAGCAATGCATCTTTGCAGTGTTCGCAGAAGGCGCAGTATGCCTCGCCGAGTTCCTTGCCGCAGTTGCTGCACCTGATTTTAAAATGGCTCATCGCTACCTCGTCTCCTCTTATTGTCTTATCATTAAAGTCTTCATAAATAGCATATCCAGCGAGGACAGATGGGCTGATAAACAGCCATAGTCGAGGCTCCTCTAAAAAAGACAGAAGAACCAATCAGCCTTTCCGGGGAAACACTATGCGCCAGTCTTGCGTTTACGTGAATCATGATCACATCCTGCCGATTGTATGGCGTTTTTCAGCCCTTCTGTCCTCGTCCTCCGTCAATGACAAGGTCACGGCGTCCCACTATCCACCGCTTCAATCATTTTCGCCAGCAGCTCCATGATATCCACAATCTCGATCTGTTTGTCGTATCCGACCATCGCCTCGTTCACCTTCGCATAACAGGCCGGACAGCTCAGGACGAGCTTGTCCGCCTTTTTTTCTACCGCCTCTGCTATAGTGTGTCTTCCCATCTCAATCGCGTTCTCGCTGAAAATCTTTCGCGCCGCCCCTCCTGCGCCGCAGCATCTCGATTCCAGCCGGTTTCTGTCGAATTCAAGAAGTTCAGCCCCTGGAATACCCCTGAGCACGGCCCTTGGCTCTTCCATGATCCCGACGCCCCTGCTTAAATAACAGGGGTCGTGGTAGATCAGCCTTTCGCGCAGTTCCCTCTTTATAGCCAGCTTCCCGCTCTTCATCGAGGCCGCAACGAACTGAGTAATGTGGCGTATCTTGAAGGGCAGCTCTTTCTTGTAGAAAAGCGGCCAGTCGCGAGACATGATATTCACGCAGCAGGGACACGAACAAAGGAGTGTTTTGACCGCCTTCGCCTGATATGCGGCAACGAGCCTTGAGACAAGGTCTTCGAGCATATCGTGCTGTCCCGTGATGAAGAGCGGAAATCCGCAACAGACCTCGTCTTCGGCCGGCAACATGGTAAAAGGTTCGCCGATCGCCCCGAGCACGAGTACGTCGCCCCTCACCATCGGAGTCGCCTCATATGCGCCGGTGCATCCGGCATAATACCCGATATCCGCCCTATCCACGACTTTCACGTGTTCCGGGAACCACGGGGCAAACCTCTCCGCTGCAAGCCTGTTGTAGGGGTTCCCCGTTTCCCCGATCACCTTCGGCAAATTCACCTGGGGTCCGATGGGACCGAGCCCTCTTCTCACCATCTCCTTCCTGAGCATCGGCCAGAGCCTCTGTGTAAAGATCCCGACCGTGCAGTGCTGACCGCAGGCGCCGCAGGTGGTGCACTCATAGACAGCCTTTGTGAAGTCTTCGAGGAGCTTCCTGTCGATAAGCTGCGGACCGAGGAGCCTTGCCTTCAGGCCGTCAGTGGCCTTGATGAATTCGCGGAAGACCCGTATCTTCTCGGGCGGAGAGATCAGCGGGTTGCCGGTCACGTCCTGCACAGGGCAGTACTTCAGGCATTCTCCGCACTGTGTACAGGCGTCGATTTCGATGAGCTGCAGGGGCGAGAGCCCTTTTGTGAAAGACCGGTCGTTCGGTGCAGCCTTCTTTTTCTCTCCGTTACCGGTCATGCATCACCTTGTCCAGCCGGAATTCACGCTTTCTCGCCTCGAAAGCGACAAACGGAGCAGTGAAGAGGTGGAACGGAAGAAACGGCACCAGAAGGAGCACAAAAAAGAAGTGGAGAGAGAAAAAAAATCCTGCCGGCAGCGGCGCCGGTCTCATCGCCACGAGGCCCATCACAAAACTCTTCACGTCCACAAGGTCCGGCGGGAAATAATTTCGCATGAGAAGTCCGGTGGCGCTGATGAGGAATACGAGGCCGAGGATGAGATAATTCTGATAGGAAACATACTTGGTTTTTGTGACAGCCCTCAGAAATATGACATACGCCAGTGAGAAGGCCATAAGATAGCCCGCAAAAACCCCGAAGGGCTGGACCTGCACGATGAAGTCGGGGACGGGCTCCAGAAAGTACCTGAGATGGCGGAGGATCACGATGAAAAAAGCGGTATGAAACGCCCATGAACCGAGCCAAAGGGGTTTGTTCGAAGCGAAAAGCCTTCTGAACAAAAGAAGATCGATAAGCGTCATGGCGAACGCATGAAGCGGTTTTCCCGGGGCTGCTGCCGGTCCCGCCGCCTGCTGCCTCGCCGCACGGAGCCATACGACCGCATGCAGACTGAGCCGCACCCAGAACGCCGCGTATGCCAGATATGCGATTGCTATCAGGATCATGGTCATGGTCTTAACTCGCCCATAAATCCGTCCGATGATAAGTGCGGCAATGCGCTGCAGGGGCGATGAAAAATGGCTTGCCTGCGACACATCCTGGCCCATCGAGGTGGCCCATCAGCTCCCCTTAATGCTTCACGAAGAGTTATGACTGCATTCATGTGAATCATGTATAATTCCAGTCGTCATTGCAAGACTTTTTCAGCGCTTCCGTCGCGCATAGTCTGGACTCATTCCTCCTTTATAAAAATTATACCCGCATCTCTCGGAATGCTTAGACCCAGTTCGGCCTCGAGTGCCTTGAGTATCCCGGCGGGCACCGGGCAGGCGACATGCCTGATATGTTTGCTCGCCGCACGGTAGACCGGGTTGTTGAGGTGGGCCGTGAAGGCCGACATCATATCGAGTACAGGCAGTTCAGCAGCGAGTTTCTGTACCATCTCGCAATCGGACTCGATCGTGATCCGGACCTTCTTTTTGTCGACCTTTTCGGCCGTCACCGTTGCGGTAAACCCGCAGATGCCGGAATTTATGCGTACCTTAGTCATGGTCTTCCCCTGCCTGCGGGCGGAATAAACAGTATTCCCGCTGGCCTTCCCGCGGCATTTTTTGAGAGTTTTACTTGCCGCGCTGCATCCGGCATACCGAAGCCGCCAAAGTCTGAGCACAAGGACGGCGTTGCAGCGGCATCAGCGGCCCTTATTGCCTCACCAAGGGTGAGGCGCGACGGTGGCCTCGGAGTCCGCCCCGGCGGACGAGAATGAGCTGAAATGCTGACCTTGTGCGTAAGTGCCTCCCTGAGCAAGTAAAATGCCCTTTCCCTTCATCCCTTAATCTGCACCGTGCTGCCGGATTTCTCAAGCATCGACCTGAGGTTCGGGAATTTGTCCTTCATATGAGGGATATGCATCGCCTGCATGAACTCCTTCTCGAACGCCGGCTCGGTCGCTATCTCGACGAACTCGACCCAACGCGCCCGCTCGTCCGCCTCTTGCCTCTTGGCCTTGTTCAGAAGCGCCATCCTTGCCCCGTCGCCCGCGGCGTTCCCCACGACCACTACTTTGTCGATCGGAACGTCCGGGAACATGCCGAGAGTGAGCGACGCCTCGCGGTCGATGTGGCTGCCGAAGGCGCCGGCAAGCTCCACCCGGTCGAGTTTGGTGACGCCCATCTTCTGCATCATCAGCTTCGTCCCTGTGTACAGCGCGCCTTTGGCCAACTGAAGGGCCCGGACATCAGCCTGGGTCACGGTGATGTCCTGATTGATCGATGTCTCTTCCGCCCAGGCCAGGACATACTCCGGTTTCCCATTTGCATCTCTCCTGACCCTGTTCGTGCCGAGGTCCATCACAAACTTGCCGGTCTTGTCGACGATCCCGGCCAGGAACATCTCGGCGATCACGTCGATGATGGCAGACCCGCAGATGCCCTTTGCGTTGATTTTGCCCTCGATATGTGTGTGCCAGTCGGCCTTCCCGATAACCTTGTACATCGGCTCTTTGGTAGCCGGATCGATCTTCACCTTCTCGATCGCGCCGGGCGCAGCCCTCATGCCGAACTTGATCTGCGCTCCTTCGAAGGCGGGGCCTGTCGCGCACGAGGTCGAGCATACCCTGTCTTTGTTGCCGAGCAGAAGTTCGCCGTTCGTGCCGATATCGATGACCAGGACCATCTCGTCCTGGAAGTATTGCTCCTGGGCGATGAGCACGCCGACGTTGTCGGCGCCGACGAACCCGGCCTCGATCGGCAGTACATGCAGGTAGGCGCTCGGGTTGATCTTAATGCCCAGATCCCGCGCCCTGATGTCGAGCGACTGCTGCACCGCAGGGATGAAGGGAGAGCGGCCGATGTAGACCGGGTTCAGCCCGAGGAAGATATGGTGCATCGCGGTATTGAAGACGATCGTGAGGTCGTCAATCGCAAAACCGGGATGAGGGCCGTTCTTTCTCACCTCAGAGACCACTTTTTCGATGATCTCGTTCAGGCCGGTGATGATCGCGTGCTGCATCGTCTTCAGCCCATCGGGGTTGGTCATGGCATAGGTGATCCTCGACATCACGTCTTCGCCGTAAGGGACCTGGGGGTTCATCATCGACTCGGTGTTGATAACCTTGCCGGTCGAAAGGTCGCAGAGATAGCCGACGCAGGTGGTGGTCCCGATGTCGACTGCAAGGCCGTAGCAGACGTCCACGTGACCCGGCTCGACTTTTATGATCTCCCTGCCCATCCAGACCGTGACGGTAATGGTCCATTCGCCGGCCCGCAGCGCGTCCTGAAGCTGGAGGAGCACTTCAAAATCAAACTTTAAATCTTTGATGCCGTAAGTGTCGTCCATGGCCTTGACGACACGCTCGTAGTCGCCGGTCGTCATGTCGTGAAGCGTCGGAGCGGTCAGCGTCAGGGTATATTTTTTGACCGCAGGATCGAGCGCGATCGAAAGTTCCTTTGCCGCCTTCCTCACGACCTGCTTGCCGGCCCTCGACCGTTCCGGCACGAAGACCTTGAGGTCGCCGTGGATCTCGCAGGAGCAGGCGAGCCGGATACCCGGCCCGTCCTCGGGCTTGATATGCTTCATCTCGTCAGGGGTCGGCTCCAGCGGTGTGACGTGCTGCATACCCGACAACATATTGTCTTTTTCGAAATATCCTTCCTCGATCCTGACTTTGCATTTCCCGCAGACCTTCTTGTTGCCGCAGAGCGCCTCGAGGTCGACGCCGAGACGCTGGGCCGCCTCCAGAATCGTAGTCCCTTCCTCTATCTCCCCACGCCGGCCTGCCGGCTGGAATATTACCTTAAACTTACGGCTCATGTATCGTTCCTCCTGAACCATCGCTCGTATTTAACATCTGTTGTTAAACCATATCGCCAAGGCTTTCGCCATTTAATTGCCGAACTAATAATAACCACGACAAAGGGGGCGGATGTGCTGAGAAAAGTCCATAATCAGCGGCTCTGCTTGCCCCGTGTGAGGCCGGCCAACCTTTTCTAAAATTCAGTCAAGACTTTGTCTGCGTTTACGTGAATCACAATCAAATCCGCCCGCTTTTATGGGCTTTTTCAGCATGTCCGCCTCCACGCAGGCATATTCTGCCTCATTTCCTTGCACCGCCGTTCCGTGAATAGGGACAGACGGTGACGCAGAACCCGCAGTTCGGTTTTCCCTTCAGCGCCGTCCGGCCCGACTTCAGGGACCTGCACTTGTCGTACGAGACCATCTCCATCAGCGGATTGCGCAGGGACCAGAGGTGGCCCTGCACCGCGCCCGAGGGGCAATGCTTCACGCAGAGATCGCAGTCGCCGCACCGGGAAGAGATGTACGGCTTGTCCGGCCCGAGCGGTGCGTCTGTCAGGACCGTGGCCCAGGTCAGCTTCGAGCCGTACTGTTCGTTGATGATCAGGCCGTTCTTGCCTATCCATCCGAGGCCCGAGCATGTCGCCGCGGTCTTGTGGCAAAAGAGCTTGTAGAGCTTCGTGATCAGCTTGTCCTTCCTCCGGTCCGAATCCGGCGGGATCGAAAGGCTGCGGTGGCCGTTTGCCTTCAGCCAGCCTTCGGCAAGGGTCTGGAGGCGGACCAGCTGATCGACGGTCTCTCTCGTCAGGTTCCGATTGACCGCGATCGCAATGCCCCTGTTAAGATGGACGATCTCCTTCGGCAGAGCTTTTGTCACATCGCCCACCCCGACGAGTGTCGCGCCCTCTGTATGCAGAAACTGCTTAAGCTGTTTCGCATCCACGGGCCGTCTACTTCTTCTGCGCTTTTTCGTCCCTCAGTTTTTTCAGGAACGCGACCATCTTGATCGCCTCTTTCAGCGCATTGCTGGCGTCTTCGGCGTAACCGTCCGCGCCCCATTTGTCGGCGAGCTCCTTGGATGTCGGTGCGCCCCCGATCATGATCATGCAGTTCGGGTTCTTCTCCTTGATCTTCTCGATCACCTTCGGCATACCGACCATGGAGGTCGTCATCATCGCCGAGAGGCAGACGAGTTCCGAATCGGTCTTCAGCTGCTCTTCGACGAACTTGTCGAGGGGCACGTCCCTGCCGAGGTCGTAGACTGTGAATCCCGCAACGTCGAACATCATCTTGACGAGGTTCTTGCCGATGTCGTGGACGTCTCCTTCAACCGTGCCGATGACGACGGAGCCCTTCACCCCGAGGTCCATCTGTTTGCAATGAGGCTTGAGGATCTCGAGACCTGCATATAGCGCGTCTGCGCACATCAGGATCTCCGGCACAAAATACTCCTGCGCCTCGAAGAGTCTGCCTACTTCCTCCATGCCCGAGACGAGACCGTCGAAGATAGCCTCATTCGCATCGAGCCCTTCCGCGATTGCCTCCTGGGCGCCCTCCCTGCAGGCGTCCTCATCGTACTGGATCACGCCGTTTCTCAGCTTGTCGAGAATCTCTTTCTTCCTTGTTTCGTCAGCCATTATTTCTTACCTCCATATCTGTTTATTTCATCCATCATTGCAATCATGTTCTGTGGCGGCACCGTCGGCCAGATGTCACACCCGGGCCAGACCGCATTCACGCCGTCGTCGATGCATTTTCTGATCGTCGAGCGGACGAGTTCCTCGCTGCCCGAGACGAGCACGTTGTACGGGTCGAAGTTGCCGAAGATCAGCGCGTCCCCGCCCAGCTTCTTCCGTGATTCGGCGACGTCGTTTTTCTGCTCGACGCTGATCGCGGTGGGACCCGCCTCCATCATCGAGGTGACGATATCGTTCGTCTTTCCGCAGATATGCAGCACAGAGTGACCTGAGAGCGACTTGATCACCTTCTGGAGCGGCGGCAGGATGAGGTTCTTGAAGACCCTCGGGCTGAGAACGTCGCTTGTAGCGCCCATCTCCCTGACGGTGATGTAATCGGCACCTGCCTTTTCATACTCCTTTGCGACGACGATCAGGGCATCGGCCATCACATCGAGGAGTTTAGCGACCTTGTCCGCCTTCTTAAAAGAGAGCTTCAGCAGGTCGTTCAGTTCCATGATCTGGCCGGCAAGGGTAAAAGGCCCGAGTACGTAAGAGCCGATCGCAACTTCGTTTCCGATATCGGCCTTCAGCAGCCGGATCGCCTCCTTAAGAAGGGGGACCCTGCCCCTCGACGCCAGGTCGGACGGAAGCGAGACGTTCATCTCGTCTTCGCTGTGGATCAACTTTTCTTTGATCGTAGGGTAGAGTATGCCTTCTGCATGGGGATAAACATTAATTACGCACCCCATCGCCTCGGCCTCGACGCAAAGGTCGACCGGCACGACACCGCATTCGTACCCGAAGAGTTTGTAGGTCGTCGCGGCGGTGTCGGCCATCTGTTTGGCATCGAGATGGATCCCCGCAAACCGGTAGCCGAGCTTGTTGATCCCAGTTTCGGTGATGTTCCCCATGCCGCTGAAGCAGGGTACCCTGTCGATCGCCTCCTTCTTAAAGAGTTTAAGTACTCGTTCTCTTGAATTCATGAACCGTGGTTCTCCTTTCCGTACCTCACAGTCTTATTTTTTTCCCCTGGCTCCGCCTTCCAGGAGTTTCGCGATAAAGTCGCCGAAATGCTTGCGTATCGGTAGGCGGGGGTTGTCGTAGATAATGCCGTTTTCGTCGTAGACGAGTGTCGAAAGAAGTATGTGTGCGCTCGCGACCGCAGGGAAGACCCTCGGCGCGGTGACCGCGGGCCCGCAAAAGTTGAAGTCGGACCAGAGTGCCGATGACATCCCCTGTACCACTGCGTCCATCGCCTTGAAGCCGTCCATTCCCCACGTTGTCTTTATCTCCTTCCACATATGCGTCCCGTTGGAGTAAGCGCCGCCGCAGGGGAGGCCGTGCTTCTCCTTGATCAGCCTGTTGGCAACAAGGGAAAACGATGTCGACGGCAGGTTCATGACCGAGGTGTCGACGATGATCGTCTCGAACGAATCGGCGCCCTGTGCCAGGATGGATTCGAGGGATTTTACCCTGCCTGCCGGCGTCTGGTCCTGGTCGTCGAAGGCCTGTATCACCACATGCCTGATCCCGAGGTCTTTCAGCCGCAGGATCTGGCCTTTGATGTCCTTGTCCCAGGGCGTGATGCTGTTATACAGAAACTTGTCCTGGACGCCGAGCTTTGAGACATACTCCGTCGCTTTTGCCCGCTGCTCGGCGACCCACATATCGATGCCGAAAGGCATATTCGTCGTCTCCAGGAAAAAGTCAGTGTAGATCTTTGCCTCCTCAGGAGAGTTGGCCACCATCGCGACCATTCCGGGAATGCCGGTGACCTCCGAAAGCTCCTCCTGCTTTTTTATGATCTCCTTCGCCCGCTCGCGATCGAAGTCCCCCTTGCGGTCCCGGACGATCCTGTCTTTATTGTGGAACATCGATGAGATCATGAGGGGCGGGTTCTCGCCCGGCTGTCCGCCTATCTTTATACCGCTAAAGGTGAATGTTTTCTGCGCCTTTTGAAATCTGAACATCAGCTCTCCTTTTCAGGGAATTTGTGATACAATACGCTATCGAATCACTGGGCAGCCTTCCTTTTTCGTAAAGGAGGCTGCCTCTTTTTTGTCGTGTCAGCGCCAGTCTTCAATGTAGTGAAAAGCCACGGGCAGTGTCAGTGTCTGTGTCAGCAAGAACCAATCGCTAACGCACTCTCAGATCCTTTTGCCTTCACTGACACCGACACTGTCACCAGGTTTTCTCTAGAATACCCCGTGATCGAACTTCGGCTGCGGCAGGTATTCCCACTTCTCGCCCTTTCTGTACTTGGCCTCGATGTCGAGGCACTTGAGCGCGTATTCGAACGCGTAGGGGATGCCCGGTCCGCCGGGGACGAAGCCCGCCAGGATCATTCCTACCGATGCCGCCTCGAAGATCTCTCCCGTGGTGGCGCCTGCGTTAATGGCGGGTATCACGTGGATGATGCAGCGCGGCGAACAGTACGCGACGCCGCCCGACATGAACATCAGCTCCTTCACTTTACGTGACAGGGCGCCGTCTCCGAAGATGCTCGCATAGAAATCAGCGAAGGTCCTGCCCGGCTCCGGCGTGACCGTGTTGATTATCTGGAACATTCTCGGTACGAACCCGCACTGTTTCTTCATGTACTCGTTGACTTCTTCCACTGTCATCTTTTTTTCTGCTGCCATCTCTTTTCCTCCCTTGCATTTTCCGGCGCTTCGGCCGGATGCTGTGTGTTATGTTTTCAAGCACCATTGTTTACCCCCCCCCCCTTAAGAGGGCCTGGGGTCTTTACCTAGTGAGCGACTTCACCTCCCTTCCATCAAAAAAGTAAAAAGTGAATGGTTGCGTGGATCAGAATTGAATCTTGCCGATTCTATGGTGTTTTTCAGTATGTCTGCTCTCGTTCTTATGCAGCATTCGGTCAATCTTCAATACTTCCAGTTGAAGGCGGCATCATGGAACGCCTTGATATTTTCGTAGGGGATCGTCGGCGGTATGTCGCAACCGGGAACGAGTATGAAGCCGCCGTCCTTTCCGGCGATCTCGATCACCTCTTTGCAGGCCGCCTCCACCTCCGCCGCAGTTTTGTTCAGGAGCACGTGGACGGGCGCGACGTTGCCGCCGAAGCACATCTTCCCGCCGAGCACCTCTTTCGCCCTGGCGATGTCTACCTTCTGGTCGAAGAAGATGACGCTGCAGCCGGTGTCGATGAACTGCTCGATCCGGTCGCTCGTATTGCCGCATATATGCAGGATGGTATGGACGCTCTTGGACTTCGCCCAGTCGCTTATCTTCTTCAGCGGCGGCACCCCGAATTTTGCCATCTGTTTCGGGTTGATGACGTCTCCCGACGCGGTGGGGTCGGCGATGCTGAGGCATTCAAGCGCGCCGTCCGCAACCAGCGGTTCATAAAGATGGATCAGCAGGTCTGCGCAGAAGTTGACCATCTTTTCGACGAAGGCGGGTTTTTTGAAGGTGAATTTCATGAAGTCCTCTTCGCCCACGAAGCGGGCGGCCAGGGTGAAGGGCCCCCAGCAGGTCATGGTAACCAGATACTTTTTCCCTATCTTCCGGCTGACGATCCTGGTCGCGTCGAGGACGTTTTTTATGACGGGGTCTTTGAACAGATCGTCCATGTCGAGCTTTGCGATGTCCTCTTCCGTGTGGACGAAATGC
>JAKAIZ010000268.1 GCA_021814065.1 Nitrospirota bacterium | reverse complement strand
TGCTGACCAGGAAAAGATGGATGTAGAAGATAGAGCCGATGCCCTTGGGAATGACCGGCTGGAAGGAGACGAGTCCCATGACAAGCTCCTTTACGCTCACCACCGGCACCTTCGTGAAATACCGCATCATGATGCCGGTTGTGGCGATCCCGAGGATAAGAAACAGCGGGAAATAATCTGCCGGAAGCGAGATATATTTGATCTGGGGCATAAACACTCTTCTGAGGAAGAGAAATGTAACCGCACCCACCAGGACCACGTCGGTGATATAAAGAAGAGGCGCACCGATCTGGAGGAAACTGTCCAGATGCTCGGCCAGCTGGATCGGGTACGGGACAGTCTGCATAAAGAACCTGAAATGCCTCACAAAGATGATCAAGAACGACCAGTGGAATGCCAGCCCTCCCAGCCAGAGGAATTTCTCCGAACCGTAGGTGAGTTTGGTACCGGGGTAGAGCTGCGTTTTTGTGTTCCTGAAGAGCGAACGGAAAAGGAATACTTCGAGGAGCATTCTTCCGAAGACCCCGAGACGGCTCGACGGGTTATCGAGCTTGTTCTGCTTGATCCAGGGCGCGAAGGACTTCATCTGCCCCCCGGTCGTCGGGATGCGGAACGGTACGGGAGAACGTCCCCATTTGAGCACCTTAAAGATGAACCCAAACATGAAGATCAGGACAGCCGCATAGGGGATCACGATACCGAAGAGGGCATGGAGGTTTGCCTGCACACCCACAAAGGCTATCACTACAAGCGCTATGACGGTAAATAAGGGTAGCAAGATTTTCATTGAGTTACCTCTTTTTCTTTATGCGTTATCATTGTTGCTTCCTTCCGGGGGGGATTCAGACTCAGCATCGCGTTCCCCTCCCAATGCGTTTGCTCTCTGCACCAATCGAAATGTAATGTTCCTCAATTCGTTTGCCCTGATGTCGTACAATTTTTCCCGGCATTTCATGAATATGTCGAAAGAAGCCAGGGCAAGCGCATCGATGTGAGCGTCGAGTTTGTGCAATTCATCGCAGGATACAGTGAGGTTTTTTTCACCCTTTATCTCTTCGCGGACCACGTTTTTGAGGGAAAAAATAAAAGCGACCGCCTGTGACGGCGTGAAGTCCTGGACCGCCCGGACCCTAAGAATGTTGTCGAGAAAAGGGGAAACCCTGTCGAGATCGACCCCCTGCGCCAATTCGTCGAGGATCTTCTCTATACCCTGATATATGGTATGCCCCACAGGGTTGGTAAAACGGTCTTTTTGGTTTTTTAGAAAGCTCGAAGTGTCCGCTGGGTAGGTTGCCAGTATCAGATTAAACCACTTCTCTATTAACGCCGGCTTCTTTTCGGAAAGAAACGTCTCCAGCGTCATAGACAGTTCGTGCCGCCGCGTACGATTTCTGTCAAATCGTACATCCTCGCCGCGGACATTCTCACAATCCTTTCAACGGTGGTGTGTTTTATCATATGTTCACTAATCGGTGATGATCTCGGCAAAAAGCTCTTCGTCTCCCTGTCCCTTGCTCAGGGCTGAACGATCAGGAGGCACTCCATTGAGGTTATCAATGGAGTGCCGATACATGTTATTGCTCGTTGCAATGACTATACGCAACCGGTAGGTTTCGGGAGTCCGGCATATTTACATGCCTGTTTTGCAGGTCCGCCCGGATACAGTTCGTACAGGTACTTCGTGTTGCCTTTCTCAGGCCCCATAGCCTTGCCGATCTCTTTTACGAGTATCTTTATCATCGGAGCAATCTGGTACTGCTTGTAGTACTCGCGCAGGAAGTTGATCACTTCCCAGTGAGCGGCCGAGAGCTCGATGCCGTCCTGCTTTGCAAGGTGCTCGGCCAATTCCTTGGTCCAATCATCGAGGTTTAACAGGTAACCATCGTCGTCAACCTCGATCTGTTTTCCTTGAAAATCCATCATTGCCATTTTACTTTCCCCCTTTCTCTAAATATAGGTTTAAAATTTTGCAGGGATCAATTCCCAACAATCAGAAACAGAAACATTGTAAAGCAAACACACTGTTATTTCAAAATCAAGAAATTCTATTCTTCCAATTATCAGATTGAGCTATAAAAAGTAATACAGATACATGCTCGCGGTCAAATAAAAAAAACTTATCTATTAATGACCAATCTTTATTGATGTAATTTTCCATGGGCAATCGGCCTCTTACCGCATATGGGCAGAGCAAAATGAACAGCGCCTCGTCATTCACGATCAGCAGCAGCGCTGTTTTCTTTCAGGCGGAGAAACAGAAAGACCGGGGAGTTCGCAATGCGTCTCCTCTCGTTCCCGAATTTCCTTCTCCTGCTGTCATAGGCAAGTTCCAATACTTCGTAGTCTTCATCAGGCGAAAGACTCCATACCCGCTCCCAGTCGTCACCGCACAAAAGCCCAAGGGCATCCACATAGGCATCTCCGAGGGAGTGACCATCACGGTCATACACGAAAACGGCGCCGCATTCGCATCGGCCGCCCTCAAAGCTGCTGCCGAAACGGGCTTTTATCTCACCCGGAGCCTCCAGAGGTCGCCTGCAGAATGGGCAGTTCAAAAGATTGTCGTCTATTGTGCGGCTGATCATCTATTTCCCTTCGGCACGCAGTATTATAACAGTTTCTTCGGCAATTTTGGCCAAACTGACCGTCCTGAAATCTCGGTCTTCATATATCTTCACCTCGCTTTTGTCTCCCGCAAGCGCCTCCCCATAAGGCAGAAGCCTTGTGAGCCTAAGTCTGCGCACGAT
>JAKAIZ010000100.1:4772-12529 GCA_021814065.1 Nitrospirota bacterium | reverse complement strand
GATCGTCGGCAGCGCCCTCGACAACGTCGATGTCCTTGAAGAAAAGGAAGACTCCGAAATCGTAAAGGATGTCGAGGCGCCAATCGTAAAGCTTGTGAACGGCATATTCGTGAACGCGATCAAGTCGGGGGCCAGCGATATTCATGTGGAACCTTATGAGAACTCACTCAGGGTCAGGTACCGGGTCGACGGCGTCATGTATACCGTGATGAACCTGCCGACCAAGATCAGGGCAGCGCTAACGTCGAGGATCAAAATAATGTCAAAACTCGACATTGCCGAACGGCGACTTCCCCAGGATGGCAGGATCAAGCTGAAGCTCGGCAAGAAACGCGATATCGATTTCCGTGTCTCGGTGCTGCCCTGTCTCTTCGGCGAAAAGACCGTATTGAGGCTTCTCGACAAAGGGAACCTCCAGGTGGATCTCACCAAACTGGGCTTTGAGCAGGCAGCGATCGACGACTTCATGGAAGCCCTGAACAAGCCTTACGGCATGCTTTTGGTGACAGGACCCACCGGAAGCGGAAAAACCACGACGCTGTATTCGGCATTGAATTACCTCAACAAGGCCGACACCAACATCATGACCGCCGAGGATCCGGTTGAATTCAATTTTATGGGCATCAACCAGGTACAGGTGAAAGAGGAGATAGGTCTGACTTTCGCCGCAGCCCTACGGTCTTTTCTCAGACAGGACCCAGACATCATCATGGTCGGGGAGATCCGTGATTTCGAAACCGCGGAGATCGGCGTCAAGGCCGCGCTCACCGGACATCTCGTGCTGAGCACGCTGCATACGAACGACGCCCCGGGCACGATAAGCAGGTTATTGAACATGGGTATCGAACCCTTTCTGGTCTCCTCTGCCGTGATCCTGATCCTCGCCCAGCGACTCGCCCGGAGAATATGCGCGCAGTGCAGGGAGGAAGAGAAAATTCCTCCGGCGGCGCTTCTCAAAGCCGGCTTCACCGAAGAAGAGTCTAAGACCATAAAATGTTACAGGGGCAAGGGATGCCCGACTTGTAACGGGACCGGATACAAGGGAAGAGTCGCCCTTTACGAGGTAATGCCGATAAGAGACGAACTGAAGGAACTGATCCTTGAAGGGGCTTCAACCGCCGAGATCAAGAAGGCAGCAATCCGCCTCGGGATGAAGACCCTGAGAATGAGCGGGATGACGAAGGTCGCTGAGGGGGTCACAACTATCGAAGAGATTATGCGGGTGACCTTCGGTGATTAAAAGGAGACATGAATGGCGAGCATCTATGACCTGTTGAAAACTATGATCGAAAGAGGGGCTTCCGATTTGCATATCACCACCGGCAGCCCGCCAAGATTGAGGGTCGACGGCAAACTGGTCCCCCTTGACCTTCCCGCCCTCAGCCCTGGGGAGACCAAGGCGATCTGCTACAGTATTCTGACAGACAGTCAGAAGCATAAATTTGAGGAGAACAACGAACTCGATCTTTCCTTCGGCGTGAAAGGACTGAGCAGATTCAGAGGCAATATTTTCATGCAAAGGGGTGCGGTCGCAGGGGCCTTCAGGACAATCCCCTTCGAGATCAGGACCTTCCAGGACCTTGGGCTGCCCGAAATAGTCAATGAACTCGTAAAGAAACCGAGGGGCCTCATATTGGTCACCGGCGCAACAGGAAGCGGCAAATCCACAACTCTTGCGGCCATGGTCGACAGGATAAATTCCGAACGATACGATCATATCATCACGGTTGAAGACCCTATCGAGTATCTTCACGGCCACAAAAAATGCCTCATCAACCAGCGGGAGGTAAACGCCGACACCTCCTCTTTTAAAGCGGCGTTAAGATACGTGCTGAGGCAGGACCCCGATGTCGTCCTTATCGGAGAGATGAGGGACCTTGAGACAATAGAGGCCGCCCTTACCGTCGCGGAAACCGGACATTTGACCCTCGCGACCCTTCATACCAACTCGGCGGTACAGACGATAAACCGCGTCATCGATGTGTTCCCCCCCCACCAGCAGGAACAGATAAGGGTGCAGCTCTCTTTTGTGCTCGAAGGGATACTCGCCCAGCAGCTCATTCCCAAAAAAACCGGCAAGGGGAGAGTGCTAGCGATAGAGCTTCTCGTTCCGAATCCGGCCATAAGGAACTTAATAAGAGAAGACAAGATACATCAGATCTACTCGATGATGCAGACCGGCCAGGCAAAATTCGGCATGCAGACGATGAACCAGTCGCTGATCGAATTGTATTCGAAGGGGCATCTTTCCTATGAAGATGCCATTGGCAGGTCGCCGGTGCCCGAAGAATTAATCACAATGCTCCAGCGGCTGACAAGCGCTCCGTCTGGACGCGGGAGGTAGAAAAAGATGGCCAACGTGTTTGAATGGTCCGGGAAAACGACGAGGGGGACTATTGAAACAGGGGAAATAACCGCCGCCTCAAAGGAAGAGGTGGTGGCCCAACTCAGAAGAAAGAATATCACCCCAACGATCGTAAAACCGAAGGAGAAGAAGTCAGCCTTCGGAAATCTCAGCCTTGGAGGGGGGGTAAAAGACAAGGACATTGTCATCTTTACCAGGCAGTTCGCCACGATGATCGACGCCGGGCTTCCCCTTGTGCAGGCGCTCGAGATCCTTTCCACCCAGGTTGAAAACAAGTTCCTCGCCAAGACGCTTTCCGCCATCAAGACAGATGTCGAATCCGGGTCCACCTATGCAGATGCGCTCAGAAAACATCCGAAGGCATTTACGGATTTGTACGCCAACATGGTGGCAGCCGGTGAGTCAGGCGGTATCCTCGACACGATCCTGAACCGTCTCGCCGCCTACATAGAAAAATCGATGAAGCTTAAGAAAAAAGTGAAGGGTGCGATGACATATCCTATCGTGGTCTCTTCAATTGCCGTCCTGGTTATCGCGATCATCATGATCTTCGTGGTCCCTACTTTTTCGAAAATGTTCGCGACCCTGGGAGGAACCCTTCCCCTCCCGACGCTGCTGATCATCAAACTGAGTAATTTCCTCGCGGGCATGGGAGGTCTTCTCACGTTCCTCGCGATTGTTGCCCTGGTTGTGGGGTTAGGCCAGATCAGGAAGACAAAGGGCGGCAGACTGGCTACAGACAAAATTTTCCTGAGATTGCCAATTTTTGGTATTTTGCTGAGGAAAGTGGCTGTGGCGAAATTCACACGCACTCTGGGCACACTGGTCAGCAGTGGCGTTCCGATACTCGACGGTCTCGAAATAACGGCAAAGACCGCGGGCAATAAAGTGGTAGAAGGTGCGGTCATGGACGTCAGGTCCGCTGTTTCAGAAGGGAAAACGCTGGCAGAGCCGCTAATGAAATCCAAGGTCTTTCCTCCGATGGTGACCCACATGATCGCGGTCGGGGAATCCACGGGCGCGCTCGATGCCATGCTGAGCAAGATCGCGGATTTTTACGATGACGAAGTGGATAATTCTGTTGCGAACCTCACGGCCATGATGGAACCGATGCTGATGGTATTCCTCGGCGGCACAGTGGGGTTTATCGTCGTTGCTATGTATCTGCCGATCTTCAAACTCATTACACTCATCAAGTAATGATATAAGGGTTGATGCCGGAAAATGCTCTTGCCTTAAGGCTAAAGGCCCTGATCAGCTTCAGGGCCGTTTTTGTTACAATCCTGCTCGGCTCCTCGTACCTGTTTAAGATCGACTATTTCTATGCCCACCCCCTGGCGATTTCCTGTCTGATCATATCACTATATGCTTTGACCATCGCTTATTCTCTACTGCTCGGCAGGGTAAAAAACATTGTTGCCTTCACATATGCCCAACTCATCCTCGATGTCATTGCAGGGATCGCACTCATCTTCATTACCGGCGGGGTGGAAAGCTGGTTCTCGTTCGTCCTGATACTTACCGTGTTGTCCTCGAGCATCGTGCTGAACAGAAAAGCCGGATATATCATCGCAAGTGTAAGCAGTATCTTTTACGGTACGCTTCTCGACCTGCAATATTACGATGTCCTGCGCATACCGCATGAGGCAGTCACCCGGGAAGGTGAATTCCTTTACAACATCTTCGTTCACATCCTTTCCCTTTACAGCACCGCATTTCTCGGAGGGTACCTTTCGTCAAAACTCGAAAGGGCCTCCCGGACGATAGAGGAAAGGGATTCCTATCTGAAGGACCTCGAACTATTCAACACGAAGGTAATAGAGAGCCTGCCCAGCGGACTTTTTACTACCGGCATAAGCGGGAATGTGCTGATCTTTAACAGGGCTGCAGAGGAGATTACCGGCGCGGAGAAAGACCGCGTAATCGGCGGAACGATAGACGCTGCCCTGCCCTTTCTCTCTTTTCCGTTCAGGGAAGGTCGCCGGGAAGAACTGCTCACCGGAGAAAACAACGAAAGCAAGATCGTGGGACTCACCGTCTCAAAGCTTAAGGATGCGAATGGTCAGCAGACGGGTTATATCGGCATTTTTCAGGACCTGACGCCGTTTAAGGCCCTTGAGGCCGAAATCAAGCAGAAAGAGAAATGGGCCGCAATAGGAGAACTTTCCGCAAACATAGCCCATGAGATAAGAAACCCCCTTGCATCGATGCGGGGGTCCATCGAAATGATCAGAGACGACAGGATACCGCTCAAGCATAAGGAAAAACTGATGGGCATCGCATTGAAAGAGATGGAACGGCTCGACCACATCATCACGGACTTCCTGACATATTCAAGGCCGAGGCCTCTAGAAATGAAGAAGGTCGATCTGCACCTGCTCCTGGATGAAACCTTGTCTCTTCTCAGGAACGTTGAACAGAATAAGGGCAATGTGACCATCAAGAAAGATTTTGAGGGTCAGCTTTTTGCAATGGCTGACCCTCAGAAGATCAGGCAGGTCTTCTGGAACCTCGGTATCAACGCGATAGAATCAATGAAAGACGGAGGCGAACTCGGAGTGTCGACAGAAATAAAGGGCCACTCGCTCAGGATAGTCTTTGCCGACACCGGTCCCGGAATACCTGAGGCAACTATCGAAAAGATATTCTATCCCTTTTATAGCACGAAGGACGAAGGTACGGGACTCGGACTTTCTATCGCCTACCGGATCATTGAGGAGCACCGGGGCAGACTGTCGGCAAGGAGCATTCCTGGAATTAAAACCTTCTTTGAGATTATACTACACGTGGAAAATGGAAACCACTAAGGGAAGGATACTTGTCGTCGAGGATGAAAGGAGCATGAGAGAGGTGCTCAAGATCCTCCTCGAGGAAGAATCCTACGATGTGACAGCGGCGGCGGACGGGCAGGAGGGCCTTGACCATATCAGGAATAATATCTTCGATGTCATCATCACGGACATCAAGATGCCGAAGGCCGACGGATTCCAGATACTGAAAGAGGCAAAAGAGATCGCGCCCTCGACCATCGTTATCATGGTGACCGCCTTCGGGACGACCGAGGCCGCTATCGAGGCGATGAAAAAAGGCGCCTATGACTACATCCACAAGCCTTTCAAGATCGACGAAATACGGCTGATAGTCAGAAAGGCGCTCGAAAAAAAGAACCTGAGCGAGGAACTATCGCTCCTGCGCGAAAAATTCCAGTCCTCATACGGACTGGAGAACATCATCGGCAAGAGCTCAAGGATGATGGAGCTGTTTCAGTTGATCCCCAGGGTCGCAAACAGCAGTTCAACGGTCCTCATCACGGGGGAGAGCGGCACGGGCAAGGAACTGGTCGCTTCGGCCCTGCATAATCTCAGCCCGAGAAAAAACAAGAACTTCGTCACGATCAACTGCGCCACCTTCCCCGAGGGGCTTCTCGAGTCCGAAATGTTCGGGCATATGAAAGGGTCGTTTACCGGCGCGGTCTTCAGCAAGTCCGGGCTCTTCGAGATTGCCGACGGCGGCACGTTTTTTCTCGACGAGATCGGAGAGATGCCGTTGTCACTGCAGTCAAAACTCCTGCGGGTCCTCGAAAACGGCACGTTCAGGAGGGTCGGCGGCACGACCGACATCACCGTTGACGTTCGGGTAATCTCGGCCACCAACAAGAATATCGTGGAGGAGGCGGCGGCAGGGAGTTTCAGGGAGGACCTGTACTACCGGCTGAACGTCGTGCCGGTGAATATTCCTCCGCTACGGGAGCGGCCCTCGGACATCCCTCTTTTGGTAGACCATTTCCTGTTGAAATATTCGAAGACCCCGATGAGAGTCTCTCCCGAGGCGCTTGAGATCCTGATGAAATATCCGTGGAAGGGCAATGTGAGGGAACTTGAGCATATCGTCGAGCGGGTTGTCCTGCTGACCGACAGGGAATTAATTACCCCGGAAGATCTTCCGCCCGAAATTCTGCAGGTCACTGACAATCTGGGCTGTCTTCCGGAACTCGAAGACGGAGGCTTCGATCTCGAAGCGGTACTCGAAAAGATCGAGAAGGACTATCTTCTCAAGGCCCTTGAAAAATCCGGGGGTGTGAAAACCGAGGCCGCCAAGATACTGAAGCTTTCATTCCGCTCCTTCCGACATCGGCTCTCGAAATACAGGATCAAGTAATGGCCCTCAAACTCGGAGAGGCACTGGTAAGAGACAGCCTTATCACAAGAGAGCAGCTTAAACTGGCCCTCGAGCGGCAGGTCATATTCGGCGGCAGAATTGGCACTAACATAGTGGAACTCGGCATACTCTCCGAAAAAGAACTGGCGGCCTTCCTGAGCCGTTTTTTCAAGATACCGGCTGTGGATCCCGCCGAGATATCCTCTGTAAACCACGAGGTGATCGCGTGCATAAGCAGGGAATTGGCGGAAAAATACAAGGTGGTGCCGTTCAGGAAGGACCGGAACAGACTTCATGTGGCCATGCTCGACCCGCGTGCTATGCAGAGCGTCGACGAAATGCGGTTCATTACCGGATATGAAATCATACCCTATACGATCTCCGAACTAAGGCTCCTCTATGCCCTCGAAAAATACTACGGCATGGAGAGGGACCTACGGTATATAAGTATCTTCGGCAAAGAAGAGGAGAAGGAATCTACAGAAGAAGCGACAAAAGACCAGCTAAAAAAGATAAAGGAGCAGTTTGCCAATGCCAAGGAAAAGGAGGAGATCGTCGGCATTCTGCTGAACGAGTCCAGGAAAATCGCCTCGCGTGCCGCCATTTTCATCCTGAAGGGCACCAAGGTCACCGGATGGAAGGCCCGGGGACTGAGCGTCGAAAATCTCGATATTCCCGTTTCGCCCAACTCGGTCTTCTCCGAGGTAATCTCCCAAAAAAAACACTATAGAGGCCCCCTCCTGAAGATACCCGCCAATGAGCCGCTGATCGCGGTCGTTGCCGGTACCCCCCAGGATTGTCTCATGATCCCTATCCAGATCAGGGACAAGACCATCGGGCTCCTTTATGCGGACAACGGCAATGCATCCGTAATGGATGCGGGCCTCACGTATATCAACAGCCTCGTCACTATGGCATCCTACAGCTTCGAGATAGTCATCCTGCGCAGAAAAATACTGGACCTGTAAAGGTAATCATCCCCTTTTAACCGTCCCGCGCCGTTCGGTCTCTTCGCCCGGTACTTGATTTCATCCATCTTATCCTTGTATTCTTGCTGTATGCATTCGGAAACAGTTGATTATCTTATCATCGGCAGCGGAGTCGCGGGCCTCCGGGCGGCGATCGAACTAGCGCCTCACGGCTCTGTCCTTGTGATAACCAAGGACAAACCTTCAGAAAGCAGCACAGAATACGCCCAGGGCGGCATCGCGGCGGCAATCAGCGACGAGGACCG
>JAKAIZ010000100.1:0-4762 GCA_021814065.1 Nitrospirota bacterium | reverse complement strand
TCCATTTCGAGGACACACTGAAGGCGGGAGACGGACTCTGCAGGGAAGAGGCCGTCAGGACTCTCGTCGAAGAAGGCCCGGAGAGGATCAGGGAACTGATTTCCTGGGGCGCAGAGTTCGACAGGGAGGGGGTGAAGCTCGCGCTTACCCTTGAGGCTGCACACTCGCGCAGGAGGATCCTGCATGCCCACGGCGATTCGACGGGTAAGGAACTGGAAAGGGTCCTTCTCACAAAGGTCCGTTCCATGCCCTCGGTCCGGAAATATCCCTATGCCCTCACCACGGACCTCGTGATGAACGGCGACGAATGCCACGGAGCATACGCGCTCCGAGAAGGAGAAGTGACCGCGCTCTTTGCAAAGGCGACCGTGCTCGCTACGGGCGGGGCTGGACAAATCTATGCGCGGACGACGAACCCTCCTGTTTCGACGGGAGACGGCATGGCTATCGCGTTCAGAGCAGGCGCCGCACTTGAGGACATGGAGTTCGTCCAGTTCCATCCCACCAGCCTTTTTCATCCTTCTGCACCCCACTTTCTTCTCAGCGAGTCGATGAGAGGCGAAGGGGCGATGCTTCTGAACATTCATGGGCGGAGGTTTATGGAGGATTACGCTCCCATGGCGGAACTCGCCCCCAGAGACGTCGTGTCGAGGGCGATTATTTCGGAGATGATAAAGACCGGAAGCGACCATGTATACCTCGACCTCAGACACATGGGGGCTCAGTTCGTGAAAACCAGATTCCCGCAAATATATTCTACCTGCCTGCTGTACGGCGTTGATATTACTGCGGACCTCATCCCCGTCTCACCCGCGGCGCATTATATCATGGGCGGCGTAAAGACGGACCTCGATGGGAGGACAACTATCAAGGGACTTTATGCTGCCGGCGAAGTGGCCTGCACGGGAGTGCACGGAGCAAACCGGCTTGCCTCCAACAGTCTGCTGGAGGGATTGGTCTTCGGCGCCAGGGCCGGCAGGGCTGCCCTGAATTCGTCCGTGGTTCCGGAGAAACTTACCCGCCCGGAGTTCTGTCCCGAGACGGTCAGGGAATGCGCGACGATACGCAACAGGCTGAGGCAGTTGATGTGGGAAAAGGCCGGGATCATTCGCTGCGGAGAATCACTCGGGGAAGCAAAGCAGACAATCCTGTCATGGGAACGGATTACAGGGCAGACCTTTCTCTCAAGACCTGAACTCGAGCTGAAGAATATGGTGCTAATCTCCGGTATCATCGTAGAGGCCGCACTGCGCAGGAGAGGCAGCGCAGGGGCTCACCACCGGACCGATTTCAAAGAGCGGGGAGAGGGATGGGAGCGGCATGTGACCTGGGACAGGGAGAATTTCGGTTTCCCGATCCCGCCCTTCACTAAGGCCAAATGCTGAAGTGTCAGTAGTAACGTGGAGAGTCTGGCAAAGATTCTCGACACCGCTCAGAAATCATTGATCATGTTTATCAAACTTCTCAGCCTCCCAAAGTCCTGGCGTCGGAAATCAAGGATGAGTCGGGGGAGATGGGCAATTTCAGGTTCGTCCGCCTCCTCCGGCGTCGGCCCGGAAAGCACGATCTCGCCGCTCGGCGTCAGGATATCCCGGAAAAGACGGTCCAACTCCTGCACGTCCTGAGAGCTGATGCCTGAAGCCATCCTGATCACCAGACGCTTATTTACATATCTGATGCTGTGATAGCGACGGTAGAAATGGTCTATCCGCCCGATGACGGAGCTCACCGAGTCGACGCGCTCGAAGAGATTGAAATCTGAAGGCGCTATATATCCCTGGGAAAGCAGTTCGTCTTCGAAAAAACGCAGCCACTTGACCCAATATTCCCCCCCCGGCTCATCCACGAGGATAAGGGGCAGGGGGTCGCGCTTGCCGGTCTGCATAAGGGTAAGCGTTTCCATCGCCTCATCGAGCGTCCCGAAGCCGCCCGGGAAGAGGGCGATCGCATGCGCCTCTTTCAGAAAGGCGACCTTCCTGTTGAAGAAGTACTTGTAGGTAATGAGCCGGGGATTTCCTTCAAGCACAGGGTTCGGCTTCTGCTCGAAGGGAAGCCTGATATTAACCCCGAAAGAGTGTTCAGGCCCCGCGCCCTCGTTCACCGCCTGCATGATGCCCGGTCCCGCCCCTGTGATCACCATATATCCCGCAGCAGCGAGATCCTTGCCGAGTTGGCGGGCCATCATATACACCGGCTCCGCCGGCTTCGTCCTCGCAGAGCCGAAGACCGTCACCTTTCTCACCTTGCCGTAGGGACCGAAGATCTTGGCGGTAAACCGCATCTCCTTAAGCGTTGAATTCATGAGCTTGAGGTCGGCCCTCTCTTCATCCTCCTGCCCCGCCTTGAGCGCGGCGATAATCATCTCGCGCACGATCTCGGGATGGTGCACGTTGCCGGCGAGCTCCATCAGCTGGTCGATTACTACGTCTACCGGACTATCCGTTTTTGTAAAATGGAGATTCATACAGGTTATCTGTCCGTGCCACATAACTTCATCGGAGGGATCATTCCTTTGCGGCGCGCAACGTTATTTAATCTATCAACCCTGCATCGCTTTGTCAAGAAGGGTTTATTCATGGTAGTGGGTCACTGACCCACTACCTTATTCATTTTTCTGTTGTGAAGTGCGTCGGTCATGTATAAAATATAAGACTTACAGGGTTCCGTACTATGTTCGAAAAACAGACTTCAATGAAGGCCGTGACGAGATCGCTCGGGCTCGTATTCGGTGATATCGGCACGAGTCCCATATATACGCTGACCGTGGTGTTCATGATCCTCGGGAGGAACGAAGAGAACATCCTGGGCGTCGTGTCACTCGTCGTCTGGACCCTCGTCGCGCTGGTCACCGTCCAGTACGCTTGGATCGCCATGAACCTCAGCCGACGCGGAGAGGGCGGGACGATCGTGCTGAGGGAGATACTGGCGTCGACTCTAAAGTCCAGAAGGGCCGTCATATTCGTTTCGATACTGTCATTTATCGGCATCTCCCTCCTCATGGGAGACGGCGTGATCACCCCTGCCATCAGTATCCTGAGCGCGGTGGAGGGTGCTGTCCTGATACCGGGGTTCGAACACCTTTCGAAGACGGTCATCGTGCTCATTTCGATGACCATCGCCATAGTCCTCTTCGCCTTCCAGAGCAAGGGCACTGAAAAAGTCGCCGGAGCCTTCGGTCCGATCATGATCCTGTGGTTTGCCTCACTGAGTTTCAGTGGTATATTCTCGATCGCGGACTCGCCGGGAGTGTTGAAGGCCCTGTTTCCCTATTACGGGATCAAATATCTGATCGATAACGGCCTCAAGGGGTTTATCGTCCTGGGGGAGATCATCCTCTGCGCCACCGGGGGCGAGGCCCTTTATGCCGACATGGGGCATCTGGGGAGCAGGCCGATCAGACAGGCCTGGGGAGGGGTATTCATAGCGCTTGTACTGAACTATCTCGGCCAGGCCGCGTTCCTGATGCGGCATCCGGAGACGAAGAACATCCTCTTCGAGATGACCATTCATTACGCCCGTCCGTTGTATGTGCCTTTTCTTCTTCTCAGCATCGCTGCCACGATTATCGCTTCGCAGGCGATGATCAGCGGCATGTTCTCAATCGTGTACCAGGGTATCAACACCAGGGTGATGCCGATGTTCAAGGTTGACTATACCTCCCAGGAAAGGAGGTCCCAGATATATATCGGATCGGTAAACTGGTTCCTTCTGTTCGCGGTCCTCTTCATCATGCTCGAGTTCCAGGAATCAAGCCGTCTCGCCGCAGCATACGGCCTCGCGGTCACCGGGACGATGACCCTGACCGGCGTCATGATGATCATGATCTTCTCCCTGAAAAAGCAGCCCTGGTTTGTCGCGTTGGCAGCGTTGGTAACCTGCATCGATATCAGCTATCTTGGCGCCAACTTCTACAAGATTCCCCACGGCGGATACTGGTCGCTGATCATAGCCTCGATCCCCCTTGTGACAATCGTCCTTTACACCCAGGGGCAGAAGAGGCTCTACCGTATGATGGATTTCATGCCGCTCGAAGATTTTCTCATAAAGTTCAACAGGGTGTACGAAACGAGCGAAAAGATAAAAGGAACGGTGCTGTTCCTCATCAAGGATGTGAAGGAGATCCCCTTTTACATTACGCAGACGATGTTCTACCACGGGATCATTTACGAGGACAACATCTTCGTCTCCGTCATCAAGAGGGACGACCCTTACGGAGTCATCGGCTTTTTCAAGGAAGACCTCGCAAGGGGACTGAGAGTCTTCGAGATCCAGATGGGGTACATGGAAGTCATCGACGTGGAAGAAATACTCCGCGAGGCGGGGATAGACGAGCGCGTCGTCTTTTACGGGCTCGAAGACATCGCAACGCGAAACCTGATCTGGAAATCCTTCGCGGTGATAAAAAGGCTCACGCCAACGTTCATACAGTTCTACAAGTTCCCGCCCAAGAAGCTCCATGGAGTACTCACGAAAGTGGGGATGTAAAACAGGGGGCATATGCCTCGAACAGTATTCGTGTTATCGGCTAAGCGCTTCGGTTGCCAGGCTGATGCTTCGATAAACGTCTGCTGGTAGAGTTACATCATGGGCACTTCCATTTTGCCATCGAAAGCAAACACGCATGCGTCAACAGATTAATCGGGCCCGTCGACTTCAGTCCGTCAGCCCGAATACGATCTCCCGCTCTTCCATATCTACCCTGTCGAGTCTCAGCCTCAGCTCCTGGCCTATCCTGAAGGTCTTCTTCTTGTGCCTGCCGTAC
>JAKAIZ010000099.1 GCA_021814065.1 Nitrospirota bacterium | reverse complement strand
CAAGAAGAGATTTACCTCCCAGACCCCCATAGGGATCCATGAATTCATGTATCCGCTGCTGCAGGGCTATGATTCGGTCATGCTCAGGGCGGACGTCGAGACCGGAGGGACCGATCAGAAATTCAATCTCCTTATGGGCAGGGCGCTGCAGCAGGAATACGGGCAGGCCCCGCAGGCGATTGTGCTTATGCCCCTACTCGAAGGGCTCGACGGCGTGAACAAGATGTCGAAGAGCCTTGGCAACTATATCGGCATCAGCGAACCTGCCGTCGAATTCGTAAACGGCGAATTGACCGGAATGTTCAAGAAGGTGATGAGTGTGCCGGATGAGCTCATCCCCCGCTACTATGAGCTTCTCAGCCATATTTCAGTAGGGCAATTCACCTCGCTAAGGCAGCAATTGAAGGATAAAGTCAAGGACCCCCGCGATGCAAAAAAGGAACTTGCCATGGAACTGGTGACGAGGTATCACGGTCCTGGGGAGGCGGAGCATGCGCTGAAGGAATATGAGAAACTCCAGACGAAGGAAGTGCCTGACGAGATCCCCGAGAAGGTCATCTCAGTAGAGGCCGGCGGCAGTGGAAGCAGCGGGGCTGCTGACATTACTGCTTCGAAGAAAGCCACGTGGCTCCCCCAGATCATGAAAGAGACCGGTCTCGCCAAGTCAACTGGCGAGGCGATGCGGCTTATCAAACAGGGCGGGGTAAAAATAAACGATGCCGCGGTCACTGATCCCGAGACAAAACTTACTCAAGGCGAATACATCATCAGGGTCGGCAAGAGAAGGTTCTATAAGGTCGTGATAACGCCGTAAGGATTTCCCTTCGCAGGGTGCTGTCCCTTCTGTTTCTTTTCGTTTCTGCTCATCCTAAGTTTTTTCTCCCTGCAATTGCGTATCAACGATAATATTTTCATCCGGGAAAGGAGTCTCTAACCAAGAATGTCTTTTTTGAATAAATTTTATCACCGGTCCTTAGTTCTGTTCCCGGACGAGCTTTTCTAAGTCAGCGAGATGCTGTTTCAATTCCTGATAACCATTAATAAATTTTAATTTGACTTGCAGGGAATAGGGTGTTATCAGTGTAAATAGTTCCATTCATTATTTCTGTATTTCCATAAGAACCAAGCATTGAGGAAAAAGGCCGAAAGTTTACCCATATTTTTCGAGAGAGCTTTATACAGTAAGAGGCACACATCCTTCGGGTCTTCTCTATAAAAAGGTGTGCTGTCGAAAGGAGGTGAAGGGATCAGGAGTTTGGCCCTAAAAGTTCCCTCATTTAGGAAACTCAATTAAACGGAAGAGGGAAATGAAACGTTTACCAAGAATAGTACCATCTGGTTCCCGATAAAGCCAAACCCTTTGCGAGAAGGGGACGGAAAGCGGCGGGTCTGAGAAAAGACGGCCGAGCTGTCGAAGGAGAAATTTCAATTATCAACATGATCTCCCTTATCAATGGGGGGAAGAAAGAGGAATGGAAAATGAATAAGAAAAAGATCATGAGTATTTCGCTGATTGTTTCGGCGCTCCTTTTTGCAATGGGGGTTGTAACCGCCAACGGTCTAACGGACAGGGAACAGTTGGGCAAATCGATCTTCTTCGATACGAATCTCTCTGCCAACAGCAACCAGTCCTGTGCGGCATGTCATGCTCCGGAGTCGGGCTGGACCGGTCCTGATCCTGTTATCAACTCAGGCGGTGCCGTGTACGAAGGATCGATCTCCGGCAGGTACGGCAACCGCAAGCCGCCCTCGGCAGCATATGCAACTCCAAGCCCGATTCTTCACTATGTGATTCAGAAAAAGGAAGCCCTCTTCAGCGGCGGAAATTTCTGGGACGGCAGGGCAACAGGTGAGAGGCTCGGCAGTCCCTCTGCCGAACAGGCCCAGGGCCCGCCCCTGAACCCCCTCGAGCAGGCCCTCGACTCGTCGGCTGACGTGATCAGCATAATCTGCTCCAGCGCCTACAGTAGCACGTTTACGGCTGTTTGCGGCATCGATGCCTGCAACCCGGCGAACGTGAGTGCTTCCTATGATTGTGTCGGCCTTTCAGTCGCTGCGTACGAGGCATCGACGGAGGTGAACCAGTTCAGCTCGAAGTACGACGCCTTCCTGAATGGGCAGGCTGCGTTGACGAAAGAGGAGAAGGAGGGGCTAAACCTCTTCAAGTCGAAAGGCAAGTGTGCCAACTGCCATCTCCTCGCCCCCGGCCCTAATGGTGAGCCTCCGCTTTTCACCGATTACACTTACGACAACCTGGGTGTCCCGAGGAACCCTGACAATCCCTTCTATGACGAGCCCGCCTTCAACCCGCAGGGCGCGAAATGGATCGATCCGGGGCTGGGCGGCTTTCTTGCATCCCACACAGACTATCTGCAGTTCGCGGCGGCGAACAACGGCAAGATGAAGGTGCCTACCTTGCGCAACGTCGACAAGTGGGACACGACCCTGCTGGGTACGCAGATGAAGGCGTACTCGCACAACGGCTATTTCAAGACCCTCAAGCAGATCGTACATTTCTATAACACCAGGGATGCCAAGCCACCGTGTCTGAGCGCCTTTACCACTGTGGAAGATGCCATTGCCCAGGGATGCTGGCCGGTTCCTGAGGTACCCGTGAATATGAATACGAAGGAATTAGGCAACCTGCACCTGACTGACGCGCAAGAGGACGCAATAGTCGCATTTTTGAAGACCCTTAGTGATGGCGTCATGCCGTGAACCTGCGGGGAATTCGCGGGGTGGGTGTCGATGCTCACCCCGCTGTCCTCCCTGTTTGCAGCACTGCGATCCGAACCCCTTAAGTGAGATTGTTATATCAAATCCCTCCCTTTCTCCCTGTGCCAAAGGGATGAAAATTGCATGGCCTCACCGCTCCGCTCTCTGGTATAATGCAGCATGGAATCGTCTTACGAGATAATTTTTAAACTGTTGCTCGGCACGCTCCTTGGCGGCATCATCGGGTTCGAGCGCCAGACCCACGGGCGCGCCGCCGGGTTCAGAACGCAACTCCTGGTCTGCGTCGCCTGCGTCCTGCTCATGATTATCTCCGAAAATTACTACATAAAGGGTGCGATGAACCCTGATCTCACGCGCGTCGACGTCACGAGGATAGCGGCTGGTGCAATGACGGGCGTGGGTTTTCTCGGGGCAGGCGTCATCCTTAAGACGGGGCTTTCGATACAGGGGCTTACCACCGCAGCATGCATATGGATCGTAGCAGCTATCGGTCTTGCAATCGGCGCGGGACAGTATCTTGCGGGAGTATCCGGCTTTGTGATCACATTCTTTTCCCTCTGGGGTCTGCGCATATTGGAAGGCAAGATGCCGCGATTGACCTACCGGTACGTCACTATTACCACTGACGACTCCGGGGACGAGCAAATGGTGACCCTGCCCTTTGAAAAAAAGGGGTTCAAGATATTCAGGATGGACTATGCGATGGCCCCGCGGGACAAGGAAAAGACCTTTATCTTCACTGTGACGACAAAAGACGACGTATTGATAAAGGAAGTGGTCGATGCGGTCGTCGATCTGACTGCGGTAAAGAGGATCGAAGTCAAGAGCTGATCCGCTGCAAATCTACTTTAACCGCCAAAAAGCACATCCATAATGAGGACAGGACAGATGGGCTGAAAAAACAGCCATAGTTGAGGCTCCGATAAAAACCAATAGGCATACCAACCCACCGTTCAGGAAAACACCGGGCGCTGGTCTTGCGTTTACGTGAATCACAATCAAATCTGCCGATTGTATGGCTTTTTTCAGCCCATCTGTCCTTGCCCCATGCGACTCATAGAATTTATTTTCCCCGAATCAAACGCCTCGCGAGCTCGACCAGGCCGTATACCTTGAGATCTATGTAGTTTCCGGCCTTACGCATCGATTCCATCTCCGATGCGACCCTCTCGACCGGGACCTTTAACACCTCGATATGCTCGGTCTCGTCTCTCCCGCCTATTCCTACGAACTTGAGCCCTGTTGCTGTATATACCGTAAGCAATTCGGACGAAAGTCCCGAAGAAAGCGGCCCTTCGGTCAGGAATCTCAACTCCCGGGCCGCGTATCCTGTCTCCTCGATGAGTTCCCTGCGGGCAGCGTCTTCCGGTTTTTCCCCCGGGTCGCGGAGCCCGGCCGGCAGCTCGATAACATGGCCGTTTATCGGCGGCCGGAACTGACGAATCATCACGACTTCGCCTTCATCCGTAAAAGGCACAATCCCGACGATGCCGTCGCAACCGACCCTTTCGACCGCCTCCCAGTCCCTCTCTGCTACTCCGGATCCGTCTATGTACCTTACAAGCACTGACCTGAGAAACTTTCCTTCCCATAGAGTTTTCTTGTTCAGGACCGTCACGGTTTTTTCCTATCTGCAGAGTTCCATGGCGTTCCGAAAGAGCTTGTCCATGGCCACGGTCTCTTCGGCGATCCTCAGCAGGAGTTCGGCGAGATCCTTTCTGCCGAGGGACTCCGCTTTTTTCGCCCAGTCACGGTATGTCTTTGCGTGTTCCGAGTTGTGCTCTGCCCAGTGTCCGAGCAGATGGTGCAGTTTTGTTATTTCGTACATATCTCCTCCCGGTGAAAAGTCTCTTTTTTGAAGTGATAACGGCAACTCAAGATTGTTTTCCTCAAGCAGCCGCCTGTTTGACAGCATCTCTTCCGAGGGGCCATCGGCGATAACCCGTCCTTCCTTTATGATGACGCATCGTTTGCAGACATCCAGAATGAGGTCGAGGTCGTGCGAAGCGATGATCTTCGTGTGGTGAAAGTGCATCAGCAGATTGATCAGCGCCCTTCTGGACTTCGGGTCGAGATGAGAGGCAGGCTCGTCCATGACCAGTATGTCGGGCTGCATGGCGATGACCGCGGCAATGGCGACCGCGCTCTTCTGTCCTCCTGAAAGATGATGAGGGGGCTTTTCGCTGAGACCCAGGCAGCCGACGGTCTCCAGGGCTTCGTGAACACACTCCCGGACACGATCGGGACTCAGCCCGAGATTGAGCGGGCCGAAGGCGACGTCGTCGAAGACCGTGGGCATGAAAAGCTGGTCGTCGGGGTTTTGGAAGATTAGGCCTACTTTCTTCCTGACCTCCTGCCTCGTCTTTCTATCGAGCTTCTGGTCTCCGATCGTGATGCTGCCGGACTGAGGCAGCAGGAAGCCGTTTGTATGCATCAGCAAGGTTGACTTGCCCGAGCCGTTTGCGCCGACGATCCCGACCGACTCCCCGTGTGTAATCCGCAGCGACAGGCCGTTCAGTGCCGCAGTCCCGTCGGGGTAATGGAAATGGACATCCTGAAATTCTACGATATGGTGGCTCATGAATTTCTCAGAATACCCTCATCGAAAATCTTCCGATGGCGCCGACGATATCGTGCGTCCTGAAAAGGTAAAGAGCAGCTGTTGTCGCGCCGACAAACGCAGCATCTCCTCCGGTAAAGCGGTAAGACCTTACGGAATGCATCCTCCCGGCGAATCCGCGGGAAAGCATCGCCTGATAGATCCGTTCCGCCCGCTCGACAGTCCTCAGGAAAAGCGTACCGACAAGGTGGACGAACGCCTTCATCCCCTTACCCTTGTTCCCGAACGAGCGCATGTCCCTTGCGCGCACAATACGCATCGTCTCCTCTGTCAGCACGAAAAGATATCGATAGAGGAAGAGGAGTTGGGAAACGAATATTTCGGGCATGCCTAGTTTCTGAAGGGCATGGCATATGCCGGGGAACGAGGTCGTTGCGATAAGCAGCAGGGCAGAGGTGATCGTTAGAGAGAATTTCAGCATTATCGAAAGAAACGATATCCATCCCCCCGACACGGGGACTCCCAAAAGGTAGTAAACGGTCCGCCTGTCGATCACGGGGTTGAAGATGCCGATGAATACGGCAAAGGACGACACGAGAAGGACCTTTTTCAGGATGAACTTCACAGGGACGTCGGCGAGCGAAAAGAGCAGCACCGGGAAAAGAAAGAAGGGCAGCAGTCCTGCGATTTCGTACTTCGGAAAAGAAACGACTGTGACAATAAATAGGAGCGTGGCGATCAGCTTCGCCCGAGGGTCGAGTCTGTGGATAACGGTATCTCTGTAGGAAAGGGTGTCGAGATATCCGAGGTTGAAATATTCGTTGTCGAACATGAGAATATCTTAGCGTTATATTTCCTTAAGTCTTTTGCGGTATCATGCCGATTTCCTGCGCAGAGCCCTTATGATCAGTCCTATGAGAAGCACCGCAGCCAATACCAGGGCGGAGCCGACAATGCCGGAGACCGATGTGCCGGGCTGTACTGCCGGCCAGGAGGACCTTCCATTCCCTTTTGCAGCCGCTTCGGGCTTTTTGAAATCGTAGTCCGGCAGGAAGGCGGTCCTCTTCTGCACCGACTTCAGGGCCGTTGCGATGCCGGTCTCCTTTTCAGGAAGCTCCGGTTTTCCAAAGACTTTTGCTATCGACCATTCGAGACCGTCCGGGTTGGAAGATGCAAACCACGACAGCGCCCCGCCGGTGAGCGCGGCCACGATCAACAGACCGATAAAGACCTTCCTGATCGGGGTTCCGCTGGAAAGCGGCCTGCCGGATGCGGCGCTATCGATGATCTCGGGCCGTGAGGACCTGATGAAATTGATCACGCCAGCGGTTACGAAGCCCTCAACGATGCCGATGCCGAGATGGATCGGCTGCATCATGAGCACGAAGGTGCGGAAGGGGAGCTCGCTCCGGCCGGAAAGCAAGGTCTCGATGACCACGGAAAACGCGCCGAGCTGGAGGGCGGCAATGCCGCTTATCAGGGCGGCCACCGTTATCCTTTTGGGCGAGCTGTCGACCCTGACGAGCGCCTTGTAAATGAGGGGATAGGCGATAAAGCAGGGATAGACGCCGAGGTTCCAGATATTGCAGCCGAGCGCGAGGAGCCCGCCGTCCGCAAAGAAGAAGGCCTGTATCGTCAGGACCGATGCCATTACGATAAAGCCGGCATAAGGCCCCAAAATAACGGCAAGTATCATCCCTCCCCCGAGGTGGCCGCTCGAACCGGTGCCCGGGATCGTAAAGTTGATCATCTGCGCCGCGAAGATAAACGCGCCGAGCACACCCATGAGGGGGATCATCTTTTCGTCCATGTTCTCTTTCAGTTTTCTGGCGCAATAGCCTATCGTACCGATTGTGCCCGCCCAGAACGTTGCGCCTACCGCCGGAGAAAGTAACGCATCAGCCATATGCATGGTCGTTTCCTCTAAGTCCTCTCTTTTTCAGGAAATAAAAAAGCCACCAAGGCTTATTCCGCAGGGCTGCTGCCTGCATATAAGCCTTCGTGGCTCTATTCCTGAGTAAAGAATAGCACAAAGAAATAATGTATTGCAAATCTTTTGGCAGGGTGGTCAGGGTATTTTCGGCCAATTCAGGAAAAGTTTTATGTTAAAATACCGTGTAACCTCTCAAGAGAGAAATCACTCGATTGGACAAAGAGATACATAACAGGCCGCGCGGCAAAGCCCTAAGGGCCGACCCGCAGCGGCTTTCAGAAGAAATATCTTCCTGCCGTCCTCCCGACGAAGAACATGACTGCATTTTTGCGGATAAGCTCCACGAAGAATGCGGGGTGTTCGGCGTATTCGGCCATCCCGAGGCCGCAAACCTCGCGTATCTCGGCCTCTACGCGCTCCAGCACAGGGGGCAGGAGAGCGCGGGAATATGCTCCGCCGACGGCAAACAGATGTACATCGAAAAGTCTATGGGCCTCGTTGCGGATATCTTCAGCGAAAAGAGGCTGAAGAAACTCCCCGGCTACATCGCCATAGGCCATAACCGTTATTCGACCGCGGGCAGCAGCATTCTTAAGAACGTCCAGCCGATTGTCGCCAATTTTTCTCTCGGGACCCTGGCACTTGCCCACAACGGCAACCTCGTCAACGCCAACGAACTCAGAAAGACCCTCGAAGAAGAAGGCGCCATCTTCCAGTCAACCTCAGACAGTGAGGTGATAGTACATCTCATCGCCCACTCGAAGGGCGAGAGCTTTCACGAGAGGGTAATGCAAGCACTGAAGGAGGTGAGCGGCGCGTTCAGCCTTCTCATCCTCAGGGAAAAGGAACTGATCGCGGCCAGGGACTCCTACGGCGTCAGGCCGCTATGTCTGGGGCAGGTCGACGGCGCATATGTTGTTGCCTCTGAGACCTGCGCGCTTGACCTGATCAGCGCAAAATATGTTCGTGACATAGAGCCCGGTGAGCTCGTGATCATTAATGAAAAGGGCATCACATCACTGAAGGCACTGCCCAGCCCCAAGAAGGCGTTCTGTGTCTTCGAGTTCATATATTTTTCGAGGCCCGACAGCTACATTTTTGGAGGCCGGAACGTCAACGGCATCAGGAAGGAATTCGGCCGGCAACTTGCGAGGGAGTCGAAAATAGATGCAGACCTTGTCATCCCGGTTCCCGACTCGGGCGTGCCGGCTGCGATCGGTTTCTCCGAAGAGAGCGGGATTCCCTTTGATTTCGGACTTATCAGGAACCATTACATCGGCAGGACTTTCATCGAGCCGAAGCAGAGCATTCGGCACTTCGGCGTGAAGATCAAGCTCAACCCGGTCAGAGAGCTGATCGAGGGCAAAAGGATAGTGGTGATCGACGACTCAATCGTCAGGGGTACGACGAGCAAAAAGATCGTCAAAATGCTGAGGGAAAACGGCGGGGCCGCAGAGGTCCACCTGAGGATCAGTTCGCCGCCTACCATCATGCCCTGTTTTTACGGGATCGATACGCCCACGAGGCAGGAACTGATCGCATCGAGCCACGACGTCGAGGAGATCAGGAAATACGTGACCGCCGATTCCCTTGCGTACCTGAGTCTGGAGGGGCTTCTCGGGATCGTGCCTGATTCGGGGAACTATTGCACTGCATGTTTCGACAATGTCTACCCGATCAGCTTCCCCGGAGAGCACCTGGAACAGCTCGAGCTGTTTTTTAAGTAAAATAGTCTTGCAGTGAAGAAGAAAGCGAGCATGCTGAAAAAGTCCATAAATTCGGCAATTATTTTTTTTGAGTCACGTAAACGCAGTTTCAACCTTGAGTGATATTCAGAAAAAAGTGTTTTGCAGCATACCGCGACTTTGCGGTGCCTTCCGCCCCAGGCGGATCCGCCGAGGAGGACAGATTATGGACCTTTTTCACCACATTCGCCATTCTTTACTGTATTAAATATGCAGCTTTAAGGATAAAAAGAACGGCCTCTGGTTCGTGGGGGTCAGGCTGACTATTAGGAGGGAAACAGTGGCTACATCTGTTTTGAGAGACATATTCAGGGTCAACCTCGGCGTGAAAAAGACCGAACGCTGCCTCATCTTCACCGACGTCCCCTCTACTTCGGAAACGCTTTCACCTGCTGAATACGAAAGAAGATCCAGGCTCAAATGCGTCGCGTTCCTGGCTTCGGAGATAGGGAAGTCTTTTTCGCGGGAAGTGGTTGTCCGGGAGTTTTCCGCGACTGGGAGCCATGGAGCGGAGCCGCCGCGGGAGCTCTGGGAGGCCGCCTTCGGCAGCAGGGCAATCGACGCCATGTATAGAAAGAAGGTGCTTGGTCCGCTCATGGCGAAGACAGCCACGGAACAGGAGATACGGGAGGCGGAAAAGACACTAGACAGGTTCAAAAAAGACGCCTTCGATGTCGTGATCGCACTGTCGAATTATTCGACAAGCCATACGCGGTTCAGGGACCTCCTTACGAGGATATGCGGCACAAGATATGCCAGCATGCCGCTGTTCGAGTTTTCTATGCTGGAAGGACCTATGAACGTCGACTGGAAGAATCTGGCAAAAATTTCCAGGGAGATCGCCGGCAGGGTGAATAAGGCTGAGGAGGTCGCAATCTCGACGCCGAACGGATCGAAGTTATCGTTTTCGACAAGGGGAAGAAAGGCGCTGTCCGACACCGGCATTTTGACGAAGCGGGGGGCCTTCGGCAATCTGCCCGCGGGCGAGGTCTTTCTGGCCCCTGTGGAGGGCAGTGCCAAAGGCAGACTGGTGCTGGAATGGGCGCCCACGCGGGAACTCTCTTCTCCTGTGACGCTTGTGATAAGGGACGGCCTCGTGAAGGAGGTGACCGGCGAAGAAACATTCGCGGGGGAACTCAGGAAGAGACTTTCCGAAAGGGAGGAAAACCGCAATATCGCCGAATTCGGGATAGGCACAAACAGCCGTGCCAAAAGGCCTGACAACATCCTTGAGTCTGAAAAAATCATGGGAACGATCCATATCGCGCTCGGCGACAACAGCTCTTTTGGAGGGAAGGTGAAAACTCCGCTGCACCAGGATTTTGTATTCTTCCGTCCTACGGTCCGTCTGGTCCGAAGGGATGGAAGTGTCGACATCCTGATGAAGAAAGGGAAATTGCAGGTGAGATGATGACGGAATTTATCATTGTGTTGATTACGGCGCAGAAGGAAGAAGAGGCTGCGGAAATCGCCAAGGATATCGTGGCCAAAAAGCTTGCAGCCTGCGTAAACATCGTCAGAGGCGTCCGCTCCATTTACCGGTGGAAGGGAAAAACGGAAGACGAAGAAGAAGTCCTGATGATCCTAAAGACGAAAGGGGCGCTCTTTCCGGACCTTATGAAGAGGGTGGAGGAGCTTCATCTCTATACGGTCCCCGAGATCATCGCGCTGCCGATTGTCGAAGGGTCCGAGAAGTATCTCGGCTGGCTGAAAGAAGAAACGGTATAGAAATTTCGCCATGCGAAAGGGTATAATGCACTCGTTGCAGGCATCGCCGTTCCGTTGCCAAGATTAACCGAAGGAGGTCTGTGATGAAAAACCTTGCCAGATTACTGATTGTAGGTCTTGTTTTATCGCTGTTTCCTTTTTCGTCGGTTGCAGGGGCTCAGCAAAAGGAGATCCTTATCGGACTTATCCCGGAGATGAACGTCTTCAAGCAGCGCGAGAGGTTTAAACCGCTTGCCGAGTATCTCACTAAGAAGACTGGCGTCAAGGTGAACCTGACGATCCTGAGCAGGTACGGAAACATCATCGAGAGGTTCACATCTGAAAAAATGGACGGCGCTTTCTTCGGCTCGTTTACGGGTGCGCTCGCAATCCAGAAACTCGGGGTCGTTCCGCTGGCGAGGCCGATGAACCTCGATGGCTCCACCCAGTACTGGGGCTATCTCTTCGTGAGGAAGGACAGCGGGATCAGGAGCGTGAAAGACATGAAAGGTAAGAAAATGGCCTACGTCGAGAAGGCGACTACTGCCGGATATGTATTCCCTGTGGCCTATTTCAAAGACCACGGCGTCAAAGATCCGAATAAGTTTTTTAGTGATCATTTCTTTGCGGGAAGTCACGACGCAGCGATTTATGCGGTGCTTGACAGGAAAGCTGATGTAGGGGCCGCGAAACACAGCATGTACGACAGGGTCAGAAAGGCGGACCCTCGGGTGGACAAGGAACTGGTCATCCTTGCTGAGTCGGCAAAGGTACCTTCAAACGGTCTTTGCGTGCGGAAAGGGTTGGACAAGAATATCCAGAAGAAATTGAAAGAAGCGCTTTTGAATATAGATAAAGACCCCGAGGGGAAGGTGGTGCTCCAGAAGTTCGGCGGTATTAAATTCATCGAGACGACCGTTGCCGATTACAACCCTGTTTTCGATATCGCCAGAAAGGCCGGCATCGATATCAAGAAATACGTCTACCGGAACGAATAGTTTCCTGCCATTTATGCAGACGGGGCCTAACACGTCAGGTGAAAGGCCCCGATTACCTTTCCCCCGGACCTCTTTTCGTTGAACAGCTCCACCGCCCTGCCGGTCTTTTCGATGAATACCGTGATTCCTATTGATGTGAGGAAATTCGCAGTTTGCTCCGGCACCTTCATCACGCCGGAAAATCCGGTGCCGATAACGAGGATCTCGGGTGCCGCAGCAATGATGCCCTTAAGATCAGCCTTCTGCAACAGGTGGCCTTCCTTGCGCCACCAGGGAGAATCGACCCTGTCCGGATAGACGATCACGTCGGAGGTGTAGGGCCGTCCGTCTATCACCATCTTTCCGAATGCGTAGTCGTCAATATGCATGTGGACCTTACTTTCTGATTACCGCAGGTCGGGAAGGTTGTCAAGGAAGCAGGGGAAGTAAAGGGAGATTAGATAACGGCGTAACTAAAAATGGGATAACTTACTTCCGAGTATCCGGGAATACGCGGGAATGACCGGGAAAAGGTGGGAGTTTTCAAGTAAAGTTTGATGACTCAACAAACCATCCAAACCCCTATCCCTGAAGCGAAGCGGAAGGGGGCTGTTCGGCTGTTTTCCCCGCCTTCCCATCCCCGCTTTTTCTTCCATTCAGATCTCCCCGAGGGGGGACCGGGCTGTCAGGCTTTTTGCCGTCGGCGCCGCGTCAAGAATTGTTTGAAAATTAATTACGCAGCCTGCCCTTACTCACCGACTTTATCCGCCATCCCTTAACCTGGGCATATTGATCTAACATAAACCGCCTGTTATCGCTGACCGAACGGACGGCGTTTAAATCAAAGTCCTCTATAATGATGTTCGTCAGGATTTCATAGCCGCCGGCATCGACGCCCTG
>JAKAIZ010000098.1 GCA_021814065.1 Nitrospirota bacterium | reverse complement strand
CCGTCAACCTCATTTCTGCCTCCTGTCGCCTTGATTACAGAAGGCTATTTTCGATTATTTTTCGTATCGTTTTCTTATATGAGGCAACGATTCAACTTCGTATCGTTTTTTGATGAGGCAATTCGTTGTCTTGACATCAGGACAAAAGGTGCTACCATTTTTTTAATACTGTAGCGGAATTGAAGCAAGAACTTTATAAGTGAAGGAGCGCACGACAATGAAAAGAAGTAATACGGCATCATTTATTTCAGGGATTTTGGTATCGGTGCTGTTCGGTGTTTTCCTGGCCTCGCAATCGGGCTGCGAAAGAATGAAAGGCGGCGGGGAAACCGTAGTAGGTTTCCCTCATTCCTTCGCCGACCTCGTCCAAAAGGTCAAGCCCGCGGTAGTGAACATCAGCACTACCTCGATCGTGAAGGTCCCCGGCGGCCCCTTCCGTGATTTTTTCGACGGCGGTGGAGGAGGCGGACCTTTCGGCGGTTTTTTCCATCAGTTTTTCGGCGAAGTCCCGGACCAGGAGCTGAAGCAGCAGAGTCTCGGTTCGGGCTTTATCATCGACAAAGAAGGGTATATCATCACCAATAATCATGTGGTCGAGGGCGCCGAGGAGATAAAGGTCAAACTCGCCGACGGACGGGAATTCAAGGCAAAGGTCGTGGGGAGGGACCCAAAGACCGATCTCGCTCTCATAAAGATATCCTCTTTCTTCGAGAACCTCCCCTCCATTCCTCTCGGGGATTCCGACAAGATGAGGGTCGGGGACTGGGTTCTTGCGATCGGCAACCCCTTCGGCCTGGAAGAGACGGTGACGCAGGGCATTATCAGCGCGACCGGCAGGGTGATAGGTTCGGGTCCCTATGACAACTTCCTCCAGACCGATGCGCCGATAAACCCGGGAAACAGCGGAGGCCCGCTCATCAACCTGAGGGGTGAAGTCATCGGCATCAATACCGCCATCATCCAGTCGGGGCAGGGCATCGGCTTTTCGGTCCCGATCAATGTTGCAAAGAATATTGTCCCGCAACTGAAAAAGGATGGGAAGGTGACGCGGGGATGGATAGGTGTGTCGGTCCAGAGCCTCACGCCCGAGATTGCACAGGCGTTCGGAATGAAGGTCACGACCGGCGCGCTCGTGGGCGACGTTGTGCCCGGAGGACCTGCGGACGAGGCGGGAATGAAGAGGGGCGACGTGATCCTTTCGTTCGACGGAAAGGACATCAAGAAGATGTCGGACCTCCCGCTTATCGTAGCCGAAACACCGGTCGGCAAGACGGTTGAGGTGAAGATCCTGCGCGGCGGCAAGGAACTGGCATTGCGCCTGAAGATCGCTGAGATGCCTGCGGGGAAACTCACGTCGGCAGTCTCCCCGACGGCCGAGAGCCTCGGCCTGAAAGCTGAGAACATAACCCCCACGATCGCCGGCGAACTGGGGCTGAAGGACCGGAGCGGGGTGGTGGTTGTGGGCGTAGCGCCGGGCAGTGCCGCCGATGACGCAGGAATACAGACCGGAGACGTCATCAAGGAGGTCAACCGCGAGTCGGTCAGGAACGTCGGCGACTATTATGCGGCGATGAAGAAAACCGGGAAGAACAAGCCGTTGCTCCTTCTGCTTAAGAGGGGCGCGCAGGCCTTTTACGTTACAATCAGGCTCTCATAGCGAGGGCGAAAATCATGAAAAAAGCGGGGTCTCATCGCTGCAACGCTGAAAGGAAAGGAGTTAGGTATGGCTGAGAAGAACTCGACTGTAGCAGTTTACGCGAATGCCGCGGATATAGAAGGCGCGGTCAGGGAACTGCAGAAAAGCGGTTTTGACACCAAGAATGTATCGGTCATCGGCAGGGACGAAAACAAAGAAGAGCAGGTGATAGGCTATTACTTTACTGGAGAAAGGGCAGGGCATATCGGACGCCTCGGTAAATTATGGGCTGGCGTGTGGCTGTTTGTTCTCGGCTCCGCATTGGTCTTTATCCCGGGGCTCGGCATGGTCGTGGCTGGAGGCCCGATCGTATCCTGGATAGTCGCCGCGCTCGAAGGCGCGGTGATAATCGGCGGGTTGAGCACGATAGGGGTTGCGCTTTACAGCCTGGGCATTCCGAAAGAAAAGGTGATCAAGTACGAGACTTTCCTGAAGGAGGACAAATTCCTGCTGGTCTTCCACGGCACAGCCGAGGAAGTAGACCGCGCCCATGCGATACTCGATTCCACGCATCCGCTGGAGGCAACAATACATCACGGCTGATAAAAGGAGGCAACATGTTTTCTAAAATACTCATCCCGACCGACGGTTCGAAGACCGCGCGGAAGGCGGCAGCAGCCGGGATCGAACTCGCCCGGAAGGTGGGTGCAACGGTCATTGCACTGAGCGTGGCGGACACGCGGTTGCATATAAGCCAGGCGGTCCCGGCTGCTGCCGCTTCAGGGCGGCTGGAAGAACCGATCGAGGATTACCTGAAGGAGGCAGCCGATGCCTATGTTGAGGCATTAAGGAAAGAGTGCGACAAAAGTTCGGTCAAGGTAAAACCGGTTATTGCCCGCGGGCACCCGGTGGAAGAGATCATAAAAGAGGCAAAGAGGTTGAAGGCGGACCTGATCGTGATCGGCTCCCATGGCAGGAGCGCGCTGTCAGCAGCGGTCCTCGGGAGTGTTACGTACGGGGTGATCCACAGCGATACGAAGATCCCGGTGCTCGTGATCAGGAAATGAGCGCGGGTCGCGGAGCGAAATTGCCGTGATCGGGAGGGAGGCATGACGTGGACGCAAAAAAGGTAAGCGACAGCAGCGTGGTGATCGCGCAGGTGATGATCCCGCAGGACGCGAACCCCGCCGGAAATGTCCACGGCGGCGTGATCATGAAACTCATCGACACCGCAGCTGCAGTCGCGGCAAGCCGGCACGCACGGTGCAACAGCGTGACGGCCTCCATCGACAGGCTGGACTTCCATCACCCGGTCTATGTCGGCGACCTGCTTTTCTTTAAGGCCGGCCTGAATATGGCCGGCAGGACATCTATGGAAGTCGGCGTACGGGTTGAGGCCGAAAATATCATCACGGGCACGGTGCGGCACACCGCGTCGGCCTATCTCACCTTTGTCGCTCTCGACGAAAACGGAAGGCCGCGCCAGGTACCTCCGCTGATTATCGAAACCGAGGAGGAGATCAGGCGCAATCGAGAGGCGAAGATCCGCAGGGAGGCGCGTCTCGCGGAAAAGAGACGAGAGGCGACCTGCCAGCTCGATCCGGGAAGCTGCCAGTGACGACAGTTGTGCGGGCGGACATAAAAGTGGCAACCTTAGAATTCAATTATTGCAGGGAGATGGTCCAAAAAACTTTATAATGTCGCAATTTGGATACTTATGTTACCGGTCTTTTAAGGAACGAAAAATATTCCTATATTGAGCATCAAGGGTCTTACAAAGGTGGCGCAGATAAAGATTTTTTTTCACATATCCCTGCAATGCTTGTTTCGGACTGCATTTTCGGATTTATACTTCCCGTCATGATCAGCGAAGATTACCTTCCGCCAGTAGTCGGTTATTCTTCGGCTGGTTTTTTTTCGAACCGGCCGTATCGCAGGGCAAGGGCCGGCAACACCAGAAGATTAAGACCGGTGGACGTGAAAAGGCCGCCGAGAATTACAAGCGCCATAGGACCCTCTATCTCGCGGCCTGCAGTTCCGCTTCCGATGGCGAGAGGAAGCAGACCCAACCCTGTTACCGTAGCGGTCATCAGTATCGGAGCGAGCCGTTCCGTAGCCCCTCTCAGCGCCGTCTCCTGCCCCCATGGACTGCCTTCGACCGAGACGAGATGCTCGTAATGGGAGAGCATCATGATGGAGTTGCGCAGCGTGATCCCGAAAATGGTCACAAAACCCACCAGTGACCCCAGAGAGAGCACCCCTCCTGCGGCCATGGCAGCAACCACTCCTCCCACAAGGGCAAATGGCAGGTTCAGAAGAACCAGTAGAACATTGCGATAGTTGCGGAGAACGACGAAGAGAAGCAAAACTATGCCTATGCCGGCAAGCATGGTGTGCACCACCAGGTCCCTCCTGGATCTGGCTTCGGCCTGTTCCGTTCCGGTAAATTCAAAGTATGTGCCGGCAGGGAAAGAGACAGCGGCCGGTATGCGCCTTTCCGCATCGGAAACAAAAGAACCGACTGTACGACCTGTCACATTGCAGGTGACGGTCTGGACCCTTCTTGCGTCATCATGCAGGATGACCTGGCGGCCCGACGTTTCATAGATATCGGCAAGTTCCTGAAGGCTCACATACGTGCCGCCGGGGCTTCGAAGGGGTAATCTCCGGATGTCGTAAATATTCTTGCGGTCGCGCGGACCGAGGATGACTGAAACAGCGAAGACCCTGTCCCCTTCATATATCAGGCCCGTCGTGGTGCCCTGATATGCCGTACGCACCGCATCCAGCACGTTGACGCTCTCGAACCCCCACCGGACCATGGCCTCTTTCCTGAGCCTGATCATCACTTGCGGGGCCCCCGGCACGGATTGCAACTGGACAGCCGAGGCACCGCGGACGCTACTGAGGACGCCGGCGGTCTCCCGCCCCAGGCGGTCCAGGTCGTCGAGATTACTGCCGAAGATATTGACTGCTACCGAAGCAGTATAGCCGGAAATGGTTTCCTCTATGCGTTCGGTAAGGAATGTTTTCACCGAATAAGCCACTCCAGGGAATTGCTCCAGCACTTCGCGCACACGGGCAGGTGAAAATGCCGCCTGTCTTCCGGAGACCGGCTTGAGATTTACATCGATTTCGCTGGAATTGATCCCTCTCGTTGATGAACCTTCTTCTGCATTACCCGTTTTCTGGGAAACAATGCGGGTGTAAGGAATGGTAAGAAGCTCAGAGGTCACCTGACGGCTTACCCGCATGGATTCTTCTAATGAAGTCCCGGGCACCATCGTTAAATGGACGATAAAATCTCCTTCTCTGAACTGGGGCAGGAATTCGCCTCTGAGAAACGGCAGCGCCGTCAATCCGACAAGAATGAAAACTATGACCCCGCCCGCCACTATGCCGGGATGCCTGTCGATGCGAAGCAACAGCGCCCTGTACTTCCGCTCCAGCCACTTCACCAGAGGCTGCTCCTTCTTCGTTGCTTCGCTGTGGCCAAGCAGGATAAGACAAAGTGCCGGGGTCACCGTCAGGGCCACAGACAACGAACCGAGGATGGCCAGGACATATGCGGTGCCAAGGGGAGAAAAGAACCTTCCCGCCAGTCCGGACATGGTCAGTACCGGAAGAAAAACCAGAATCACCGAAAAAGTGGCGTATACTACGGCGCTTCTCACTTCGAGCGATGCGTCGAGCACGACCTGCAGGGCCGCGCGTGGGTTTGCCGCCAGTCGGTTCTCGCGAAGGCGCCTTAAGACATTCTCCGCATCGATGACCGCATCATCCACGACTTCCCCGACAGCGATTGCAAGCCCGCCCATTGTCATCGTATCAAGGCTGAACCCCAGATGCTCGAGGACCGTGATCGCAGCCAGCAGGGACAGAGGAATTGCCGTGCAGGATACTGCGGCAGCCCGGAGGTTGAAGAGGAAAAGAAATAAGACGATCGCCACCAGGACAGCGCCTATTGCGAGCGATGTCTCAACATTGTGGAGGGCCGTGTGAATAAAGTCTGCGGGACGGAAAAGATCCGGGTAAATTTCAATGTTCTGTTTGTTCAGCGCCGGACGAAGCTCCTTTACGGCCTGGTCGAGATTGCGGGTCACCTCAAGAGTATTGGTTCCGTACTGGGCTGTAATCAGCAAAATCACGGCCGGCCGCCCGTTAATAGCGCCGGCTCCGATAGGAGCTTGCGGGGCTGAGATCACTTCCGCCACGTCTCTCAAAGTCACGCTGACGCCGTCCCGGTGGAGGAGAACGGCGCGTGAGAGATTTTCCGGCGTCAGCAATTGTCCCTCTGTGCGGAGGCTGATGCGCTGGTTTTTGTTATCGATAAAGCCTGCTCCCCGCACACCGGTGGCCTTGCGCGCCGCTGCCAGCACGTCTTCGATCGACAGATTGTATTTGATCAGGGCTTCGGATCTCACCTGAATCTGTATCTGTCTTACCTCACCGCCGTAGACCTGCACCTGGGCGACTCCCCGAGAGGCCAGAAGGCGCGGTTTAACGGTCCAGTCGGCAGCGGCCCTGAGGTCCATTAAAGAGCCTTGTGTGGAGGCAAGCCCCATTTGCATTACCGTACTCGTTGAGGACGTAAGGGGCGTCATGAAAGGCACTACGCCTTCCGGCAATTGTCCCGACAATGAAGAAAGCCCCTCGGCAACCATCTGCCGGACCCGGTAGATGTCGCTGTTCGCACGGAAGGTGACGGTTATTGCCGACAATCCCTGGAAAGATTTGGAGCGGAGCGATTCAATACCCTGCACGCTCACAATGGCATTCTCAATCGGTCGCGTGACGAGCAATTCCACCTGTTCCGGTGAAAAGCCCGGGGCCTCGGCCCTGATAGTGACCTGCGGCGGAGCAAATTCGGGAAAGACATCGTACTTCACGATGGAAAGGGTGTAAATGCCGTAGACCAAAAACATAATCCCCATTGCGATGATCACTCCTCTGAAGCGCAGCGAAAGGCGGACGACGGCGCTCAGTATCCCCTTCTGCCCACCTCCCATCTCTTAATCCTCTTCTTCGTGCCGGGCCGGCTGGAATTCAGCTGACAGGAGCATCTGCGCACCCTTCACCGCAATGCGTTCTCCCGCGCTGAACCCTTTGACAGCAAGGTAGCCGTCCTTGACAGGATACTCCGTAGGCACCGGCCGGCGAACAAACCGGACCGTGTCCTCCAGCACATAGCCCCATGCACGTCCGTTCTGCCAGACAATAGCTTCGGCAGGAATAAAGACTCCCCTCATACCGGGACCGGCCGGCATGTAAGCTTCAACATTCATCCCCGGTATGAGTCGCGCCTTGTATGAAGGGCTCAGATAGAAAAAGCTCATCCCCTGGATGCGGGGGTCGGTCGCCGGTGCACGACTGACGAACTTCGCCGGGAAGGACGAGCGGCCCATTAGTTGCACTCGAATCCTCTGTGGCTCCGCTGCGATCTGCAGGTCGGGCGGAAGGGTAACCCGTATAAGGACGTCCTCCATAGTGATCAGTTTCCTGAACTGCGGCGAGGAACCGAAGATCCACGCTCCAATCTTATCGCCCCAATAAAGGCGGACCGCCGACTCGACAGTCTGTAACGATATCTTAGCTTCATATGCAGTTGCCTCGTCGCTCCGCCACTTTGCCTCCGCAGCCTGCAGGGCCTTCTCCGAGACATTCCGGTTATCCTCATAAAGAGCCTTCAGACGTTCATATTCTTTTGCCGACGCAGCGAGGAGTGCGGAAGACCTGTCCACCGAGGCCTTGGCTGCTGCGAAATCTTTCCTCATGCCGATCAGGTCATTTGACTGCAGGACAGTCCCATAGGCCCTGAGTTCCTCCCGGTGAGAGACCAATTCAAGGGGCATCGTTACGATGCCCGCTTTTTTTTGAGAAGACCCACTGATGGAGACTGCGCCGGGAGCGGCGGCCTCGGGCTTTATCGTTTGCGCGTCCTTTTGGGGACCGCCCGTCCTGTTCCGGACCGGGGCGGCCAGCCAGACAAGCACCGCTGCCGCGATCAAGATTACGGCAGTTGCTATCGCCTTTCGCTTTAGCGATGCATTCATTTGCTCGGTCCTTCTTTCCGCCTCGGGTCGGCTTCGATGTCGGCCGAAAGTATCTCGGAAGAATCGAGCGGCTGCTGGAGCGCATCTTCCAGAAGGCCTGCATACCGCTGCGCTTCGGTAAAAGCTTCAAGATGCGACTGCCCCGCGGACGATAGTTCGAGTTCGGCGGTAAGCAGCGAGATACGGTCTTCCTCTCCGGATTTATATCTTGCCTGTGTACCCATAAGCTTTTTTCTCTGGGTGGAAACGAGCGCATCTGCGCCTCCCAGCTTTCTGAGCGACCCGCGATATCCGGCCTCCGTCCTGCCGATCTCTCCGATAACCTTGGCCTGAAGTGACGTGAAGCGGGCGGCGACTTCTTTGCGTCTGGCAAGGGCCTCGGCAATCGGCCCTTGGTTGCGGTTGAAGACGGGAAGCGTCAGCGAAAAGCCGAGCGACCACTCGTTGTCCCCCTGGTCCCACGAGTAACCGGGTCCCAGGTGGATATCCGGGTATTGTCTCGCGATATCGAGGTGGAGTGCCGATTGGGCGGCCTCGTATTCCGCAAGGAGCGCCAAAATATCCGGCCTGTGGAGCAATGCCTGTTGCCTGAGGTCTTTTGGCGGAATAGTGGGCGAAGGCGCGCTAAGGAAGTCAAAAGTGATAGTGGTCCCATCAACCGCCTCCGGCGAAAGTCCGACCGAAGTGGCAACCGCCGCACCCAAACGGACGACTTCTTTCTCCGCCTCGAGCAGGGAAAGCCGGGTGTGTTGCAGTGCTACGTCAGCCTGGGTAACCGCAAAAACGGAATCTTCTCCCAGGTCCGATCGCCTCTGAAGGAGGCTGACTATCTCCCCCTGTATTTCCTCCTGTTCGCCTAATATGCGTTTTGTCTCCGCTGCGTGATAAAGGGAGAGGAGGGTGTCCCTCAGACGGCTTCTTACCCGCCAGGCAGCCTCTGCAATATTCATCCTGGCCGCTGTTGAAAGGTGCGCCGCCTTCTCGATCCGGTAGCCGCGCTTCCCGGCAGTCTCGACAGGGATGTCCAGTGAGAACATAAGTGTCCAGGGAGAAAGGCCGCGCGGATTTGCGTGGTACTGGGGGATGAAACCGGCGGACGGGTTGGGACGGCCGCCGGCGGTAATAACTCCGGCCTCTTTGACCTCCCATTGTGCGCGTGCTACGTCCAGGTCGGGATGGTAATAAAAAGCCGCAAGGGTCAGAAGGGTGAGGTCCCAGGATTCAGGCGGCCAGGGAGTAACGCCCCGATGGAGGTTTGATTCTATGAACGTCCTGAGGCCGGGACTGGCGAGCGTGCGCGACTCGAAGTCCGCTGCGGTGCTCGAAGGCGACAGGGGCGCCGGATGAAAGGTCGCGCATCCGTATACTATCGTGAGAAACAGCAAGAGGAAAGATTTCTTTATTCGTATCGGCATTGTCTGATTCTACATAAACTATAGCATACAAGTGACGACGCGTCACGACGAGAGATGACGTCCCCGGGAACGGGATTATGTGAGACGGCCGCGGGTTTCAGCAAAAATCCAAAGAAAAGTTAATTGACTTTTTTCAAAGGCATGATAAAGTGAGGCAAAAGGGCACTTTCGATCGAGCATTATTCAGCCGGATGACTGATCATCCCAAAAAAGGAGGAAGGACATGAGGAGAGAGATGAAGTACCTTTTTTCACTGACGTTTTTACTGCTGCTGGGGCTGGCCCTGCTGCCGGGTTGTGCATCACTGACGGGCGAAACCGCGGGCGAAAATATCGATGACAACACCATCACCGCAGAAGCCAATGCGATCATCATCAAAGACCCGCAGACGCATTATCTCAAGATCGACGTCGAAACGACCAAGGGCAACGTCGTACTCACCGGCTTTGTGAACAGCAGGGAGACCGAGGAGCGGCTTGTCGCGAAAATCAGGGCGATCAGAGGAGTGAAGTCCGTAAAGAGTCTGTTGAGGATCGAAGAGAAAAAGTAAGCCGCTGAAGAAAGACACTTTTCTTTTTTGCGGGACAAGACGTTCGCTCCCGGAAAGGCATCCTCTGCGGATTTCCCATTTGGGAGCGTAACGTTCAGGCCTTCGGGAAGGAGGACGTAATGGAATTCCTCTGGTTTATCTTGATAGGTCTCGCCGCGGGATGGCTGGCGGGACAGTTGATGAGGGGCGGCGGTTTCGGGGTCATCGGAGATATCATTGTGGGCGTGATCGGCGCACTGCTTGGGGGCTTCCTCTTTCGCACCCTGGGCTTTTTCCCCGGAGGCGGATTACTCGGCAGTCTCATAGTGGCGACCATCGGAGCCGTAGTCCTACTGTTTCTTCTGCGTCTGATCAGGAAGGCATAAGGGACGAACAGACGTTATTGTCGCCGACCTATTTCCAAAGAGAAGTTTTACCAGGGGTAATGGTAATGCAAGTGAAATTTCGCAAAAATTCAATGGAAGGGGCGAAGATATGAAGAGGAGCGGACGTTTGACTGTTTTGGTCTGCGCGGCTTTTGTCACACTACTGTTTTTGCCGGGACTCGTGAGGAATGTTCAGGCGGAGGAAGGCGGATCGAAGGCAGCCGTCAAGAAAGAATCTGGCGGGGCGTCTTCAGCAAAGGGGTTCTCCGAAGAGAAGGAAGATTTTAAGAGACAAGCAAAGGAAAAGATTGCCGAGCTCGACAAGAAAATAGACGAACTGGAAGTTAAGGCGAAAGAGGCGGGCTCAAAGGCAAAGGCAGAGGCAAAAAAGGGACTGCAGGAGCTAAGGGGGAAAAGGGCTGCCTTGAAGAAGGACATGGAAAAACTCGAAGCATCCGGCGAGAAGGCGTGGGAGGCTGCAAAACAAAAAGTGAACGATGCACTGGACGATCTCGAGAAAACATACAACAAGGTGGTTTCCTATTATAAATCCGAGTAAACAGTCATAGAGCGAGAGGCTTTTCTATCAGCGGCTGAGGTGGGCACCTGCCTGTTCAGCCGTTGGTTGTAATTGCGTCTTTTTCATGCAGCTAACAGGTCCTCACAGCCCTGCCGGCAGGTCGGTTTCTTCGAGCGCCCCCGATGATGAAGAAATTTTAATTCACATCTGTCCCGGACATGCCGTAAAATATATCAAAATAACTTACTCATGTTCTGAGCGTTCAAGGAGGAAATCGAATGAAGGTTCGCACTTTCGTTATGGTCGCCATTATTATACTTCTGGCCCCTTCTTATGCCTTGTCTGCCGATTCAGGCTGGATGCGCATAAGTCTTCTCGCAGGCGATGTCCAGATCAAGACGCCCGATTCCGGTGACTGGGGCCCCGCCTCTATGAACGGGCCGGTCATGGAGGGGGATCAGATCTGGGTCCCTGAGGGCGGAAGGGTCGAGCTGCAGCTCAACGTGGGAACATATATAAGGCTCGATCAAAACTCGGCCCTGCAGATACTTTCGACCGATAAGGACTCGTCCCAGTTTTATCTGTCGCAGGGTCATGTTTACGTCTATTTTAACGCGCCGCGGGGAAGTGTCATACAAGTTGACTCACCAGATGCGTCTACGCGGGCATTTGAACCGTCCGTCTTCAGGATCGATATGTCCGACGAATACCGGTACGCGGATGTGGGTGTTTACAAGGGTTACGTCGAGACTGAAAACCAGCTTGGACGTATAAGGACCAATGCAGGCGAAACGGTGTCGCTTGGCCAGGACACCGATGGAGAGGTTGCGCCTATGGGCCCGCCCGACGAGTGGGAAAGGTGGAACAAAAAAAGGAACGACATTGTCTTCCGCAGAGGAGCGAGCTGGCAGTATCTTCCTCCCGAACTAAGAGCTTATTCCTATGACCTCGATACCGACGGCCGCTGGGTTGATGTCCCGGATTACGGTTATTGTTGGACGCCGACGGTCACGCTCGGTGTAAACTGGGCCCCTTACAGGGAAGGCAGATGGATATGGAGGGACGGAGAGTATATCTGGGTTTCTTTTGATCCATGGGGGTGGGCGCCTTACCATTACGGCAGATGGGCCTTTGTGGCCAGGATAGGCTGGTGTTGGGTGCCGCCTGCAACCGGCGATGTTTACTGGGGGCCGGGGTATGTCGGTTGGGTCGGGACGGGAAATTACGTGGGATGGGTCCCTCTTGCGCCGCGGGAAATCTATTACGGACGCGGCTACTATGGAAGGCACAGCGTCAACATCACCAATGTAAATATCAATCAGGTCCACATAACAAACGTATACAAGAACGTATATGTAAATAACGGACCTACAATTGTTGATCGCCATACCTTTGCTACGGCTTCGCCGAAGATTGTGAGGATGCAGCCGAACGTTATTCAGCGCCAGATATTTGCGGGAAATAATCTCCGTCCTGTTACGCCTTCCATAAGGCCTACAAAGGGAAGCTATTTCGCGTCGGCCAAACGGATCCCGTCTGCTAAACTTCCGCCGCAGCCTGTCAGGACGATTGACTTGAAACATCTGAAGCAATCGCGCCCCTTTGTGAAGGCTCCCGACAGGTCAGTTTTTAAACCGGGAACCAGGCCTGGTCAGCTGCCGGTTCAGACCGTTCGTACGCCGAGAACCCCCGGAAAGGGAAGACCGACGATACAACGGATTATGCCTGCTGAGCGGGGTGCACCCGGAATACCTCAACGTGGACCTGCCCCAAAACAGGAGGTCAAACCCTTGGAAAAGAGGTCGTTCCAGCCTGAGAGAGGTGCACAACCTCAGAGGGCGATCAAGCCCCAGGAAAGGAGGGTTATCCCTCCTGCACAGCCTCAGAGGGAAGTAAAGCCTCGGGAGAGAAGAGTAGTCCCTCCTGAGAGAGGTGCACAACCTCAGAGGGCGATCAAGCCCCAGGAAAGGAGGGTTATCCCTCCTGCACAGCCTCAGAGGGAAGTAAAGCCTCGGGAGAGAAGAGT
>JAKAIZ010000097.1 GCA_021814065.1 Nitrospirota bacterium | reverse complement strand
TCACCCCTTCTCCGGTTTTTATTCCGTGTTCCTCGGACAGCAGAAGGAAAAGCATCTTGATCTTTTGAGAAGCGTTGGTAAACGTCAGCATCTGTATCTTGCTCCACGATTCGCGCAGCCTGGAGCATAATATTTTCAGCAGAACGTCCAGCACTTTCCCCTGACTGTATAGCAGCGAGGAGAAGTCGAGCTTCGACACGAGGGCGATAATGGAATCCTCAAGCGCCAATACCATGGCGGGGGTAGTTTTGTTGTCAATCAGGGAAACTTCCCCGAAAAAGTCGCCTTCCCGGTGGATCGCAAGGATCATTTCCTTGCCATCTTCAGTCGTCTGAATAACCTTGACCTTCCCGGCCAGAATGACGTACATGAACTCGTTGGTATCCTCCGCGTACATAATCACGTCATTTTTTCTGAACCGCTTCACCGCTATTTTGTCACCAATCTGCCGCAGCTCATCATTCGTGAGAGAAGAAAAAAGAAGAATATTCCTTAAATGACTGCCGATATTTTCGATGTCCATGGACTTTTTCCCTCTCTGGAAAGCAATCGCATATCTTAGGGTTAGCTTCGTGATGCGCTCAATATCCGCGCACGCCGCAGATCACATCCACCACCCTTCGGGCCTCCTCAGGACCGATACGGCCGTGCGTCGGAAGATTGACGATGTGGTGGCAGATCTTTTCGGCATTCGGACACGAGCCCCTCTGATACCGCGCCTTCTCCAATCCGTCGGTATTGGGATGAACCGGAGACAGGAACCAGTCTCCCATCTCGATCCTCTGTCTCTGTGCCTCTTGCAGCACCCTCCATTTATCATCCACGAGGACGGGATAGCGCAGGAAAACAGGGTCATAGGCGGCAGGCAGTTCGCACGTCTTCAGGCCCATTTTCCCAAATAAATGGCGATATATGGTGGAAACGTTTTTCCTGTGTGTGATGGACGTACTCATGTCTCTGAGTTTCCTCTCCAGAAGGCCCTTTTGCCAGCGAGACATTCTTTTTGCGTATGCCGGCGGCATCTCGCACTCAAGTTCTTTGTCGGAGGACGAACCTAGCGCCAATCCCAATTGGGACAGTTTTCTATACATGCCCCGCGCAATCCAGAATAACGAAGGGGCGGAAAAGGCTGAATACGCAAGATATTGGGACTTCAAAAGGATCACATCCCTGGCTGAAGGGGCCGCAAATTCCGGGGAAATCATTTCCATGTCTGCCTTCAGTTCTTCATTATTCAGCACTGCCCAACCTCCAAGGCCGGTAGTAAGGGGCTTGGACCACTGGGATGAAAAAAAAGCGGCATCCCCGAACGTACCGACGTCCCTCCCCTTATACTTTGATCCCCAGGCATGGCAGGAATCTTCGATCACATACAGATTATATTTTTTTGCAATCCTCGTAATACTGTCCATTTCCGCAGGGATACCGAAGGTGTGCTGCGCGATTATCGCTCTTGTGTTCTCCGTTATCTTCTCCTCTATTTTGGTGCAATCAATATTGTACGTTTCGGGGTCGATATCGGCATAGACAGGTTTTGCTCCAAGGTAGATAATTGCATTAGGCACAACAACACAGGTGAAGCCGGGCAGGATTACTTCATCTCCCTCTCCCACACCCATTGCCTTCAAGATGGCGTAGAGGGCCACCCGCCCCTTAAAAAAGAAAAAACTATCGTACATTGCACGTCCTCCGAAGATCTTCCTGGTATAATATCGCGCGAAGGTTATTCACAGGCCCGTGGGCCGGCAGCCGGAGCAGTTGGTTTCGAAAGGGGAAGAGCGTCTTGATGGCGAATTCCATCCACGGTTGATACACAATGTTGAGGCGGCAAAATTGTCGCCGGAAACCGAGCTTTAGCAAGAAATCCTGAAACTTCGTATCGTGCACAATCGACCTGGTACCGTTGCTGACTGTCATGCCTTTTTCGAGCACATAATGTGTAATGATCGCAGTGATCAGCGCATAGGATGCCTGATATTTCAGAAATGCCGGATGATATTTCACGATATTCGTAGCCGCCTCGTTTTTTTCCACAATGCACTGGCAGTAGCCGGCAAGACTCTCTTTCACAAAGACGCCCCAGTATTCAAATGGCCCCTCTGCGGTCTTTAAAAGCTCCGCATTAAAAAGCTCTCTCTTGAGCGGACGCGCATTAGTGTAACGTGTATACGCTGCAGAGTAACACTCATATCCGTTCGCGGCAAGCCACTCGGCATCTACGGGCCTGATTGAACAATTCCTATTGCCATGCTTAATGATATTTCGAACCTTGGATGACAGCTTATCCGGGCTATAGGAGTCGCAAAGGACGTGCCACCACTCCGTCTCCCGCTCGCAGGGCTCACTTTCGTACCGGATGAACCAGGCCCGGGACTTCTTAAGCAGTGATCGCGCCTCTTCTGGCTGTAACCTTACGAAGCAGGGAGAAGGGAGTGCCGGCAATAACGCCCCCCTATACAACCTCCAATATGTGCCCGCCGCCCGGAAGAGCCGAATTCCTTGCTCATCCAGCCATGTTATATAACGACTCTCTTCCGGCCGCATCAAAGTTGCTCCAAAAACTGCCTTGCGAGGACTTTATAATCGTGATGCGCCAGCACATATTCCCTGCCCCTGCGTCCCATCCCGCCTCTTTCATCGGCCGTCATTCCCGCCAGCCGCATGACCGAGGCGACTATGGCTTCAGGGTTTGCAGGAGGGACCGAGATCCCGCATCCGCTTTCGGCTACAAGATCATCGCCGGCTTCAACGGCGTGAATGACCGGTTTGGCCGCCATCATATAGTCCATCAACTTGTTGGGACTGATTCCAAAACGATAGAACGGCTTCTTCTCCCATCCGATAAAGAGCGCATCCGTCATTGCGAGGAGCTCCGGGATCGATGCCTTTTCCACTGGCGGCAAAAAAGTCACGTTCGTCAATCCAAGTTTTCTTGCTTTTTCCTGAAGAAGCCCTTTTTGGGAACCTTGCCCAACCAGCACAAATGAAACAGGATACTTCCCCGCCAGCGCTGCCGCATCGAGCAGGGTGTCAAGGGCATTCGCAAGCCCGTGCGAACCGGCATATCCTACGATAAAGCGTCCATCCTCCTTCAACGTGCGCAACTCCTCTCTGTGGAGCGCCGGTAGAGAAGCCGCTGTCTGCCACCACTCCGAAACGTCTATCCCGTTCGGGAGGTGAATGAATTTGTCGGCCTCCATGCCGTGGTCAATCATGTGGCGACGGGCTTTTGGCAGCAGGGAAACGACACGGTCGGAGACCCGATACGCATAATCCTCGGTCCACTGCATCACCCTTATAAAGGGATGCCGCGGAGATATGTGCCCCAACTCCACCAGGGTAAGCGGCCAAAGGTCTCTCACTTCGAAACACAGCTTTGCGTTTGATGTACGGGCGATCGTGCGGGCACCTAACACGATAAAAGGATGGGGTGACGAGGCAATGACCAAATCCGGCTCGCAGTTCCGCGCAATCTTCTCTTTTCTCATCAGAAGGCTAAGACTGAAGACTAATGCATTCACGGCACGCGACAGACCATTACCCGTATAGCGCGGCGTTCTCAGCCAGAAATATCGTATGCCTTCTATATCTTCTTCTGTTATACCTCCGCTCATGACCGGCTCCAGGGTTCGGAGATGCGAAAATGATGCGGCAACGATGCTCACTGTATGGCCCAGCCGCACCCATTCCCTTGCCAAGTAAAAAGGCCTGTATTCCATCCCGTACCCAGGCGAGCCCGCGTAATGATTAATAAGGAGGATATTCATCTGTGATCCCGGTCTCGGGAATTGCGGTTGAGAAGGTCAATAAACAGGCCCAGGGACAACAGCGTCCCGAGACAGCCATCTTGTATCATTGCCGAATCCACGCCGTTCCGGACAATTCCCTCATGCCTCAGCGTCGCTATCGATTCTTTCATCATCTCCATATTCCGTGCCTGAACGTAGAGCTCAGGATGACTGCGGTATTCTGCAGCCCTTTTCCGCAGGTTCATCTTTACGAGCAGTCTGCCCATTCTGTTTACTGCAAACTTCGGCAGGTCACACAAGATCTTACCCGCGTCAGAGGAGACTGAAATGCCTCCTTCAGTTGTCGGTATACCTGCGGCCAAAGGGTTGAGCGCGCTTATTTTCCCCCTGTGAAAAGCATTGAAAAAGCGGGTCTTCCGCGGGAGACCGCACCCTATCATGACCATGTCCTGATCCAAATACGGAGCGTAGCAGCTCAGCAAATGGCTATGGGCCGTCAGTATCCTCCCGGCCTGCTCCCTCATCATATAATTCGCATAAATGTTGTCGTATGTCTGCGTATTCGTTTCCAGGACATACGACGACAACTCCTCCACCACTTTCATCTTCAAGAGCCGGCACTGCTCCGCGTAGTCCGCCGTGAGTATATCCTCCATAGGTGTCTGCGGCATTATTCTGAGATCAACAAGTCGTTCCACGTTGCTCGAGCGCGAGCTATAGAAAGGAAAATCCTGCAGCCACCAGTAGTCTTTGAACAGCTCTCCTCCCACCCCGGAAATTACTGTATCAATCCCCCGTCCCCGCCTTGCTTCCTGCAACTGGTACAGCCGATGATAAAACAACACATCGCACAATCCTTCCGATGCCTTGAATGCATTGCTCACACCGTCCTCCAGGAAAGACACTGAATGAACGGTACCGTACCAGGGGTGCCCTATCGATCTGGCCACCTGCTCTGAAATGAGGATATCTTCGTAGACGGGCGTTCCCCCTGATATCGCAGTCTCGAATTTCAGGCCGAAAGAGTCCAGCATAACCGCTATCAGCCTTGAATCGACTCCCCCGGTAAGGTCAACGCTCACCTTCCGGTTGCTTAGCGATACTGCCAAATGTTCGAACAGTTCATTGAACGACGGAGTTGCCTTCATCCGGGCATCGGGGTCCGGCGGTTTTTTGTTCAGGATCTCCATTCCGCCGTCACGGGAAAGATGGATTATAATTTCGGGCGGTATTTTCCTGACCGCCCGGAAAAACGTTTTGCCCGAGAACAGGTTGCCGAACTGCAAAAACTCGACGACAGCACGCGCATCGAGGTCCGCAACAGTATATCCCTTGCGCCTTATAAGTCCCAAAAAAGACGTGGATACCGAGTCGTCCGTGTAAAAAGCCTGGTACAGACCCGAATTGTCCACAAAAAGGAAAAGGTCACCGCCCTCCTTCCTTTCGACCGCAATAAAATAAATACCTTTGAGCAAGCGGCTTGCACCTTCAATGCCGTCCTTCGCAAGCCTTCCGACAAAGGCCCTCATCGAATCTCCTCCGGACGGGATGCCTTCGATGAAGGCAAGACCTTCCCAATAAACGCGATACTCACGGTCTTCCCAAAAAGAAGAAGTCTCCGACTTTTTCAGCAGGACCGGCATTCCTTCAATTACCCTGCTCACCGGGCACTCCCCGCTTCCAGCTCAGCGATAGCTTCACGGTAACTTATCAGGCCCAGGCCATTTTCCCGAAGGTAGTCCGTCAACCAGATGTACCACTCTTTCCAAGTCGTAAAACTCTCGGTAAAATATCGGTCGTGGAACAGGATGGTAAGATACTCTATGCCTTCATTGACTGCCTTCGCAATGATCTTTTTCGTATCTTCCCTGGATTGATGGCCATTTCTGCTCTGCCATCGTCTGCCGTCGCAGAAAATGTGCCCGTCCATAATGTGAAGGGGAAATTCCCACATTTTCCCTACCTTATAAGGGTTGACCATCTCAAGGACTGAGCTGTCAAATGCGTACCCTGCCTGGCTCAGGAGATCCAGGGTGAGGTGGTTTCGCCGCAGATAATGCATCCTGATTCCGATCTCCTGAAGCCCGCTGAGTTGAATAAAGGCTTTCTGCTCGCTCCGAATGCCGCCTGTATCTCCGTATGCGATGCCGTGGACTCCCACATCGAATCCTTCCTTCATGATGATACGCACCCAGAATTGCACATCAGCGGACGAATATCTGATTCCTTTGCCGTTGGAGACGCCGATGAAAAAGGTAGAGGGAATGTTCCGTCCCTTGTCAAAGGTCATTAGATCTTCCAGGTTGTGCCATTTGTTCCGCGCAAGGTCCTTCATCCTTTGGAGGATCTCCGAAAGGCGGATCTGGCCGGAAATAAATTCGACCAAGCTCCTCGCAAGATGTTTGGGGACCGCCAGATCGTTCCTGTGTTCCCACACCGTGAGGTGATCTATATCGTGCGAGATAATGACTTTGGTCAAAACAGGTCCCTCCTGACGAATTTCAACGCAACTTCCAGCGGGAGCACCGCCTTGTTGACCCTGAAATAGGGAGTCAATTGGCCGCCGAAACCCCTGAAGTACTTTTCAATGCCGGGGATCATCGATCCCTCGAAGTCGAAAGAGGCGAGCCCCAGTTTCCTGGCGTGCAGTATCCCTTCCCAGTCGGCAAGCGTACCGGCGCCGTGATGCTTTTTTTCGTGATCATATCCTCCTATGATGGCGTAACTTGCAGATCTGTCATACACGTAGAAACTTGCCGCGATCGGGACACCGCCGTCGAATGTTGCAAAGGCATAACTATTGTCCGGGGACGAAAACCCGAAGAGAATCTTATCGAGATCCAATGTGTTAATTTCTTTACCCTGCCTCGCAAATGTCTTTATGCACAGGTCTCTTACGATCCTCATGTCACATATCTGTTTTGCGACAAGTCCGTCCCGCACTGCTTTGTTCACGTCATGCCGGTGTTTCTTTGACAGATTTCCCCATAATTGCTCCGGTGGTTGGTTCAGATCGATAATATAAGTGTAGCCGGGAGCCACCTTGAATTTTTTCCAGATGAAGGGCTGGGTATCTCTGACATGAACGTTCAACGCAATCGCGACAATCGAATAAGGCAAACCCTCAATAAAATCCGCAATTAGGGACACCGCCTCTTTCCATGAATCGGCGATATGAGAAGTATTTTTCGCGTCTATTTTCATGAAGGGGCCTACTTCAGGGGTGAACGGCGGCATACAATACACGGACAGTCCGAATTTTGTCTTCCTGTAGATGCAAAAGCCCCCGATCAACTCCTGGTTGTTGCTGTATATTCCGTAGACGCTCACTTTATCTCCGAACAGGGACAGCCAGCTCAGAGAGTTGAATACCGTTCCGTATTTTCTGACATGTGCTTCATATTCGTCGTGACCGTCTTTTCCGAGGGCTTTTATGATCATCTTTGCAGGACCTCTTTATACACATTAAGCAGTTTGCCGCTCTCTTTGTCCCAGTTGTACTTTTCCAAGACCGCCTTCCTTCCCTTCTTACCCATTTCCTTTCCCGCTTCCGGATTGCGCATCAGCACATCAATCGCCCTGGCGATGTCTTCAGGGTCCAGCGGGTTCACACAAATGCCGCAGCCATTGTCCTCCACGATACCTTTCCAGAGGGGAAAATTGGACGCGATGACGGGAATACCCGCCGCCATATACTCGAAGAGCTTGACCGGAAGTGCCGTAAGGTAGTTGAGCGTGGGATGGAGACATACTATTCCGGCGTCGTAATTTTTTAGCAGCTGAACGACTTTCTCATGGCTCAGCAGTCCCATATAGTCAACCTTTCCGCCGCCCTTTGCATTCGCTACGCGGAGTTCCAGACTTTCCGGATAATAGTTGCCATACAGTGCCATCCGGACGGGCATATTGATATACTCCAGGGCCCGGACCATTTCCAGAGCGCCTCTCGCCTCGGCGAGTACCCCGATATAGACAATGGTGAACACGGCATGCCGGCCGGTCCCGTTTCCATCCGTTCTGCTGATGTTCTGAAAATACGACAATATTGGAAAATTTTTTATGCTGACGGCCCTCTTGTGGTGCGCAAATTGGGCTTGAATATCGTCGGTTGCCGTAACGATAGCGTCAAAGCACCTTGCTGCTATATGTTCGATTGCCCCGACAGCGCAAGCGACAATCCTTCTTATCCTGCGGGGGAAATACGGCTTATACAGTATTTGTCTACCGTAATCCTCATGCACGTCATATATAACTTTTTTCCCGGTCAACAGCTTGAGAAACACGCCGGCCGGCAAAAGCTCCGGATCGTGGAAATGATAAATATCGGCCTTCTGCCTTATCGCACGCCAAAGGGCCTTCCACGTTATCCCCAAAATACGCTGTGTGCGGCTCTTCGCCTTGGGAAGTCCTAAAATGTCGACTTCTTGCACAGTCTCATTTCCCCCGTGTTGCGCGATAAGGGTCACATCGTATCCTGCAGCCGCAAGAGTCCTGCATTCTCTATGGAAGATTCTATCGTCAAAGGGGTCATGAACCGTCGTGAGATGACACACTTTTGCTGCGGCTTGCTTCATCGTGAGTTCCCAGAGACCGGCCTCAGCGCGTGCTGCCCGGCGGCCCCCCCGTGTTCGCTGCACACCATCTTATACACGGCAACGGATTTTATTGCATTGTCTTCCCAGGTAAAGTTGCCGCAGGCCTTGCGGGCTGCCGCGGCCATTCTTTCTCTCAGGGAGTCATCTTCGAGCAGTAACCGGATGCTCTCGCTTATGAGCTCCGTATCGCGGGGTATCGTTAAGATGCCGTTCACCCCGCTGCATATTATTTCAGAAATCCCCCCGACATCGGATGCCACGACGGGAATCCCACACATCATGGCCTCCGGGATGATAGTCGGGAATCCCTCACTAACGCTCGGAAGGACAAATATATCGGCAATATTCAGCCACAGAGGAATTTCCTCATGTGGTTTCCTTCCGCAAAAAAGCACTTTTCCCCCCAACTTTAAGCTCTTTGCGAGCTCGGCCAGCCTGCCCCTTTCGCTACCGTCACCGATAAGGAACAGCACAATATCATCTCTCCCATATTCAGTCACTAACCTCCTGAAAGCCCGGATCAGGTATTCCGTGCCTTTCACGGGCACCAGATTTCCGACAGACATAATAATTTTTCTTTCTTCCTCTACCCCCAATCTCTTCTTTGCGGCCGCCCGCGGCATACTGACGAACTTCTCATGATCGGCGCCATTATGGATGATGGTGAAATCCGCTGGATCATGTGCGATTGCCTGCACCCGCTCTTTCAGGACATGACTAACAGTGATGATGTGGTCGCATCGATCAAGCGCATATTTCGTCAGGAACAGCGCCAGCCTGCTACGGAAAGGATAAAAATTGATGTCCGAACCGTGGATCGTACAGATGTGCGGAATATGCAGTGTATTCCTGATAAGCGCGCCGGCGAGGCCATCGGGAAGAATTGTGTGTGTGTGCAGTACCGTCTTGCCCCTATGGCTCCGCATCACCGACTTTATCAGGAAGATTACCGCCAGATACATAAAAAAACCTTGGAGGGGAAAGAAAAGACCTCCGGGAATTACGAGATATCTCGGATAATAAATCTTTATTCCCCCCTCACTTTTTTCTCTCTCCGCCTTCCCATATTCTCTCCATTTTTCCCTGAACCACAAAATCCTGGGCGACCAGGGGACGGGAGAAACGACAGTAATGCTTCCATCAATGTGACGTCGCAGCGCCCTCACCTGTTCTTCGACGAACACCCCTATCTGGGACGAATAATTCCTAGGGAAATTCTTGGAAAGGACTATCAGATCCATTGCCCTCTCGCCAGGAGATTCCTATTAATCAATATCATTGTCCAGAGCAGCCAAAATGATTTCTGCCAGAAAGTGTCGAGAAACATGCTGGCCACTAAGACGCCCCAGAACGCCGCCGTCAACATCACTTGCCCGCCGTTGACCCTGTCGGCAATCCCGGCCGCGAACGATCTTCCCACCCGAAACCGCAGCGCCTGATAATGCTTCATAAAGACGATTATGGTTAATGACAGACCGATGATCCCGAACTCTACGAAATTCCCGAGCAGGATGTTGTGCGGGGCCCTGTCCTGCCCGACCTCCCGGTACGTGTCGTACCCGACAAATTCGCTGAAGGCCCTCGGGAAATTGTCCAGCCCGGCGCCGAACAGCCCGTAACGCTCCAGCGATGAGATGCCCGTCTCCCAAATAACCGTCCGGCCCGACCCATGGGTTTCGACCGATGAGGCGACACGGTCTATATATAGCGTCGGCAGAAAATACAGGGCAACCATCGCCGCCGCAACCAGGAAACCAACAAATGTCATTCTCTTTCTTGTCAGTACGACATACACGATGACAATCGCGCAGGCGCCCAGCAGACCGCCTCTTGATCCGGTGAGTATGATACTGAATAATAGTGTAGTCAAGACTACGGCATATAGCACTTTCCTCAAGCGGCTTGCATGCGTTTGCATAAACAGTGCGCAGATGGAAAAGGGGATCAGGAGGTCAAAGGCCAATAAATTAGGGTCGGCCTCCCGATCTCCTATTATGAGTGATGTCCTCACGCTGATATCCTGATAGACATTCCCGGTCACGTAGTTATAAATCGTCATCATTCCCGCAAGGAGTCCTCCCGCGAGAATAAAATACTGTATGGTCTCGTATTCATGCCTCTGGAAGCGATACGAGACCGCCGCCAGATAAAGGGTCAACAGCCCAATCACCGAAAATACCCGTGTCGTGGCCAATGCCGGATCGATCGCCCACGACACGGTCAGGAATACATAGAGAACCAGCACCACCCACCATACCGCAGCTGCATTGGGTTTTTTGAGTTTGTTTTCAAAAGAGCCTTTTACCAGAAGCGTCAGGATCGAAAGAATTCCCAGGATCTTTGTTGCAGTCGTGCCCTGTGCGCTCCCACTCACCGAAAGGATCGAATCGAAGGGAATTAGCAACGCATACAGACCAAAAGGGAAGATAAACGGTCTATTCAGGCTGAGATACACCCAAAAAGGGATACTTAACAGCCCGATATAAACCCATGCGCTGTCTGCTATGGCCTGGGCCATAATAAGGGAGGCGATCAGTCCGACAAGACTCCAGCCCACTCTCCTGCTGGTTACGGACTTTGTCATGAAGGCGTCAACCATTTCAGGATTCCCGCTCGAAGAAAGCCTCAAATTTGTTCATTGTTTCCGTGCTTAAGTAATTTCTTACGCATGTCTCATATATGCTTGGACTACTCCAAATGTTCTGGGCGTATGCCTTCAAGATATAATAGCCGCCCATAAAATTGGCGCGCACCAGATTGTCCCCTGCAATGGTTTTTAAAATAATTTTAGGACAGAGCAGAATATAAAACAGTAACGCATCTCCGAAGTCCCTCAGAAAAATTAGGATATTCTTTTTTCGAGAGTGCCACTTTAGGTTATACCTGATTCTCGTGACGATGTAGCGATATGTCTGGTCTTCATACCTGCCGGATGGCTCATGCTTGTGCAGGGCCGCGACATCGTAGTCCACAATATTGCGGTAGCCGTTATTCCGTATCGCGCGCCCGAAATCGATGTCTTCACCGCCAAACTGGTAATAAGGGTCGAATCCCCCCGCCTGGTCCGCCACCTCTTTCCGTACCATGCAATTGCACGTGGCCAGATAGTCACAATCCTTCGACTTTACATGAGTTTTGTCCACCCTCCTCGAGACTACGACCGAGTTATTGCCGAAATAATTCAGTTTTCTCCCGTAGGCTTCGTCACTGATCCCGAGATAGATAGGGATCTCCCCCCCTATCTGCCCTATGGTTTTGTCGTCACTAAGCCTTTGGGTCATCTTTGCGATAATGTTCACGTCATGCAGAATAACGTCGCTGTCGAGGAAGAGGACATATGCGCCGTTTGCGCGATTCAGTCCCCTGTTTCTCAGATGCGAAGGACCGTAGCGGCGGTTTGATGCAATAATTATGAGGTCTTTGTACTGTGACGAAAGATATTCCACCGTACCGTCTTGGCTGTTATCGTCGACCACTATTATTTCGAGTGGTCTATATTCTTGTGCCAGCACGGAATCGATGCAGTCGCACAGGACCCGTTTTCTGTTAAAGCTGGGGATGATCACTGAGACTAATTCATGCATCGGCCGGTCTCGATCTATCCGGACATCTAGTTCGGAAGCGAACTCTTTGGATAGACGCCGTCCAGCGTCTTCCACAGTCCCCCTTTCTTCTCCCATGTAACACTCACGCCCGTTTCCGCAAATATCCTGCTTTCCATCGGCCACGGCCATAAGGGCTCACTCGTAAGCACCCCGTCCCGGTAACGATAGAGGACCTCCGCCCCTAGGTCTGCGCCGCCTTCACCAATCTTCCGCAGTGCAGGAGGAACCATCAGGTATGCGCCATTACCGTAGCCCGGCGTATTATAATTAGGATTTACGCTCGCTTCTCCTGCACCGGGAGAGGTTCTGTAATAGGCCGTCCCTACATTATAAAAATTGTTGGAAGTGTGCAAAAAAGAGTGGGGCTGTGAGGCATTGTCGTTGACGACGATACCAATCTTCGCGATGAACAAGCTCGAGTTCTTCAGGAGGCCCCTCATGACGAAATCTGCTTTTTTGGGAGCGTAACTATTTCGCTGAATCGTCACGCCGGCATGCGTTGCGTTGACGATCGTCATATTCGTTATCTGGAGGTCATCATCTCCCTCCTGCTGAAACCCGCTCGGCGTGTTTATGCTTACATCGTCCCTGAACCGGTTACCACGTATGTTATATTTGGAACTCGAGTCATAGAAGGCAACGGTATTTATTCCAATAATCACGTTACCGTAAAATGAGTTATAATTTGCGCCGGAATTGTAATAATTCGCCCAGGGCCCTATTCCATCCAC
>JAKAIZ010000096.1 GCA_021814065.1 Nitrospirota bacterium | reverse complement strand
GTGATCTGCGCCCAAGTCAAATCAATACCATTTGGAATAGATTTTTATGTGAGGCAACGTATATCATTTCGTATCGATTCTTATGTGAGGCAACGGGGAATCGTTTAAAAAAAAGGAGTTGTGTGGTAAAATAACCGCAAACTTTAGGAGATGAGGCTGCTTCGGGATGCGGTGAGGTCCCTGAATGCCGCCGTGAGGAGAATGTGAGTATGAAAATATCGGGCGCGGAAATATTCATAGAAAGTCTGAAGAAGGAGGGCGTCAAGTACATATTCGGGTATCCGGGCGGTGTGGTCCTGAATATATTCGACTTCCTTCACGACGAAAAAGACCTGCAGCTAATCCTGACGAGACACGAACAGGGTGCCGTCCATGCGGCCGACGGCTTCGCGCGCGCGAGCGGAAAGGCCGGCGTTGCGCTGGTCACCTCGGGGCCCGGCGCAACGAACACTGTGACAGGAATCGCCACGGCGTCGATGGATTCGATCCCCCTTGTGGTATTTTCCGGCCAGGTGCCTACACTGCTTATCGGTAACGACGCCTTTCAGGAGGCGGACATCGTCGGGATCACGAGGCCCTGTACCAAGTATAACTATCTCGTGAAGGACGTAAAAGACCTCGCGGCGATTATTAAAGAGGCGTTCTATATCGCGACTACAGGGAGGCCGGGGCCGGTCCTCATCGACCTTCCGAAGGACGTTACTTCGGCCAAGGCCGATTTCGTCTGGCCGGACACGGTCGATATGAGGACGTACAAACCTACTTACGAGGGCAACCGGTATATGATCAACCAGGCTGCCCACATGATCGCCAAGGCTAAAAAGCCGGTGATTATTGCGGGAGGAGGGGTGATCAGCTCCGGCGCCTCGAAAGAACTGAAGGAACTGGCCGAACATACCGACATCCCGGTCACTATGACGCTGATGGGCCTCGGCGCATTTCCGGGAAGCCACAAGCTTTCCCTCGGCATGCCGGGAATGCACGGCACGTATTTCGCGAACAAGGCGATACAGGAATCGGACCTCCTCGTTGCGGTCGGAATGCGGTTCGACGACAGGGTTACCGGAAAGATCAGCGCCTTTGCGCCAAACGCCAAGATCGTCCATATCGACATCGACCCCACTTCGATAAGAAAGAACGTGCGCGTCGATGTGCCGATCGTCGGGGATGTGAAGAAGGTCCTTCAGACGATGAACAAGGTCTTGAAGGAAGAAGTGAAGGAGCAGTGGGGTGAGGTGCGGAAGGCCTGGCTGAAACAGATCAACGCGTGGAAGACGGAGAGGCCGATGTCCTACGAAAAGGACACCGATATTATCAAGCCCCAGTACGTGATCGAAAAAATCCACGAACTGACCAAGGGAGATGCGATCATCGCGACCGAGGTGGGGCAGAACCAGATGTGGACCGCCCAGTTCTACAAGTTCGACAAGCCCAGGACGCTTCTTACCTCGGGTGGTCTGGGGACGATGGGGTACGGCTTTCCTGCGGCGATAGGCGCACAGTTCGCCTTCCCGAACAAGCTTGTCATAGACGTTGCCGGTGACGGGAGCATACAGATGAACATCCAGGAGCTCGCGACCGCGGTGATCAACAAGCTGCCGGTGAAGGTGGCGATCCTGAACAACCGGTTCCTGGGTATGGTGAGGCAGTGGCAGGAGCTTTTTTATCAGGAGCGGTATGCTCATACGAAGCTCGAAGAGACGATCCCCGACTTCGTGAAGATCGCCGAGGCCTATGGAGCGGTCGGGCTTAGAGCGACGAAACGCTCGGAAGTGGAGCCGGTACTGAAAGAGGCCTTCAGCATCAAAAAGACGGTCTTTATGGATTTTGTCATCGACTGGAAGGAAAAGGTTTACCCGATGGTGCCGGCCGGCGCGGCGATAGACGAAATGTTGTTCCGCGAAGAGACGAAAAAGTCTGAGAAGAAACTGAAGGCCGTGAAGTAGAATGATCACCCCCCCTTGGGGGAATGAAAGAGGGGTTATAGAGGAGAGCTATGAGACATACAATTTCGGTGCTCGTTGAAAATAAATTCGGTGTGCTTTCCAGGATCTCGGGACTATTCAGCGGAAGAGGATATAACATCGAGAGCCTTTCGGTCGGCGAGACGATAGACCCGCAGGTTTCGGTCATGACTATTGTGACCACCGGGGACGACTGGATCATTGAACAGATCACGAAGCAGCTGAACAAGCTGATCGACGTAATCAAGGTCGTTGACATGACGGAACTGGACCACGTAGAGAGGGAGATGGTCATGATCAAGGTCGCCCCGCGGCAGGAGGACAAGGCCGAGGTACTGAGGATCGCGGAGATCTTCCGGGGAAGGGTGGTCGATTCGAGCCAGAAGACCTATACCATCGAGATCACGGGCGACGAAAAGAAGATCGCGGCGATCGTGGAACTCCTGAAGCCGATGGGCATCAAGGAATTCGTGCGGACCGGCAAGATCGCGATCTCGCGGGAAGGGATCAAAAGGCCGTAGCTCGTACTCTCTTTGGGCTGTTGCGCCGCCGCGACTGTGAACGTTCTGAGATTTTTCTGAGGAGTCAATAGTGGATATATGTCCCTGTGGATCAAACGTTGTCTATGAAGGATGCTGCCGTCCGGTGATAAAGGGCGAGCGACCGGCCGCGACAGCGGAACAGGTCATGCGCGCCCGTTACAGCGCGTATGCGAGAAAGGAGATCGACTACCTCCTTTCGTCCCTTCATCCCAATCATCGGGCCGACTTCGATGAAAAGAGCACCAGAAAATGGGCTGAAAACTCAGAATGGCACAAACTCGATATCATCGAGACCTTCGGAGGAGGACCCGAAGACAACGAAGGCAGGGTCGAGTTTGTCGCGTCCTACACCGAGCAGCGGATAAAGAAGGACCACCACGAACTCGCCACTTTTTCGAAGCATGAAGGGAAGTGGTACTTCGTCAGCGGCGGCGCTGTGCCGCCCAAACAGGTTGTCCGCTCAACTCCCAAGGTCGGTCGCAACGATCCCTGCACGTGCGGGAGCGGAAAGAAGTTCAAGAAGTGCTGCGGCCGTTAGCAGTGGCCGCCCTCCAAGGAGCAAATAGCTTGTGGGAATATTGAACAGATTGGAGAGGAAGTTCGGCCGGTATGCGATCAGGGAACTGATCGTCTATATCGTCGGTATCAACGGGCTGGTTTATTTTCTCTCCTACGCATATCCTCGGAGCAGCGCCATAGGATTGCTCGCCTTCGACCCATACCTGATCATGCACGGTCAGATATGGAGATTGATAACATTCATCTTCATCCCTCCTGCGACATCGATACTCTGGATTTTCTTCATCCTCTATTTCTATTACATTGTCGGAATCGGCCTGGAACGTGAGTGGGGCAGTTTCAGGTTCAATATCTACTATTTCGTGGGGGTGATCGCGACCGCAGTAGCCGCGCTCATCATGGGACAGGGCACTACCGCGCTTTATCTGAACCTCTCATTGTTTCTCGCTTTTGCGTATGTGTATCCGGACTATGAAATACTTCTGTTTTTCATCCTGCCGGTGAAGGTGAAATACCTGGCGTGGCTGAACTGGGCCTTTATCGGCCTCACGGTTATTACCGCCCCCATTCCTGCCAAGGTCGCAGCAATCGTTTCGGTTGCAAATTATTTCCTTTTTTTCGGGAAGGACATCGCGTCAAATATCGGAAACAGGAGTTCTACGTACCAAAGGAGAATGTCCCGTGCCGTGCGCAGCATGCCGAAAAAAGCTACCATTCACAAATGTGCGGTATGCGGAATGACCGAAAAAGACGACCGCACAATGGACTTTCGGTATTGTTCCACCTGCGAAGGGGATTACGAATACTGCATGAAGCATCTGAAGGCTCATGAGCATGTGAAGAAGGAGAAGGCAGAAGGATAGAGTCCGGCATGCTGAAAAACGCCATAGAATCCCTCCAAACAGATTGGCGGGCAGGCGGCAATAATTGTGATTCACGTAAACGCAGACATAACTTCAGGTACAGTTATAAAAAAGGCATTAACCTGAGTGCCAATCCGGTTGAGGGGCCTCGACTATGGCTGTTTTTCATCACGTCGGACTCTATTTTGATATGATGTTTTATAAGTGAAGGGTTCATTCAGGGGCGGCAATAGCGGCTGATGAAAAAAAGGGAAAGACTCGATAAACTGCTGGTGGACAGAGGGCTCGCGGGCAGTCGCGAAAGGGCGAAGGCGCTAATCATGGAGGGCAAGGTGGTGGTCGACGGCATTGTGGTGTCGAAGGCCGGAAGTCCCGTAGATGCCGGCGGCGAACTGGTCCTGAAGGATAGAGAGATGCCATATGTCGGCAGAGGGGGGCTCAAGCTTGAGGCGGCGCTGAGACATTTCAACATCGACCCGCGGGGGATGGTCGCCATGGATGTCGGTTGTTCCACCGGGGGTTTTACTGACTGCCTTCTGAAGAATAATGCGGAAAAGGTGTATGCTATTGACGTGGGTTACGGTCAGTTTGACTGGTCGCTCAGGAAGGACCCGAGAGTCACGCTGATTGAGAAAACGAACATCCGGTATCTTGAGCCTAAGGCGGTCCCTGAGGAGATAGACCTGGTGGTGATAGATGTGTCGTTTATTTCACTGCTGAAGGTGCTGCCGAGGGTCGCCGAGTTTATGTGCCCCGGGGGGAAGGTGCTCGCCCTTATCAAGCCCCAGTTCGAGGTCGGCAAGGGGATGGTCGGTAAGGGAGGGGTTGTAAGGGACGAAACGAAAAGGCTTTCGGCAGTGGAGGGAGTCCGTGAAGGGGCGGCTGCCTTGGGCTATACCGCTCTCGGAGTGTATGAATCACCTGTGCAGGGACAAAAAGGCAACAGAGAATATTTTATATACTTGGGGAGAAATTAAATGGAAGATACGCCAAAACTGATCGGTCTTGATTATGCTACCGCTTCTTTGGAGATCATCGAGATACTTCTCGAGGACACATCCGAATCCGCAGTGTTTGAGGAGGTCGCGGCCGCGAACCTCCACCGGCCCGAGATCCTGAGGCTGATCCTGGAGAATCCCGATACGCCGGAGGTCGTGAGGGCGTATGTCGAGGAGCGTATGAGCCTTCCGACTACGGCGAGCCTCGGGATGGTGAAGGTCGAAAAGACCAGAGAGACGGCTGAAAAGAGGGGCGAGAGCCTGACTTCGAAAATTCAGAAGCTGACCATCTCGGCCCGCATCCAGCTTGCCCTGAAAGGCGGCAGAGAGATCAGGGGAATCCTGGCGAGGGACACGAACAAGGAAGTGATGCTCAGCGTTCTGGAGAACGGGAAGATCACTGAATCGGAGATCGAGACGATTGCGCGGTCGAGGCAGACTCTGGAAGAGGCGCTGAGAAGGATCGCAAGGAACAGGGAGTGGATGCGGAAATATGCGATTGCGCTTGCGCTTGTGACCAACCCCAAGACGCCGGCGGGGATCGCGGTCACCTATGTGAGTGATTTAAAGACGAAAGACCTCGTGATTCTAGAGAGGAACAAGAATCTTGCTGAAGCGGTCCGGATCGCGGCCAAGAAACTGCTGCACGCAAGAAAGCCGAAATAGGGCGAAAGGCCGAAGATATTTATCCGTCAACCGGAGCCACGTAGCTTTTACTATACCTTGAATTTCTGCAGTTCCTTGAGGAGGTGGAGGGCCTCTTCTTTCAGCGATCCGATCACCGTATTCATCTCGTCCCCCGAACGTATCAGCTTGTCCGAAGTAGAATGGATCTTCTCTATGGACTCGACTATCGCGATGCTCTTTTCCTTCTGCTTGCCCGTTGCGGCGGCTATCTGGGCGGCCTGACGGGAGACATTTTCGATCACGATCCCTATCTGCCTGCTGCCGTCCTTCTGCTCGCTTGTTGCCATTTTCACCTGATTCGAGAGATCTTTCACCCGTTCGGACGCCTCGACGATAAACCTGCTTCCCTTGCTCTGTTCCTGGATCGCGCGAGCAATGGTTTCGGTCTGTTCCGTCATCGCCTCAACTGCGTCGGTAATCTGCTTGATTACCTGCGATTCTTCGGCGGTCGCCCGCTGGATGGCCTTGGCCATTTCGGTGGAAGCCCGGGAGCTTTCTACGATCTCCTGCAGCGCGCTGTTTACGTCCCTGACCAGATGGAGACCTTTTTCAACGGTATGAATCCCGTCGGTTGCCATCATAATGCTCGATTTTGTCACGTCCTGGACGGATTTGATGAGAGATGCAATTTCGTTGGTCGAGACGGATGCCCTCTCTGCAAGGTTTTTTATCTCGTCGGCAACGATCGAAAAACCTTTTCCATGCTCTCCTGCCTTTGATGCGAGTATGGCGGCATTGAGTGCGAGAAGGTTCGTCTGGTCCGCTACGTCGTCAATCACGGTGAGTATCTTGCCTATATCGTCGGTCCTCTTTCCCAGGAGGTTGATTACATCGGAGAGGGCGACGACGCTCTTTTTAATATTTTCCATCCCGGCAAGTGCCGCGTTCGCAGCCTGCATGCCCTTGTCCGACGCGTTGACTGTTACCGCCTCCGCAAGCCTGACCGAGTCGCCGGCACGATGTTCGATATCCCTGGTGGTGGCACTCACCTCGTCGATTGACGATGCAATTTCCTCGGAGGAAGTCGAAAGGTTTTCTATGCTGGCGGCTATCTGTTTGATCGAGGATATCATTTCCTCGATGGACGAGGCTGTGTCATGTGCGGTCTCGCTGAAGACGTTGGCGTTTTCGGCGATCCGTTCTATGGATGCGGTCATCTGCAGTATCGCCGACGAGGTGTCGCCGGCGGATTCTGAGAGGCTGCCCGTGCTCGCTACGACCTTGGAGATGGACCCGTCCACCTCTTCGATCGCCACGGCTGTCTCCTCCACCGCCTTTTTCTGGACGTCCGCGACCGACAGTATCGACTGTGAGGAAGACGCGATGTTCGCCGTGGCCTCCGAGACGCTGCCGGTGATACCGCCGATCTTCGAAAGCATGTCCTTAAGGTTGAAGGCCATTCGGTTGATCGCCTTGCCGAGGGACGCGACCTCATCTTCCCCCTTTACATCAACCACCGCCGTGAGGTCTCCCGAAGCGATCCTGTCTGCGGTTTTTTCCATTACCAGAATGGGCCGCGTAATGAACTTCGAAATTGAGAAATAAACGAGTCCGATCGAAATAATGAAGCAGAGCAGCGAAATACCAAGTGCCCATAACAGGAGAGTGTAGAGTTGCATCCTGATTGCCGCCATCTTGACGCCCACCCTGAAAGTCCCTGCGGTCTTCCCTTCCGCGTTGTGCAGCGGAAAAGAGATGTCGTAATAGGAATCGACCGTCTGAGTGAGGGGCCGATCCGACGATAGGGCAGCGGCGGTGGCTTTGTCGGTAAGGGTTTTGCCGATCTGCCCCGAGTCGTCCTTGAACAGAACTTTTCCGTCTTTGTCAAGCACCATCGCGTACCCTATCGCCTTGTCCCTTGAGACGAACTCCTGCATTTTCTCATTGACACCCTCCAGCGACTCAATCGGGACGCCGAGACCGAGGACCTTGCCGAGGTCTCTCTGAAGCCCCTCGCCGACCGCCTCGGTCTTCGAGAGGATAGCTTTCTTATATTTTTCGGTCGCCACGTAAGTCAGAACGCCGGTGTTTATCGCAATAATAAAGAATAGTATCCCCGCTGTAACCAGCACCGCCTTTTTATTGAGGTTCATTCCTGATTTCATTTAATAACCTTTGTCGCGGACGTCAATAATTCGAAAGGTACCTTCAGCCCCATCGCCGTTGCCTCCTTGAGGTTGATGATCATGTCGATTTTTTTGGGTTGCTCTACCGGCAGGGAGGAGGGCTTGGCTCCCTTGATCACCTTCGCCGCCATCCTTGCGGCCTCACGGCCCTGCTCACCGGGGTCCGCAGCTATGGTGATTATCACCCCCGATGTTTCCCCGCCTCCGATCGTGGCAGCAGAGGGAATCTTCTCTTTCCTGGCCAGCCCGATTATATTATTAACGCAGTGCATCGCCGCACATCCTGTCGTGAGAAATAGCGCGTCTACGTTCGCGATTTTTGGGGTGTCGGCAGCCCTTCTGATGTTGAACCGGACGGAGTGGAACCCGAAGGCGGCCTCAAGCTTTTTGACTTCGCCGGCCTGCAGCAGCGTGTCCCTTTCGGCGTCGTTGACCACGACGCCGAGCTTCGAGAAATTTACGATGCCTTTGAAGTTTTTGATGAGGCTTGCGATCGGCACCTTGGAACTGATGCCCGTGGCATTTTTACCTGTTATCCCGAGGGCCTGGGGATCGAATACCCCGGCGAAAACGATCGGGATGTCCGACGTCTCTGCCATCGCCGATATGGTGGCCGGAGCTCCGTACGAAATGATTACGTCGGAGCCGATAGCCACCAGTTTTCTTGCTGCGTTTGTCCAGGACATCGGCTCCGGGGTAGGACTCTGCAGTACGATCTCCGCATTGCCGGGACCGAGACCCACGGTGGCCAGGGATTCGGTGAAACTCCTGTGGATGTCCTTATAATAGGGGATGCTGCCGGTCATGATGACGCCGATCATCTTCTGGTCAGCCGAGACCGGCCCGGAAGAAAAGATCAGGAGAAATGCGAGAAACAGCGCCGGGATGATTTTATAGATGATCTTGTCCATTATGTATGCTTTTTTGCGTTTCATAGCGCAGTTCCCTACCATCTCTTGGAGAGCGTCAGCAGGATTATGTGGGCCTTGCCGTCCACAACGTCGTCATTTGGGTTATCCAGAACGTCGTCAAAGTCGCTGTAACGGTACTCCACGCCCAACCCGAAGCCCCCCTTAAACCGGTACTCGCCTGAAAATGAACAGAGTAATTCCCTCGTCCTCAACTCTGCGAAAGAAGCTATAGAGACCGGCAGAAGAAGGTTAACGTCCGTCGGATAGAAAGCGCCTCTGCCGATCGTGTAACTCACTCCTGCACCGAGCGTTATATTATTTTTTGGAAGATAATTAATGTCAAGCGCATAATTGTTCATGAGGTCCGTGTTCGGTACAAGGGGGTCTGTACGGGGCACTCCCGTGATGTCATCATAAACGATGTCCTGGCGCGTCTTATTGTGCGCATACGCATAGCTTGCCGTGATCGACAGGTCGTTCAGCAGGAGGTACGTCAAACTCCCCAGCAGCCTGTCTCTGTTGACCTCCCGGTCCCGGGCATTGAGCGTGTCAGTAAAATGAAGATCATCCCTTCGTTCGTTTGCGATCGCGAAACTAACGAGAGCCGTCACCCTCGGGTGGGGCGAGACAGAGACCGAAATTTTCCCCTCGTCTGAACGATCAGGCTCCGTATTGTATGCCGGATCATAGTTGAACTTGTGCGTGTACCCGGCCCTCACATATACACCCTTTATGACCCTCATGTCGGCGGAAAGGGAGGCGACATTTTTTTCGGTGCGTTCGGGCAGGTCCCATTCGGGCGACACACTTCTGCGGATGTTCTCGTAGGTGTATTCACCGTTCACCGTCACCCCTGTCGTGAGACGGTATCTGATGACTGCCGAGACGTTGTCCGTTACCGAGGATACAGAGGGCTCGACGGCATAAGTATAGGAATTCAGCGGGTTTGTCCTGTCCGCGATCGTGACCGTGTAGGGGTTGTCGATATCTGATTCCCTATGACGGTACTTCAGAAAAAACGCCAGCCGGGTGGACTCGATCCAGGATATCTCGCCAGCCCCGATGAAATAGTCGGCCTTCGCGCCGCTGTAACTGTTTTCCCTGTCTATCGTGGAAAAGGTCGCCGATGCCACAAGGCTCCCGGTATATGAAGTATGAATCTTCAGGGTATTGGAGGAGCCCTTGAGGTCCGGGACAAGGTTATGCGGGTATTCCCCGGCGGCCCTTACCGAGGAAGCGGAATAATAATCATAAAGGACTTTGTCTGCTTCCTCCTTGAACCTCTTTTCGCCATGGGAGAAGTCTATCTCCACCGGACCGAGATGCGCGTTTGCTCCTATGGTCAGGTTCTTGGTATCCTGGTCCACGTCCCTGCTCTGAGACGTCCTCACGACATTGGCTGTTGTGCCGGAGCCGAGGAGACTTCTCTGTTGCCGCGTACCGCTTCTTTCTATGAGGCTCCCCTCGAGATAGACATGGAGCGGATAATCTGGCGTCTTGAACCTGAGAAAGACGTTCGTCATGCCGAAACGTATTCCATACTTCTCATTAGCATCCCTGACGTCTACGCCGGGAGAGGGGGTGGCCGGGTTCAGGTCGATAAGCCTCACGTTTTCGAGATTATGGAACAGCGAGCTTTCGATTGTCCTGAAGCGGACGATGTCTTTATACATGTAGGTTATGTCGCCGAAGTAGTCCTTCTTGTTCCTGATACCGAGATCAAGATGGAGCCTGTGCGGAAACGAAAACATGCGCAGCTTGCCGCCGAGTACGATCGAGTCGTGGAGATACTCATATTCTTCCGCCCGCCGGGAGCCTTCGCTGCTTACAAAGCGGTATCCCCCATAGATCGATATCTCGGGTTTTATGCTCGGGAAAGTGTATGTTTCTTCCTGTGGGAGGGCCTCGTCGTTGCCACTCTGCGCCGCTGTGTCGCTTTCGACCTCCTCGGCAAAGGCCCTGCCTCCAAAAAACATTATCGAGATAAAGAGCAATGCGTAAAAAAACTTTCTCATCGCTTGTCCCCCTATTGCGTGAGCCTTCTTCTCCCCATAGGAGAAGGAAGGTCGGTCCCGTGTATCTGAGAGTGGCAGTCCGTACACCTGGTGTAAAACGCACCTTTTGACTCTGCGGACGAGCTGCTCGATGTCCGGTGACCCGAATGGCACTGCAGGCAGAGGAACGGCGCCTGCAGGGTCAGGAGGTTGTTATTCACGGAGCCGTGGGGACTATGGCATGTCCTGCAGTCCTCCATCAGGTCTGCGTGTTCGAAGACGAAAGGCCCCTCTTTCTCTGCGTGGCACTGCGTGCAGGTCTCTTTGATGGTCTCTTTTCTAAGCATCTTCTTGCTTGTGGTGCCGTGCGGGTCATGGCAGCTCACGCAGAAAATCTTCTTTTCATGAATCGGGTGATGGCTCGGCAGTGCGAACTGCACCTTGGCGTCCTGATGGCAGGCCTCGCACATGCCTTCCATGTCCTCAAGCCTTACGGTTAGATCGGGTCCCGCATGGACGTTGTGGCAGTCGAAGCAGGAGACGTCATTGATCGCATGTTCGCCGGCGTTCCAGTTGTGAAGATTGAATGTCGCATTGGCGGTATGGCATTTCAGACATATGAGGGACTTAGCCTGCGCAGGAAGGTTTTTCAGGTCGATCAGGGTCTTGTAGTCACATGCGGTCTGTTTTCCCTCCTTCGCGTCCTCCGCTACCTTTTCGGGTGTGAGGCCCTCTACAGCCAGACTTCCCGGTCCGTGGCACGATTCGCAGTCCACAAGCGGCATCCCGGACTTCTTCGACAACTGGACCCCCATGGTGCTGGCATCGAAATCGCGCCTGATCTTGTCGTGGTAGTGACAGGCGGAAAGACAGGTGGTCGTCCCGACGTAGTTGGCGTCGAGTCTTCCGGCTATCATCCGCTCATATTCCTTCATCGGGAGGATCGCCTTGGAGGACTTAAGGGATTCGCAGCCCGCGAGAAGGACTGTCGCGAAGGCGGTAAAAATCAGGAGACTGCGCACAATATTCATGCTTCCCTCCTTATAATTTCGTGTACAATAATAAGAATTCCGCACTTATATGTCAATATCGTTCTGTATAGTGGGGAAACAGCCGATTTTACTTGTTAAGTTTTACGTTTTGAAATACGATATTCTTAATGCCGGTGATACGGAAGGAACACAATGCTCCCTAAAGAAGATATCATGGAGGTAGTCGAGGGTTTGCATGGCGACCCTTTTTCTGTCCTGGGTCCTCATATAGTGGGCGAGGGAGGCGGGAAAAACCTCGAGGTGAGGGCATTTCTACCAGAGGCGGCAGAGGCCTGGGTCGTGTACGAGAAGGGCCTGAAGGTTCACGCTTTTGAGAAGGTGCACGAAAAGGGTTTTTTCGCGGTCCGTCTGCCGGTCGGCGAGACTGTCCCTTATCTGATAAGGATAAAGACATACGACGGACAGATCGTGGAGTTCAGAGACCCGTACGCCTTCGGTCAGATTCTCACCGATTATGACCTCTATTTAATGGCTGAGGGAAGCCATTACCTGAAATACGAGAAACTCGGTGCGCATATCACCGAGATCGGCGGGGTGGCAGGAGTGCATTTTGCGGTCTGGGCGCCCAATGCAAAGCGCGTTAGCGTGATCGGCGATTTTAACAGATGGGACGGAAGACGCCATCCGATGCGGCTTCTCGTCGACTCGGGGATATGGGAGATTTTCGTTCCGGATATCGGCGAGGGTGAGCTTTATAAGTTCGACATCAGGTCTAGGTACCACAATTACCGCCAGGTCAAGGCGGATCCTTATGGGTTTTACTTCGAGATGAGGCCCAAGAGCGCGTCAATTGTTCACGATATCAACCATTACCGGTGGAACGACGAATTATGGTTAAAAAAGCGAGGACATAAGAACTGGTTCGAATCCCCCATGGTGATTTATGAGGTACACCTCGGTTCGTGGATGAGGGTGCATGAGGAAGGGGACCGGGTGCTCACCTACCGGGAACTGGCGGACAAGCTGGTAATCTATGCGAAGTCGATGGGCTACACCCACATAGAGCTGCTGCCTGTCTCAGAGCATCCTTTCGACGCTTCCTGGGGTTATCAGACGATCGGGTATTTCGCACCCACGAGCAGGTTCGGCACTCCCGAAGATCTTATGTTCTTTGTGGACCGC
>JAKAIZ010000267.1 GCA_021814065.1 Nitrospirota bacterium | reverse complement strand
ACCGCCGTTTTCCTTCACGAATTGACGTGCCTCTTCCTCCGTGGCAAAGGCCCATTTTGGGACAGCGGTCATGACGCCTTCCTTGCTGCCGCCGATCACCCATGTCGCGGTCCTCGCGTCCGTCAGCTTTTTCGTCGTGTAATCCGCGACCATTATGGACTTTACCTGTCTGTCTTTGTTCTGCCGCAACTCGATGGCTGCACAGTGGATGCTGCAGACTCCCGCGGTGGTCCCGTCAGCATAGACAATCAGCATTCTGCTGCGGGCGAAAACGGTCCGGTCCATCCCGCACTGATTGCAGTGCTTGGGATTTTCGACAGTGTCGGCAGCGCCGCCTGCGTATGAAGGAAGCGTACAGAATAACAGAAACAAAATAGAAAAAATCGCAAAAGATGTGGTGATTGTTTTGAGCAGTCTCATTCTTTGAATCTCTCCCTTTTTTTTAGGCTTAAAGCCCTTATTTTTCATTGGCCTCTGCATCCGGTCCGGCGAACTCCCCTGCGGGTACCGCTTATCACTCTCAAGAGGACCATCCGCTGCAGCTGTACTTCTCATAGGGGGACGGAGGCATAGCCCCCGCCCCGATTACGATTCGAATACTGCTTTTAATGCCCTCCTTTAAGGAGATCGAGCCCAGTGCCAAAAGGCCCGCTCGTTTTTGGTATATCGGCCCCATGACAGTCCGTGCAATTATTCTGGCTGGGGATTTCGTTGGCAAAGACAGGGGCCTTTACAGTGGGTGCGAATTTGCCGTCCGCCCACAGGTTAAGCAATTCTGCGGTCTTCATGGCCATGTCGGATGCCATCCTGGCGCACCTCTCCATCTGCTGGGGACTGAGGAAGCCGACGCCTTCCTTTTTCATCCACTTGCCTACCGAGAGATGGCAGAGCGGAGAATTACTCACATTTTGCGATTTGATCTCCGCCTTCGGGTGGTCAGGGACATAAATCGGCAGCGCGGTGTTGGCGTAGAAGTTTATCACCTCATTGTTGATCGCCTCTCCTGTCTTCGGGCCTGCCACAAGGGTTGCGGCAACACCTGCGCCGATCAGCGTGCCACAGGTCGCGCCCCACCCTGAAGTACCGCCATGTGCGAAGGTCGTGAGTTCCACCGGAAATGAGAGGTAAGGCTCGCCTACCTTCTTCCTGAGAATTTCGACTATCCCGCTCAGCGCAGCATAACTGCAGAAACCTTTGAACCAGTTGTCATGGGCAATCTCTCCGGCCTGTTTAATTTCAGCCGGAGTGAATTTCTTATAAGGCCAGGGAAGTGTTGCAGACTTCTTCTTTGCTGCTTCCGCACTTGATAACATGCTCAGTCCGCCTGATGCTGCAACAGCGAGACCAGCCGCGCCGATTGCGCTTTTGATTAGATGTCTCCTTGATAATTTTTCTTTGATGATATTTTCAACTTTCATATTTCTCACCTCATGAATTGATCGTAGTTTCGGTACGAAACCATCATATTTATGAAAAACCTGCGTTTCCCTCCCCGAATTCGGCCCAAAAAAGGGACCCCGCTCCGGAAGATCTACGGAACTGCCGTGATGATCCGAAGCGGAGTCAGTAATAAGGGGAGAAAGTCCAAAAAGGACATGCCGGCCCAGGCATAAAAAAGCAGCCTGAGTCGGAGAAAACGTAACTCGCTACTTCGGAATGAAGGGGACTAATCTTTCGGAGGGTGTTCTTCTTGTGTTGCGAATAACAGAGGATGAAACATAACGTCGACGACGCGCGTGAAACCGACAATTCCTGCCGGTATGATGACGCACGGGCTTTCATGGATCCCCGGCATCGTGGAGTTTGCGGATACTGCCGGGTTCGCTGCATCGCAGACGTCCAGTGTAATGAGAAACGTCCCGCTGCCGGTAGGAGACGGGTTGATGGACAGCGGTGCAAAAATCGAGACTGCCAATGCGATCAGGATCACTACGGCTCTGGGTTTCATCTGGCTGTTATTTTTGGGGATGCTCTTTTATTTGTCAACTTCAAATTATAATTATAAGGTAGGCAGGAGAGAAGACGTTCAGGGCTTTCCCTCTCTGCCTTGCCGTTGTCCAGGACCTCTTTGCCTTGTCAGCCTGAGGACAAAAAAGACGACCCCCAGAGCGATAACGATCCAGGAAACCACCATGATTATGGTGATCCATGTCCCGGGGCCGGGCCCTTCATCGATGTGGCCGGGACGGCCCCCATGGGCATACGCCGCTGAAGCAGCTCCCAGGAGCGACACTGCTATGGCAGCGGCTAGTTTATTCCTGCTTGCAAGAACTATGTTACTTCCTGTCTTCGGCCGGCCAGGCAAGTTCATACCATAAGGTATCGCTGTTTTTGAACGGCGTCAACAGTTCAGTCATAGCCTGACATATAGTTGCAAACAAACTTCTACAAGGCCGTAGAGAGACCGGGAAAATGGCTTCCACTTCTCCTCGGCGAATCGCCGCTGCTCGTCCATTGATTTTCACCTCTTATTAACCATAAAATGTAAAACCATGGAAATCAGGATACTGAACGGAAAAACAATAGCGGCTGAGGCCGGCAAAAGCATTTATAAAACCCTGAAGGACAATGGCGTATATCTTGTCTCCTCGTGCGGGGGTAAGGGGGTATGCGGGAAGTGCCGCATAAAGCTCATCGAAGGGAGTGCCCGGATCGAATCAACCGGGAAGCTCCTGAAAAAAGAGATCGAAGAGAAATTCGCGCTCGCCTGCAAGACCATACCGGAAGGCGACGTTCTCATCGAGATCCCCGAGGAATCGAAACTCATCATAGGGGACAAGATCGCGCTTTCGAAGACGAAGGACCTGCTGGAGTATCTGCGTTCGAT
>JAKAIZ010000266.1 GCA_021814065.1 Nitrospirota bacterium | reverse complement strand
TTTCCTGAGGTGCGCCCTTCTTTCGTGACGCATGTTCGGGCACAGGAAGCCCGTTTTTTTATAATAATGGCTCAAAAAGGAGGAATCTTTGAAAGAGCAAGAGATCATCGAAGCGCTGAAGCAGGAAAACGAAGATTTTCGGAAACTGTATGAAGAACATCATGCTCTTGACGGTCAGTTGGCGGACATAGACAGGAAGGTCTATCTGACCCCGGAGGAAGAGGTTGAACGGAAAAAACTCCAGAAACAGAAGCTCGCAAAGAAAGACAAAATCGCGGACATGGTCAGGGATTATAAAAAAGGCCATTCTGTTGCCTGATGTGATCTGAAACTTCGGGGCGGCGGAAGCCGCCCCGAAGACTATCGCGGATAACCTCTCCCGAATTTCGTTTGTATATACTCAGCAATAAATAACCAGGGGGTACTATGAGAAGCAGTACGATCAAGGAGGGTCTTGAACGCCTTCCACACAGGGCCTTGCTCTATGCGACCGGTCTTCCCAAGTCTGAAATGGGCAAGCCGTTTATCGGCGTTGCGACCAGCTTTACAGATCTGATACCGGGCCATACCGGCATGAGGGACCTCGAGAGGTTCATCGAAAAAGGGGTCCATACAGGGGGAGGCTATCCCTTTTTTTTCGGCATCCCCGGCATCTGTGACGGCATAGCCATGGGCCACGGCGGCATGCATTATTCACTCGCCTCCCGCGAGCTGATCGCCGACATGGTCGAGACCGTGGCGGAGGCCCACAGGCTCGACGGCCTCGTGCTGCTGACCAACTGTGACAAGATCACCCCGGGCATGCTGATGGCCGCAGGCAGGCTGAACATCCCCTCGATCGTGGTGACGGCCGGGCCGATGTATTCGGGGCGGTATAAGGGCAGACGGCTTAACCTGACGAGCGACACCTTCGAGGCTGTCGGCAAGTTCAAACGCGGTCTTATCAAACGCGGGGAACTGGACAACCTTGAGATGTGCGCCTGTCCGGGCGCCGGCTCGTGCCAGGGGATGTACACGGCCAACACGATGGCCTGCGTGACCGAGTCTCTCGGCATGAGCATTGAGGGCTGCGCCACCGCCCTTGCGGTCTCCGCCAAGAAGAGGCGGATCGCCTTTGAGAGCGGCCGGAGGGTAGTGGAACTGGTGAAGAAGAATATCACCCCGCGAAAGGTGATGACGATGAAGGCGTTCGAAAACGCGGTGATGGTCGACCTGGCCCTCGGAGGTTCGACGAACACGGTCCTGCATATCCCGGCAATCGCGCATGATGCGGGCCTCAAACTTCCGCTGGAGGTCTTCGACCGGCTTGCAAAGACGACCCCCCATATCGCGAGTATGCTGCCCGGAGGGCCGGTCTATATGGAGGACCTTGACGATGCAGGCGGCATCCCTGCGGTCCTGAAGAGGCTGAGGGAGAAGCTGAATAATACGATTACCGTCAGCGGAAAGAAGATCCATGCGATCGCTGACGCTGCCGAGGTCCATGACGAGGATGTGATCAGGCCGCTCAGCAAGGCCCACCATAAACAGGGCGGCATCGCGATCCTGAAGGGCAACCTCGCCCCCGGCGGCGCGGTCGTCAAGCAGTCGGCGGTCTCCGCAGGGATGATGCAGTTCCGCGGTACGGCCATAGTCTTCGACTCGGAAGAGGCGGCGATGAAGGCGATTCTCGGCGGCAAGGTGAAGGCCGGGCATGTCGTCGTCATCCGGTATGAAGGCCCGAAGGGCGGGCCGGGGATGAGGGAGATGCTCTCCCCGACCTCGGCGATCGCCGGCATGGGGCTGAGCGAATCGGTCGCACTGATCACCGACGGCAGGTTCTCGGGGGGCACGAGAGGGCCGTGCATCGGCCACGTCTCTCCCGAGGCGATGGAGGGCGGCCCGATCTCGCTCGTCAAAGACGGCGACGCGATAGAAATCGACATTCCCAAAAGGAGCATTTCCCTGGCGGTGGAAGAGAAGGAGATCGCCTCCCGGCAGAAGGCCTGGAAAAAGCCTCAGCCGAAGATCAGGAAGGGTTACCTCGCCCGCTACGCGCGTTTCGTCAGCTCCGCAGACGAAGGCGCGATCATGAAGTAAAAGGTTGCACTGCATCAGCCCCCGGCTCCCTTGTCAGGAGCGAGGGAGCCGGGGTTTTATATCAGGAATTCATGAGTCACAGCTCCCGCTTGCATCCTGCACTATCTCCATTATGGATTTCAGGTTGGCCCTCTCACCCCCGGCTACCCTATTATGTCTGTTTGCGAGATTCATGAATTGCTTCCAGTATTTCTTTGCGTGAAATATTTTTACGCAAACCAGATACATCAAATGGTGAGCGACGAACCGCAGCTTTGGGTATGATAGAAAACATATCGCCTTTTCTCCGACGAATAATTATTTCCTCTTTTTTGGATTCCTCCAGTATATCCGCTAATTTTTCTCTTGCCTGAGAATAAGTGTATGTCTTCATTTATTCGACCACCTCTATGCCGATTTCTTTTGCTATCTCACACATGCGTCCATCGAGACTAATGAGCGGCAATTTGTTTTCAACGCAACACTGCAGGTAATATGCATCGTAGGCATATATGTTAAATCTCACTGCAATTTTCAGAGCATCATGAATTCTTACAGGCACCAACCTGGCTATTATTCTCTGTGAAATATCATATGCCTTAACAACTTCCCGGTCACTGAGCCGCCCCTTTTTTCTGACTGCAATTAATGCATTCCCAATTTCGTAAGGCAGGATTTCCGGTGAGATAATTTGGGTTCCGAGGGTTTTGTCAATAATCCACTCCCTATCTGATTCATCCAGAACCACAGAAAGAAAAGTGCTCGCATCTGCGACAATTTTCATGTCTTAATTGTACAACTCATAAGTATAGTTGTCAAATAG
>JAKAIZ010000095.1 GCA_021814065.1 Nitrospirota bacterium | reverse complement strand
GATCTGCCTCATTAGCATTTTGAACTTGAAAGGCGGCCTGAAGATCGTAACAAGTGCGTTCAGCAGGAAAATGAACATGCGACCCAACTCCCTGAGTAGGGAGAGGAACCAGGCGCCTATCAGGCGTATACACGCTGTCATATCATAAATGGTCATGCCTTATTCACTTCCCATGCCGACTTATCAATGCCAAGCAATTTGTACTATAGTGTATTCGATTCCCATATGGGATGCAACACGAGGAAGCCCCGTCAGCGGACAAAAAAAGCGAACAGCCGCTCGTGGGGTCACTGTTGATTGACGGCGTATCCCCTGGCCCTCAGCAATTCGACGATTCCCCGGTCACCCACGAGGTGACCGGCGCCCACGACAACGAAGCAGGTGTCGGTTGTTTTCAGGAAATCCTCTATCTTGAGGACCATATTCCTGTTCCTTTCGTAAAGGAGTTTGTCCCAGACGGAAGACATTCCCGGCTCTTTCGCCATCCCCTTGGAGAGCAGCGATTCCATTTCCTGCGCGTCACCGGACTTCCACGCCCTCACGAGATATTCGGATTCCTTTCCCATCGTTTTCAGATCTTTTATGGTATAGACTAAAAAAGATTCCTGCTCGATATCGGTAAATCCGGCCAGGAGCCTTGTCTGATAGTCGAGACTTTCGAGTTCCACGATCCTCCTTTTCCCTGCGTTCGAAAGAAAATGCATGTCGATGCCGAGGTTCGGGTCGAACCCCGTCTTCAGAAGCTCCAGAGAGGTCAACGTCAATGCCAGGAACCACGGTTTCTCACGTTGAATGAGTCCGGCGGGCAGGCCTAATTCATCGAATTGTTTCAGTACAAGGCGGTACGTATTCTCCGGGAGATGCTTCTCCAGCGAATCCCCCTCGGGATAAAAGGCGCTTTCGAGAAATTTCGTAAAAAAAAGCTGATCGGGGTTGTTTATGTTCGCCTCCACCGCCAGGACATTCGACTTCTCAAAGGCGTCTTCTATTGTTTTATTGAGTGGATAGGCATCCTTCGGCAGGTAATGGATCGAGCCCAGGAGAAAGACGGTGGCGGTCTTTGACCTGATCTGCCACATAAAAACCTTCTGAGCGGCTGCATAACATCGTTCGGCGGCAGAGAATGAAACAAGAAAAAAGACGACGACAGTGAGTGCAACCGGCCATACGTTTCTGTTGATTCTCTTTTCATGATGCATCAGTAGCATTATACCACGCCGGAAATTGACTGTCCGGATGGCACGTGATATTCTTTACTGGGATGAATATATGTATATTATTAAGTAAAATCCCTTCCGACCTCCCTTTACCAAATCCCGAAGGCTTTCGGGACTCTTTAGCAAAGAGGGACGAGGGAGATTTCCGGTTAAATGTGCGCGCAAATATGAGACTCTGTGATAAGAGGAGGGCCTATGCCTTTTAATTTTGTATTGCCTGACCTGGGTGAAGGTATTACCGAAGGAGAGATAAGAAAGTGGGTGGTGAAAGAGGGCGACATGGTCCAGGAGCATCAGACCATAGTTGAGCTGGAAACCGATAAGGCGGTGGTCGAAGTGCCGTCTCCCAGGAAGGGCAGGGTGCTCAGGATAAACAAGGAAGAAGGGGCGATCGTGAAGGTCGGCGAGGTGCTGATGACGATCGCGGAAGAAGGCGAGGCAGTCGAAGAGAAGAAGGCGGTCCCGGAGGAAAAGCCCGCAGAAGAGAGAAACCCGGTCGAAAAGGAGAAGCCTGCGGAGCGGGAGAAGTCGGTATCGGTCGTCGGTGTCCTCCCTGAGGAAGAGGAGGAGGTGGTCCTTGCCTCACCCGCGGTCAGGGCGTTGGCGAAAGAACTCGGCGTCGACCTTGCGAAGGTGAAGGGCACGGGGCCGGGAGGCAGTATCACGAAAGACAACGTGACCGCCGCGGCCGGCCCGAAGGAAAGAAAGGCGGAGGCCTTATACGGGCCTGTCGAGAGGATACCGCTCAGGGGCGTCCGCAGGACGATCGCGAAGAACCTTATCATGTCGCAAAAGACGACGGCGTTTGTAACGGGGATGAACGAAGTCGACATTACGGACCTCTGGGACCTCAGGGAAAAGGAAAAGAGGCCGCTTCTGGAAAAGGGCGTGCATCTTACCTTTTTCCCTTTTTTCATCAAGGCGGTGATCCACGCCCTTGCCGAGCATCCGATGCTTAATGCCTCTATCGACGACGAGCGGGAGGAGATAATCGTCAAGAAATATTATGGAATCGGGGTTGCGGTCGACACCCCGGACGGCCTCATGGTGCCGGTCGTCAAGGACCCGGCGAAGAAGACGATTCTGGAACTTGCCCTGGAGATACAGGACCTGAGCATCAAGGCCAGGGACAGGAAGATAAAATTAGAGGAGATGAAAGGCGGCACCTTTACGATCACAAACTACGGCCACTTCGGTGGTTATTTCGCGACACCGATCATCAATTATCCCGAGTCCGCGATACTGGGGACAGGGATGATATCCGAAAGGCCCTGGGTAAAGAACGGCCAGATCGTGATACGGAAGATCCTTCCGATATCTCTTACGTTCGACCACAGGCTGACCGACGGGGTCGATGCCTCGCGGTTTCTTGCGAGGGTGACCAGCTATCTCGAAGATCCGGCTTTGATATTCATCGAGAGCGCATGAACCCGCTTGGCCCTCTTTTCGAACCCCGCTCCATAGCCCTGGTCGGTGCTGCCCATACAGAGAATAAGCTCGGAGGGGTGGTGCTGAAGAATCTCCTCAGTTTCGGTGGGGAGGTGTATCCGGTAAATCCTAAGTATGAAGATCTGATGGGTGTCAGGGCGTACCGGACGGTCCGGGACATCCCGGCGCCCGTCGATCTTGCTCTGATACTCAGACCGGCCCATGAAGTGCCGAACATACTTAGAGATTTCGGGGGCAGGGCGAAGTGCGTAATCGTGATGAGTTCCGGCTTTGCCGAGGTCGGGGAGACGGGGCTCCAGGAGGAAGTGAAGCGCGCAGGGAAGGAATTCGGGTTCAGGATAGTAGGACCGAACTGCATGGGGCTCTACAATCCCTACCGGAAACTGGACACTTTTTTCCTCCCTCCCGAGAGGCTCCACAGGCCTAAGAAGGGAAACGTCGCCGTTATCTCACAGAGCGGCGCAATATTAAGCTGCCTGCTGGGAGCGGTGAAAGCTGCCCGGGCCGGCGTGTCGAAGGCGATAGGGTACGGTAATGCCGTTGATGTTTCGGAATCGGACCTGTATGAGTACTTCTCCGGTGATGAAAGTACGGAAGTGGTGGTCTCTTATCTCGAATCCGTGATCGACGGCAGAAGGTTTATTCATAGCGCGCAGGGGCTTTCTGAAAAAAAACCTTTGCTTGTCCTCAAGTCGGGCAAGGGAGCGAGCGGGCAGGCGGCCGCCTTCTCCCACACCGGGAGGCTCGCCGGAAGGTACGAGGTATTTCATTCCATAGTAAAACAGTGGGGCATACGCGAGGTCGCAGACTTCGACGAACTCCTGGACGCCACCAAGGCCCTTTCTTATCAGAGACGTTCGCGGGGCGATCGGGTCTGCATCATTACGAACGGCGGAGGGTCCGGAGTGCTCGCGGCGGACGAATGCATGAGACAAGGGCTTGAGGTGCCCGCGATATCCGGAGAAAAAAAAGAACGGCTCGGACACCTGTTTCCGGACTTCTTCGTGGTCAACAACCCCGTCGACCTTACCGCCCAGGTGAAGGACGAGGATTATGTGGCCACGCTCGGCGAACTCAGGGACGAGTATGACGGGTTCTTGATCATCGCACTGCCGAACGTCTTCGGCATTACCGAAAAACTCGGCTCCCTCCTTGCCGCGGCGAAATCAGGGCTGGGCAAACCGGTGGTCGCCCATATCGCCGAAAGCGGTATTACCAATAGGATCACCTCACTGCTCGAAAGGGCTGGTGTCCCTGTTTATCCTTCCCCCGAAAGAGCGGTTAGGGGCCTGAAGGCCCTGTTGTCAAAATAGCATTAAGAGTGTAATAATTTAATCCAATGGATGTACCGGCTGAGTATAGCAAACCGCCGGAAGGGGGACGTTAAATGGCTGGGGGAGTGAAGAGTTCGCTGTCGAAACTGCGGCTTGTGATTACCGGTTCGCCGCGGGCTGTTTGGCTCACCTCATTTTTTGCTGTCGCGATCATCGTCTTGTTGTTCTTTCTATGGCAGCAGGTGCAAAGCGTCAGTCGCATCCTTTTGCCTGTCGGGCATGAGAGAACCGGACCTGATCTATCAGCTATTCCCTCAGGCAACGCTCAGGATGTCCTCATCCTCAATTCTTACCATATGGGGTATTCGTGGTCGGACAACGAGATGGACGGCATCATCGGGACTTTACGGGAAAGCCATTTCAGTATCCGGCCCATTGTGGAGTATCTGGACTGCAAACGGTTCCCTTCGATGGAGCACTTCGACCGGCTCAGGGACCTTTTTACTCAGAAATACCACGGCAGGAAGTTCGGGGTGGTGATTGCCGCGGACAACCCCGCGCTTCGCTTCGCGCTGAAATACCGTCCCCAGTTGTTTCCGGGCGCCTCGATAATTTTTTGCGGGATAAACGGTTTTCGCAGGGATATGATCGACGGATACGATAAGGTGACCGGCGTTGCTGAACTTCTGGATGCAGGGGGTACGGTAAATACCGCGCTCAGACTTCATCCGCAGACCCGCCAAATCGAGGTCGTGTATGACTACAGTATCACCGGGCTTTCGACCCGCAGGGAGACCGAAGAACAGCTGAAGGACGTTTCCGGAGCAGTCCGGATCAGGTATATGGAAAACATGACGACAACCGAACTTATGCGAAATCTCAGGACTCTCCCTCCGGACAGTCTCGTGCTGGCCCTTTCTTACAGCCTCGACAAGGAGGGACATGTGTTTAACCTCGAGAAGATCGCGAAGCTCCTGAGCCTGAACTCGCCGGTCCCTGTGTACGGACTTCACGAAGAGCGCCTCGGATACGGGATCGTCGGCGGAAGCCTCCTGGGAGGAAGGCCCCAGGGGGTCAGGGCTGGCGAAATTGCGCTTAGGATCTTGTCGGGCACGCCCGTCTCGGAGATCCCGGTAGACCTGAAGAGCCCGACCCGTATGATGTTCGACTATAACCAGCTTGTCCGGTTCGGAATCCCGCTTTCGTCCCTTCCGACAGGGAGCGTGATCGTCAACAAGCCTGTCTCTTTCTTTGCCCAGTACCGTGCTCTCGCCGTTACAACCGTTCTCCTGATACTCGTGCTCGTCTCCGGCGTCCTGATATTAGGAGTGAACATTTATCGCCGCAGGATTGCGGAGGAAGCACGTATCGATTCGGAACGAAACTTCAAAACGCTTTTCGAGAGCGCCGGGGACGCGATCTTTATCGAAGATATGGATGAGCGGTGCATCGACGCCAACGAAGAGGCTGCGCGGAGCACGGGATATTCCAGGGCCGAACTCAGGGCGCTATCACTGAGAGACATCACGGAGCCCGCCTTCCTCGGCACGCTCGCCGAGAGCCGGAAGGGCCTCCTCGGAGCAGGCCGTGCTTTTTTCGAGGCGGTCCATATGACGAAGGAAGGCAAGTCATTCCCGGTTGAGCTCAACTGCAGGTTGATCGACTATTCAGGGAAACGGGCGGTGCTCGCTGTAGCCCGTGACATATCGGAACGCATCGGGGCCGAAAAAGAGCAACGGTATCTTCAGGCCCAGTTGCTTCAGTCGCGGAAGATGGAGTCGGTCGGGCGTCTTGCCGGTGGGGTCGCGCACGATTTCAACAATATTCTTACAAGCATACTCGGGTATTGCGAGATCCTGATGTCTGATATCCCCGCAGGCCACCCTATGAGTAAACAGCTCGACATAATTCGGAGCGCGGGAGAACGGGGGGCGGGTCTTACCAGGCAACTGCTTGCCTTCAGCCGCAAGCAAGTTCTCCAGATGAAGTCTGCGGACCTGAATGCCATTATCGAGAATATGGCCAAGATGATTTCGAGGATCATCGGGGAAGACATCCGCTTCGAACTGCGGCTGAAACCGGTGAAGAACATCCTGGCGGACACGGGGCAGATCGAGCAGGTCCTGATGAACCTTATCGCGAACGCCCGGGACGCGATGCCCGATGGCGGACGGCTGCTCATCGAAACGGGCAATGAACTCCTTGACAGGCGATACGCAGAGGCCCACGAAGGCGTGAGGCCGGGCATCCATGTGATGTTGGCGGTCAGCGACACCGGCAGGGGAATGTCTGCGGAAATGAAAGAGCGGATATTCGAGCCGTTTTTTACTACAAAGGGGACGGGAAAAGGGACCGGATTGGGCCTCGCGACGGTATACGGTATTGTGAGACAGCACAACGGACATATCCACGTCGACAGCGAGCCCGGCCGCGGTACGAGCTTCAAGGTTTATCTGCCGGCAACGGACGAAAGCGTCCAGCCCGACGAACAGCTGCAGAGCGGCCCTCCTGCGCATGGAAAAGAGACATTACTGGTCGTAGATGACGACGCCATGATAGTCGAAATGATCGAAAAGATGCTTCAGCCCCTCGGATATACCGTGCTGACCGCCAACGGCAGCGAAGAGGCCCTGGCGATAAATGGGCAGTACGAAAAAGAGATCCACGTCCTTCTCACTGACGTGATTATGCAGTCTATGAACGGCAGGGAGCTGTCGGACGCCTTGAAACAGAGGCGTCCGGGCATGAGTACGATATTCATGTCAGGGTATACCGATAATATCATCGCCCACAAAGGCGTTCTTGAACCTGGCATGGTCCTCCTTCAGAAGCCCTTGACGCAGCGTCTGCTCGCCCGGAGCATTCGCGAGGTGATCGACCGCAGCAGGTAGGACGTGATAAGATAGCGCCGCGAAAAATACCTGATATACTGAAATCAAATACGCAGAACAGGAGGCGCATATGATAAAAAAGATAATCGCGACAGAGGACGATACTGCACTGCTGGTCCTTAGGCTCCTGCTCGGGATAGTTTTCTTCCCCCACGGGATGCAGAAGGCCTTCGGCTGGTTCGGGGGGCCTGGGTTTGACGGGGCCATGGAGAGCTTCACGGTCAAGATGGGTATCCCGGCGTTCTTTGCCTTTCTGGCGATTCTGGCCGAATCCGCCGGCTCCCTCGGCCTGATTACCGGTTTCCTTACAAGGATAGCGGCGTTCGGCATCACCTGCAATATGGTCGTGGCCGTTGCCATGATCCACTGGAAAAACGGTTTTTTCATGAACTGGTTCGGCAAACAAAAGGGCGAGGGCTATGAGTATCACATTCTCGTCGTAGCGATCACACTGGCCCTGATGATCAAGGGAGGAGGCCGCTGGTCGGTAGACAGGTACATCACGAAGAAGATCGGATAGATAAGAAATGTAATGTCTTCCAAGGTGACTGCACAGGTAGCAGTTCTATTTGCCGTGCGCCTTTATCTTCCTGCTCTCTATCTCCGTGATCTTATTTCCAAATGTTTCGTGGATTAGTTTCGCATCGAACTCCCTGAACCCGGCAAGCATGGCATCCTGTTCACCCTGGGACAGATATTGAAGAGAGGGGAAGAAGAAATGTTTGTCCTCTTTTTCAATATGTTTCGGATAAAAAGCAGTAATGGTTTCAATGCACTCGCTGATGTCGCGCAACGGAAGTCCTGCCGGGGTCTGACTTCCCTTTGCCGCCGCGAGTCGTTCCACGGTATTTCGTGCAAAGGCGTGTTCTTCGATCAGCTCGTCTATGATTGTTCTATGCTCTGCGGAAAGAGGTTTATTCTTCAGTTCCCTGAACAGTATATCTTCTTCTTTGCCGTGATGGCATCTGTCCGCGTATGTTTTAAAAAAATCTATGGAAAAGTCGAGGAGACGAAGGTCGACCCTTCCGGTCCGGGCAATATTACCCAATTCGTCCCTGAGAAGCGCAATCACGCGTTCGATCACCCGGTGCTCCCTCATGAGAGGGCCTATAGGCTTCATGGGCATCTTTTCCAGTTGTGAGTTCTTACCATCTGCTTCCTTTTTGCATAATCTATCACATAAACCCTCGCATGTCCAAACAAGGATGCAATCAACCTGGAGACCCTAACGTTGCATAAAGTGTGTGTATTTAGGCCGTCATTCCAGCAGTCTTTAGGCGGGAATCCATTCTTAAGAAAACATGGATGCCCGACTGAGGACCTCGGGCATGACGGAAAAAGAACTATGACCTAGAGGTAACATTCGGTGAACTTAAACATAAGGAATGTCATCAGGCTCAAAAGCCCGTCAATCAAGCTTTTGTGGCTGTTAATTTACAATCTTTATGCAACTGGAAGGTTAATTTTGATGATTATCGGACCGTATCTTTTCTTACCGGAGCGGAGCGAAGCCCCTGCGCATCGTATTTTCGCTGATGCTCCTGGGGTTCATGAACTGAAGGAGATAATCGGGGCCGCCGGCCTTTGAACCAACGCCCGACATGCCGAAGCCGCCGAAGGGCTGTCTTCCCACCAATGCGCCCGTGATCTTCCTGTTGATATAGAGGTTCCCGACCCTGAACTCCTCCCGGACTTTCCGGATATTCTTGGGGCTTCTCGAAAAGAGTCCGCCTGTCAGGGCGTAAGGCGTCCCGTTTGCGATGGCTATGGCCTCGTCGATGTTTTTCGCCTTGATAACAGATAGCACCGGGCCGAATATCTCTTCCTGCGCAATCGCAGAAGAGGGGGCCACGTCCCTGAAGATCACCGGCCCGAAAAAGTATCCGTTGCCGTCCGCCTTTCTCTCGAGGAAGGGGGCCGCATTGCTTTTTCCGCTTTCGATATAACGCCTGATCTTTTTCACTGCCCCCTCGTCGATGACCGGCCCCATGAATGTGCCGGGATCGTCCGGAGGCCCTATCCGTATGCTCTCCATTGCCGCCTTCAGCCGTGCAAGGAATTCCTCGTAGATCTCTTCGATCACGACGGCACGCGAGCATGCGGAGCATTTCTGCCCCTGATAGCCGAGGGCCGATTCCAGGATTCCTTTTACCGTTTCGTCGGGTTCGGCGGTTTCGTCCACTATGATCGCGTTCTTGCCGCCCATCTCGGCGATCACCTTTTTCACATTATGCTGCCCCGGCTTCGTACCGGCGGCGAGCGTCACTATTGTCAGACCTACATCTTTTGAGCCGGTGAAGGCGATGAAATCGATGCTCTCGTGCGCCACGAGATACTCGCCTACTTCATGGCCGGGCCCGGGCAGAAACTGCAGCACCCCCGGCGGCAAGCCGGCGTTTCTGAAGGCCTCGACGAGTTGCCACCCGGTTACAGGCGAGAGGCCGGAAGGCTTGAAGATCACGCAGTTGCCGGTGACGATGCCGGCAGAGACCATTCCTGCCGGGATTGCAAGCGGGAAGTTCCAGGGCGAAATGACCACCCCGGTCCCCCGGGGTTCATAGAAGTAATCATTCATCTCTCCCGGATAATCCGCGGGGTGAAAGGTACCGCCGAGACGGACCATTTCGCGGCCGTAGTATTCGAGATAATCTATCGCTTCGGTCACGTCGCCGTCGGCGTCCCTCCATGTTTTGCCGGTCTCATAGACCTCGAGGGCCGCAAGTTCCTCTCTCCTCTTCCGAAGTTCCTCTGCAGCCTTAAACAGGTAGCCGGCCCTGACTTCCGGAAGGGTATTTCTCCAGACAGTCGAGGCCTTCAGCGCCTCCGCGATCGCCCTGTCCGCTTCGCCGCGACCGGCGGAACAGACGATGCCGACCACCTCACGCGGCTCAGCAGGGTTCAGGGAGGCTATCTCCTGTTCGGTGTTAACTTCTTTCCCCCCGATCAGGAGCGGATATTTTCTGCCGAAACCTTTCTTCGATTCAGCGAGCGCCTGTCTCATCTTCTCCCTGTTTACGGCCTTTGAGAAGTCCTGTCCCGGCTCGTTGGCGAAGCCGCCGGATTTGCTTTCCTTCGGCGCTCCCGATGGCACTTCCGGAGGCCTTATGATCTCAGCAAACTGTTTGCCCTCCGCGAAGAACTCCCGCAGGAAAGAGACATTCGAGGTATTTTCTAGAAGCCGTCTGACGAGATAGGCCATCCCGGGAATCAGGTCACCGGCAGGCGCATAGACCCTGACGCGGTAGCCCATTTCCCTCAGGGCCTTTCTGAGGGGCTCGCCCATGCCGAAGAGCATCTGGAATTCAAATGACTGCTTCGGCAGCCCCAGCGCCTCTGCGGTCGAGATCGCGTTGCTGATGCTTCGAATATTATGGGAGGCGATCGCCGGCCGGACTACGTCGGCGTTTTCGAGCAGTATCCGCGTCAATCCCTCGAAGTTGCGGTCTGTCTCTGCCTTATTGAGAAATACCGGCACCGGCCAACCCTTCTGTCTGTTGACGACGACCTCGTAATCCCAGTATGCGCCTTTTACGAGCCGTATGCGTATCGGCCTCTTTCTCTCCTTTGCCCATGCGATTATATCCGGAAGGTCCCTTGTCGTCTCTCCGAGATATGCCTGCAAGGCAATACCTCCAAAATTGTATTCCCCTGCATCGGCGAAGGTCTGCCTGAATATCTCGATGATCAGGTCTTTCATGTAATACTGCTCCATGTCTAAGCATACGGATGCCCCTCGCCCCCGTGCCCTTTCGATTATCGGCAACAGGTTCTCCTTCGCTTTTTTGACCGAACGCTCCCAGTCCAGAGGGTCGAGCTGCGAATAAAGAGAAGTGACCTTAAGTGATATGTCGAAGCGCGGCATAGGCCCCATGTGGTCCGCCTCCAGAACGGCGTCCTCTTTCCAGCTTCGGCAGCGCGGCCCGAGGAAATCAAGAAGAGCGAGATACTTCTTCCGATATTCAGAAGCTTCACCGTCGCTCAGGACCTCTTCGCCGAGAAGATCGACGCTGCCGGCGCAGCCCTCCTGCCAAAGGGACTCGAGCGATCTCACCGCTTCCCGAAGGTCCCCGCCTGCGATGAATTGTCTCGCAAGGGCCCTCACCCCCGTGCGTATCACCTTCGCAGCAACATGCGGCAGGAACCCCTTAGACAGTCGCCCGATTCCTCTTCGTATAAGCAGGGGGAGTTCTTTTGCTCCCTCGAAGTATTCACGAAACAACGTGGTGACGAGTGCGTCAGTCTTCAGTGACGGCAGTACGTCTATGTACCTGAAGAGGTTTAGTTTGAAAGCCTCATCCCTCATCGCGAGGTTCATAATCCTGCCCATCCATCGCTTTCTGTCGAAGATCGAGGGGACTTTGTTCATCGAGGCGTAGAGTTCGCGGCCGACTTCGGCTATTTTCTTTTCGATGTCCAGGTATGTCTTCATCTCCCTTATCATTATAATCCCAACCCGGCAAAGCTTGAACCAAAAAAGCCATATACGGCAGTTCATTTACCACTGAGGCACAGAGACACAGAGAAAAACAGGAAAACAAAAAAGGTTTGTATCACCGATATAGTGAGGGATTTATGCCGTTCCCGTTTTCACGGGAATGACGACCAGAGATCTAAATGCACTTCTTCTACAGCCTGTGGAAATCTGACCCCATAGGTCTACAGATACATGGCCTGGCTAGCAGTTGGGTGTGACAGGAAAGACAAGGGTTATTTTTCCTTGCCCTCTCCGCCGCCGCCCTGGAGCATGTTTTCGATCGAAGGGTTCAGCCATATCTTGATGACTACCTTATCGCCCTTTAGCCTGTAATCCGTGTAAAGTATGTCCTCGCCGCCGTATGCAAAGGAATAATATAGAGGTCTCACCTCATATCCGAGGATGTCGCCGTTAGGGGCGACTATGCTGCTTAGTTGGGCGCGCTTGAATGACCCATTACAACTTAAAAAATTCTTTGCCTCGGCAAGGGCCTCTGTTGCAGCCACTCGCTTCTTCACCCTGTATTTGAAGTCCGGGGCATAAGGTTCGAAGGTATACGGGTCGCCCTCTCTGTCTAGGAAGGCGATTGTTTCGAGGTCATTAAAGTAGTTGCATCCATAGAATATGACATTATAGGTCCCCGTAACTTCTGAATCCTGCGCGCTCTGTGTGTTGAGACGGATGCCGGGCGTACACGAGACGCAAAAAAATACTGTCAGCAGAAAAACAAAAGCAGTAAAATATACGCTCTTCTTATTATTCATAAAAAAATTATATCACCTTTTTAAGGGGCTTGCAGCACAAGTCTTGCGGGGAAAAGGGCCACTGGCTTATCTCAGCTTGCGGATCAGGGTTGGGGCTTTAAACGCCCCGGTAGAATTTAATCATCTCCCCGACCCCGTCGTCGAGCGAGTACTCCGGCCGCCAGCCGAGGAGGTCCTGCGCCTTTGTGTTGTCGAACCAGAGGTCCTTCGAAAAGTAGTTTACGTATTGCACCGGGTCGAGCTTAATGCCAACTATCCCGGCAAGGAGATCGAACGGGACCGCAGGGATTTTCAGGAAAAGAGGCGGGATCGGCATGATCCTCAATTTCTTCCCGAGTTGTGCTGCTACCGTGTTCAGGAAATCGTGCCAGCTGTGGCGAATGCCGTCAGTGAGATTGATTATCTGTCCGGACGCCGAAGGAGCGAGCCCCGAAAGGTATATCGCATTCGCAAGGTCTTTTATGTAGATCAGGGGAGCGATGTTCTTCGCATTCCCGATGAAAGGGAACCCGATGGCTCCGAATTTCTCAATGGCGTATATGAACCGAGGGAGGTACCGCGACCCCGGACCATAGACCGGCGCGGGCCGGATAATCACACACCTGCCGGCAAGAGAATTAAGGAGAAGTCCTTCGCAGGCCCGCTTGTATGACGTATAATGGTCCTCCAACACTATTTCGGGTTTCGTCTCCTCGACGGCAGGGCTGACCGAGGGGATGCCGGCGACTGTCAGGGAACTTATGAATATGAGACGACGGACTCCTTTTTCCTGTACGGCGGCGATTATCTGTTTCATGAGTTTCACATTGTTGCGAGATGCGGTTTCATTCACGTTCTTGATCTCGCCGATGTGATAAAAAAGGTCCATCCCGTCCATCGCCTTTATCACCGATGAAAAGTCTTTAAGGTCGCCGTGGACGCCTTCGACCTCTTTTCCCTTGAACTCCAGGGGCAATTCCTTTCGCCGCGTCAGCAGTCTGACCGTGTGGCCGTTCTCCAGAAGGAGGCGCACGACGCTGCTCCCTATGAAACCTGTTCCCCCGGTCACGAGCGCCTTCATCTGCCAGTTCCCCCTTTCAGCAGTACTTATCTCATTATATGTCGATTTGGAGGAAATGTATTCCGGCCGGCAAGAGATTTTCCTGCCAAAACCCGGGCAG
>JAKAIZ010000094.1 GCA_021814065.1 Nitrospirota bacterium | reverse complement strand
CGACTTCACCCTTGAGGCCCTTCAGCTGATAATCTTTATATTTGATCTTTGCCGTCTGGAAAGAACTTTTTCCTGAAAAATTCTTTTCCCGGAGCGTCCCGTCCAGCGAAACGCTGAGGTCCCCCAAGGAAGCGTTTTCGTTGCCGTCGATCTCGATGACAAAAGGCGCGGCACTGAGACCGGCAGACAACGTTACATTTCGGCGCTGCCCGTGGGCCGACACGGAAAGCCGTGCGTCCGCCGCCTTCGGCAAGCGATGTCCGGCAACCTTCTCGAGCGACGCGGAGACATCCATATCGGCTGACATTTGCTTGCCTGAAGAAAACGTCATCCTCCAGTCAACATTTCTGACATCGAGCGTATTCGCATTCACCGAGCCGTTTTTGAGCCTTACCGAACCCGAGACCTCGGGAAGAGAATCGGTCATTCTTCCCTTTACGCGCAAGGGGCCGGAGGTCACAATCCCTTTCACTGTAATCCCTTCGACAAAGTCGAAGACAGAGAGGTCGAGGTTTTCGACTTTCATCCCAAAATCGTACAGTGGGCTCCCGGGCAGATTTCTGATTTCTCCTTTCGCGCTTAGAACCTGCTTATCGCCCATTTTCATGGTGAGCGTCCGTATGTACGCCGAATGCGAAGGGATGTCGTAGAAAACATCGGCCTCCATCCTGATATCGAGCAGCTTCTTCCAGTAAAAGGCAGCCGGACTTTTCAGCCGCAGGGCCGATGAGACGGCAATCCCTTTCCCCGTATCCCCCTCGGCACTGACCCGTATTGCCCCCTGTATTTTTTCTGCGTCGATGTGGTATTTGGAGAGGAATTCTCTGAAAGGAGAAAATTTCAGGTCATCTGCGGAAAAAAATATCCCGAATTTCTTTGGCTCGGCACTCAAAGATGCCCGGCCGTCGATCCTCACCTTATTGGTGGCCCAGAGCGTCGATCCCTCGATGGTGGTAGTTGTGCCGGGCAACGAAGAAAGATTTTTCAGGGTCATATCGATCTCCTTGTTTTTCAGAAGCGGATCACCGATAGTAATGCTGCCTGAGGTCAGGCTCAGTGCATCGATTCTGTACCGGATTGTGCTCTTTCTTGACAGGAGGCGCATCAATGCATCGGAGATATTCGGCCTTCCTTCGCGGTCCTTTGCGATAGTCAGTTCGGGTGAGAAGAGGAGAATTTTTCTCAGATGAATCTCGCCCTGCGGAAGTGCGCGGTAGTCGATATCGAAAAAAACCTTTTTCACCGCGAGGAGCCGGCCGGGGGGAAACCCTTCCGGATTTAGTATTTGTATATCGGTTATGGTTATCCCGTGAAAAAGACTGAATGATATGTCGCCGACAGCGACCGGTTGCCCGATGAAGGCGGACGCCTTTGCGCTCATCTCCGCGAGAAGAGTTTTTTTGGGGTCGCGATAGTAGAGATAAGGAAAAAAGACAGCCGAGACGAAGACCGTCAGGAGGACCAGAGAGACAATGGAGCATAACTTTCTTCTCCGCGCTGCCATAATCTATTTTTGCATGCCTGCCGTTGAAATTACAGCAGAAATCTATACTTCTTTAGGACCTATCTCAAAATTCAGTTCTTCAAAAAGTGCGCCTCTCGCCGTCATTCTCGTGAAGACGGGAATCCAGTGTAAAGCTCGAGCATATCCTGGGAGTGCTGTCGGGTGTCAGAGTCCACCGACTGGCTATTTCCGAAAAGGCAAGGACTCGAAGCAGGGTGGAGCGAGTCAGATACCGGCAGGCGAAGTTCGATGCGTATTTCCGGCGCCGCCTGTCGGCCTTCCTGCTCCGGGCCGACAAGGTAATGTTCCTTCGCGGCGACAGGCCCTTTTCACCCGAAGAAGAGATCGTCTCCGAAGGCTCGTTAGTCGGGCTCAATCAGGGCAGGAACACGTTGGCGGTAGGGGCAGTCGCAGGGGCATATCCTCGGGCGGTTGCACTCCTGGCTCCCCTCAGGTCGCTTCAGAAAGTCGACAGAATCCTCTTCGGGGAGATCGTATACGATCTGAAAAACAGCCTCCGTTGACCCTGCGAAAGGCGAGAATCGGGGCCCGCTGTCAATTTCTCCCCGAAAGACTCCCGGGGATCATAAACCTCTCGTGTATGATCCTGTTGAACCTCGGGGCGTAGACAAGGTCATAAACGGATTCTTTGTCCGGGAAAAATCCGAGCGCGGCTTTTTTTGTGTTTTCCATGAGGTCCAGAGATTCCTGCAGCGAGAGATCGGACTGCGTCAGCACCGCTTCGGTAAGGTCCACGAGAAAACGCAGCCGCCGGATCTTTTTTTCCTCATTCTTGAGAAGGTCTTCATTCATGACATTAGTATAACATTGCCCGAGGGGAGGGGGAGATGCTGTATTTAAGGCAAGCACTGCAAACTAATGAAGGGGTCGAGCGGTTTCCTGTGGCTGACTTCAGAAGAGAGCCCGGACCAGATGAACTTTTCACTCAATATTCATATCTCTTTTACGCCTGCAGTGCAGGAATCGTTATTTCCAGGTGACAACGCTGTGTGAGGAGAGGTGATTCCCGGCCGCTTCACTGTCCATAGGCCTGAACAAATAAAATCCCTGTGCGTATTCACCTTTCATATCCTTGAATACATCCAGTTGTTCGACTGTTTCTATCGCCTCGGCAATCACATCGAGGCCCAGGTCACGCCCAAGCGCAATTATCGTTTTCACAATAGCCGCATTATTTTTGTCAAAGGTCAGGGCATTAATAAAAGAGCCGTCTATCTTCAGCCCTTTTATGGGGAAGTGACGCAGGTAATTTAATGCCGAGTACCCTGTACCGAAGTCGTCAATGTCGAAGCGAACATTTAGATCCTCGAACCGCCTCATTATTGCGGCAGCCGGCTCGGCGTTTTCTATCAGTGTCCTTTCCACTATTTCGAGCCGCAGGCAGCTTCCCTCCAGGCCGGTTTCCTCAAGAGTGTTCTTAACAAAGTCGAAGAAATCGGGCTGAGAGAACACCTTACCCGAAACATTTACGCTGACCGTTAAGTCGCGGCAGGACAGGAACTGTTCCTGCCATGCCTTAAGTTGCCGGCAAGCCTCCCGGATAACTCTCTCTCCGAGGGGGATAATAAGACCGGTTTCTTCTGCAACCGCGATAAACTCCGAAGGAGTAATGATGCCGCGTTCCGCATGCTGCCAGCGAAGAAGAGCTTCAAATCCGGTAATTTTATTCTCCTCTACCGATATGATAGGCTGATAATGCACGACAAAATCATTCTGTTCTACGGCCCTTCTCAGCTCTGTTTCGACCCAGAGTGCCGCAGTCGCTTTGGCATGCATCGTTGAGTCAAATAACACGTGGCACGCCTTGCCCCGCTCCTTCGCATGGTACATTGCCGTGTCGGCGTCGCGCAAAAGCTCCTCGGCCCCCGTATAATCCACAGTATTGCTCATCACTATCCCTATACTCATCGTCGTAAAGATTTCGCGGCCGAATATCGAAAAGGGCGATCTCATCTCGCCGTGAAACCGCGCAGCGATATCATAGGCAGCGGATATTTCCCTGGTGTCTTCCATAAGAACGGCGAACTCGTCACCGCCGAAACGGGCGATCGTGTCAACGGACCGGATGTGTTTCTTCAGCCGCTGAGACAGCATGACCAACAGCTGATCTCCGATCATATGTCCCAGGCTGTCGTTGATGACCTTGAATCGGTCCAGGTCAAGAAAGAGAATGGCAAAGGAGTAATCCGGATGTCGCTTCTTACGCTCCAGCGAACTGCGCAGGTGATCTATAAAAAGGGCCCGATTAGGCAGATTAGTCAAGGAATCGTAAAAGGCCCGGCGGGTGAGCAGTTCCTCGGCTTTTTTCCGCTCACTGTTTTCCCGGCCCAAAAGCTCATTGACTCCCTCCAATTCGATAATCCGTCGCCGCAGTTCCTTCTCCGCAGCCAGGGATTTCCTGAAAAGTTTTGCCCTTTCATTGATGAGATAGGCAAGCGCAGTCAAAATAAAGGGGGCCAGCAGTATCAAGGCCCTGTATTTTATGCCCGACCGCTCCACCGAAAGGAAATACCCCAAGAAGCCTTCGCTAAATCCATCGTATACGGAAAGGATATCAAGGCCCAGGATAAGCAATGCAAGAATGACGGCATAAATCACTATCCTGGATAGAACCTTATATCCAGAGTCGTCGCTTATGGTCCTGTCTCGCACAAAGCCCCTTCATCCTCTCCACGTTCCCTTCTAAACGATCTCGAACAAAGTGCTTCCTCGTCATACGCGGCTATGAACCCCTCAGAAACGTTTGCCCTGCCGTTGTTCCGCACCTGCGGCCTCACCGGAAATTTTCGCTCCCTTCCGCATATGAATTACAGCCTTTTCTTCTCAGTCCTTATGAAAGTAATAAACCAGCGGGCGCCTGATTAGTCAAATTAAGTTTTTTTAATAATTCTTGAGAATTCAAGCAGCTGATAGCTAATCCGGAGCATCCAGTCGCTCTTGCTCAACAAACTGTCGTCCCTCTAGTTTTTATATTCCACGTCTATGCACCGCAGGAAACAATGCCCACAGGCCGTCTTTATTGCGAACAGTGCTCTGACTGATACCTGATAGGTATAGCAATGTGAAACCCTCAAGGAGTTCGTACCGGACTGCGTGCCTTGAAACCGAAATGATAATCCGCCCGCACTTTTCAAAAGCTATTAAATAGTGTAAGTTTTTATTAGAAATCAGTTATAACGAGATAATAACTTATTCGGCGGCGCGCTACGCGCATCCGAATACAAATTGGAAACAAGAAAGCAGGCAACCCTATGGTAATTGTTAGGCTAAAAAAAGGATATAAAGAAGTACACACATGAGAGAATTGGAAATCAGCAAAGCCTTCACGTTGATCGAATCGGGACCCGTTGTCCTTGTTACAACGAATGACGGAAAGAGGGACAACATCATGACGATTTCATGGACAATGGTTTTGGATTTCACACCGGTCTTTGCCATAACCACTGGAGAATGGAATTATTCTTTTACGGCTCTTCGGAAAACAAAGGAGTGTGTTATATCAATCCCCACGGTTGACATGCTTGATAAAGTCGTTGGAATAGGAACATGCTCCGGTGCCGATACAGACAAATTTACCAAATTCAAGCTCACTCCTGTAAAAGGTAGAATAGTACGAGCGCCATTGATAAAAGAATGCCTCGCTAATATCGAGTGTAACGTCATCGACATCGTCAAAAAACACAACATTGTCGTTCTCGAAGCCGTTGCTGCATACTTTGATACCTCGCGCAAAGAGAAACGAACTTTTCATGCCGTCGGTGACGGAACATTTATCGTAGATGGCCGCAAACTATCCCGAAAGAAAATGATGGCATCCAAAATTCCAAATGGTATCTAACCCTCCACTACATTGAACGACTTACGGCGTCGTTGAGCCTTATCCGTTGCAGGGGGGATGGCCGATTAACTCCTTTTGGCGGGTTTACGGGACAAATACAGGAGAGAGCTCGGGAGGAACGCTGTGTCCGGAGTGTCTTTGCGAAAGGTCGGCTGTTAAAAGGGAGTTCAGCTGACCTTCCTCGGCAAAGAAAAATAAAACGTGGCCCCTTCATAGGGCATTCCTTCAGCCCATACACGCCCGCCGTGGCGTCTCACAATGCGTTCGACGATTGACAAGCCAACGCCGAGGCCCTCGTATTCTTTTTCGCTGTGCATCCGCTGAAAAACACCGAATAATTTATCTGCATGAGCCATATCAAACCCAGTACCATTGTCTTTGACGTAATAAACATTTTCGTTGTCTTTGCTGCGTCCGCCGACGATGATAAGTGCCAAATCCCTGGCACCAGTGAATTTAACAGCATTGGAGAGGAGATTCGTAAGTACCTGACGAATCAATATAATATCACCATGTGCAGGCGGAAGATGCTCGATGGTCACCTCAATATTTCGTTCAGGAGCCACTGCTTTAAGGTCGGCGACGATAAGCCCTGCCTCTTTCTCCATATCTATCTCGTCTATCTTCATCTCCTGTCTGCCCACTTTCGATAAATCCAGAAGTGCCAGGACAAGCCTATCCATCCTTTCTGTATGTGCCTGGATTGAATTCAAGAGTTTCCTGCCTTTGTCATCGAGCTTGTCGAAGTAGTCCTCATGTAACATATTCGACAGTCCTCCTATTATCCGTAAAGGCGCGCGAAGGTCATGGGATACCGAATAGCTGAAACTCTCCATATCTTTGTAAGCAAGAGCAAGTTTCGAGGTAGTGAATTGCAATTCCTGATTCAGTCTCCTTAACGATTCCTCAGCTTGCTTTCGCTCAGTTATATTTTGGAGCATAGGTCGGAATACGAAAAAATAGAGTATCGGACTCAGCAGTACTACTAACAATGTGGAATCAAGAAGTGTCTCCGTCAAACCTGATAGAGAACCAGGCCTAATGGCAAAAATGACAGCCATGGAAATCGATTCAGATATAAATACTGCCAATGCGACGATATAAATCAGTTTGCGTGGAGATGAAGGAAAGGCCTTTTCGAGGAGCTTATCCATTTCCTAAGTATAAAACGAGATAACAGAAAGTGTAAAACCACACTCGGAAGAGCCTGAGTTGCATTATTGCTCAGCTATGTTTTTTGCTGTAAAATATAGATGTAAACCTATATAAAGGACTGCAGAATGAAAAAGAACAGTTTCTGGTCTCCCTATGTATCGGGTATCGGCCTCGGATTGACCCTCCTCGCCACATTTTACGTAATGGGAAAAGGTCTCGGAGCATCGAGCGCGTTTTCGATTGTCTCTGCGGTGGCCACGCAGAAAATAGATCCGGAATACGCGGGAGGCCTGAAATATTTTTCGCGCTATCTCAGCAGCGGTTCTCCACTGAAGGACTGGATGGTATTCGAGATCCTCGGCCTTTTCGTAGGCGCGCTCACCGGAGCGCTTCTCAGCCGGAGCTTCAGGCTGAAATTTGACAAGCCTTCACACATGACCGGCGGCGGGAGGCTCTTCACCGCTCTGAGCGGCGGCATCCTGCTGGGCTTCGCCGCGAGGCTTGCGCGGGGGTGCACCAGCGGAGTCGCCCTTACCGGGGGTGCCCAGCTGGCGGTAGCAGGATGGGTATTTGTGATAGCGATGTTCGTAAGCGGCTTTATCTTCGCCGCCGTTTTCAGGAGGATGTGGTCATGAACTCTCCACTTTATGAATATGGTCTTTTCGGCGAAGGCGTAAGCCTTATTGTTGCCCTGGTCATAGGATTCTTCTTCGGATTGTTTCTCGAAAGAGGAGGCCTGGGCAATCCCCACAAGCTTATCGGGGTGTTTTATTTGAAAGATTTTGCAGTGCCGAAAACAATGTTCACTGCGATCCTCGTCGCCTCCTCGGGCCTGTACCTGCTCGGTGACCTGAAACTCCTCGACATGACGAGGATCTGGATCGTGCCGGCATTCTTCTGGCCGCAGCTGATCGGAGGGGCCCTGTTCGGCCTGGGCTACCTGGTTGCAGGATATTGTCCCGGTACGGCCGTCGCTGGTCTCGCAAGCGGGAGACTCGACGCCCTGGTCGCCATGTTCGGGATGATTGCCGGGTCACTGCTGTTTGCCGCAGTCTATCCGGCCCTCGAACATTTTTATATGTCGTCAGCCCTGGGCACGGCTACGCTGCCAAGTGTCCTTGGGGTGAATCACTGGGTAGTGATAGCCTTTGTGGTCCTGATGGCCGGAATGATGTTTTACTCAATGGAACGGTTCGAAAGAAAAACTCATTAATGTTGAAACTTGGGGACGTTTTTCCTGGACTGATTTATTCCGTCAGGAAAGAGGTGCATGCGAGTCCCTTATGATTTTCAGTCGTACCGCAATCGACAAATAATTATTCAGGCTTGACCTACGCTCTTTTGCCGATCGAATTACGATCGGATTGAATGCCTATATCCCGAAATAGAGGAAATACTCTCTGGCAAGAAGACGCGACGCCAAGGCTCGCTCATTTTTTCGACTGCTTCCTGGAATACGCATTCTGGGCGTGATCCTAATCACTGAAAAGTATAAACGAAAAGATTTATACCTTGATAAGGGGTCCGGCAATCTGCGACAGAGCAACGGCATAAGGAAAGAATGCACTATGAAGGTGAGCATTGGGATAGTCCATTACGATGCGGAGCATCCGTGCTGCGTCGAGGCGCTTCTCGACAGGGCAGATGCAATGATGTATACGCATAAACGGCAACGAGGACTTGAAAAAGAGACGATTCCGCTTATTGAAGATAAGGCAAGCTAGTCCTGCTTTTACGAACGTATGGAGGACTGCGATGGGTAGACCTCAAAGAATCATTGAAATGCGTTGTTGCATCTAGGAATGCGGACAACATTCCGGCCTGGCGGTAAACAATAACCCGTCCTCAGCCACCCCTGCTAACTCATGGTCTTCGTCTGTACCGTCTTGAGGTAATCGAAGCCTTCTCTGCATCTGTCATCATCTCAGCCACACCCTTTCGAGGAGCCTGTCGACTTTCGTCTTAGGTACGATCAGCGGGATGTCCCCGGCAAAGATCACCTTCATATTTGGGCCACAACTCTTTCGGAGACGCAAAACGGTAGAGACGCTGTGACTGTCAAACATGATCGACCTGTCTTTCTTAATATTCAGAGTGCTCATGGTGTCCTCCTTTTGTTGCATGGCAACAATATTGAGCAGTGGTCGCTACAGCATTACCGACTCCTAATATTCGGCATAGCCGGCGATCCCTGCCGCCACCTCTCAGAATATAAGAGTGCCTATTCTTTATATAAAAAAACCGGGCATACCAAAGGTTCATCCTTCGGCAGCTCGGCCATCTTTACTTAAAGACCCGCCGCTTTCCGCCCCCTTCTCACGGAGGGTTTGGCTTTGTCGGGATTTTCTGTCTTCTTAATTTTTGTTGTATCGCTAAACATTTGGTCTGTCAAGTTATTATGACTTTAGATAGGAGGAAGAAGCCAAAACATTTCTCAAAACGCCCTGAGGCTTCGAATTCTGTGTGAACCTGCGCCCAAATTCCAACGACCTTGGCAAGAAGGAATACAGCGGGATGGGCGGTTTACTCTTTTTGGCGGAATTACGGTATGAAGACAGGAAAACCGGCTTGACTGTTCCTGCCGAAGACTAAGCGGGCACCACTTTACTGTATTTCTTCCTTAACGCTTCCTGAACGGATAAGGTAATTTTAAACGCGCCCTTCAGCATTGTCTTTTCCATATCCCCGAGATCATGGGGATCGATAAAATTGTCAGGCTCGCTCCCCTCCTGAATCTGCTCGAACTGATGCCGGAGCCTCAATGACATGATGAACTCAAAGGCCTGTTCAAGTTCAGGCGAGAACCTGCCTACTGCACAGTCCCTTTCTTTCAGTCCTTCGAGCCTCGCAAGAGTGGAGGTGTGATACATCCCTGTTTCGAGCGCGGCGAGTCTTGCCATATCGATGATCGGACAAAGCCCGTTGATTTTGATATTGAACTTCCCCCTGTGTGCGCCTTTCTTTTCGCAGCTGATCCTTCCCACAAAATCGAGAGGAGGTCTGTTCTGGAGCACGATATTGGTCATATGGGCAAGGAAGAGGTTGTTCTCCTTGATCTGGAGGCCCAGAAACGCCCTCAACTGTTCAGCGAGCAGGAGATTGCCGTGGACCGGCCTGAAATCGAAAAAAATAAGGGACCGGAGTATCGCCTCCGGGGTAGGGCTGTTTACCCAGCCCGAGAAATATTTCTTCCAGACGCTTACCGGCTGGCGCCATTGCGGGTTGCTCGCCATATAGTCGGCAGTGCAGGGAGGGAAACCGCATTTTGCGAGCGCCTCCCTCATATGGACGGCAAACCCTGAAAAATACGCCGCCGCTTCTTCGGCGTTGTCTTTCGGGTCTTCATGGATGACGGCATTGTCCTGGTCCGTCCGGAAGGTCTGCTCCTTTCTCCCCTCGCTGCCGAATACGATCCAGCAATAGTCAAGGGGAGGCGGCCCGAGTTTCGCCTCAGTTATTTCGAGGACCTTTTTCAGGAGCCTGTCGTTTATCTCGGTCATGATCCTCGTGATATGACTTGCCTTTGCCCCCTCCCTGATCAGCAGGGTGATGATCTTGCTGATCTTCTTCGATGCAGGCACCAGTCCGTCTATTGTGTCCTGTCCCTCGATCTCCCGGGCGACGGAAAGAGGCGATGTCCCTTGAAGCATCATCAGGTCATGATTGGTGATGATCCCCCTCATTTCTCCCTTGTCGATGACCAAAAGGTGGTGTATGTTATACCGTATCATTTTCAGGAGCGCCTCGAAGCAGTAATCGCGGGCCTCCGATTTGATGATCGTGGCGCTCATAATATCCCCCACTCTTCCCGTAACGTCCCTGCCCTTAGAGACGACCTTGTTCCTGAGGTCCCTGTCGGTGACCATTCCGGAGGGAAAACCGCGTGAGTCGAGCAGGACCAGCGAACTGATCCTGCGCTCGGCCATGATCTCTGCCGCCTCCCGTATGCTTGAGTCCTCCGATGCCGTGATCACCTCTTTAGTGGCAAGGTCTTTCAGGACATTCGTAAAAAGGAGCTTGTCTCCTCCCCCGTACAGAAGGGTCCTGTCGCGTATCTCCCGATAGGTCATGTCAAGGAGCCGTTTCAGCCGTGACCTGAAACAAAACTCAGAAAATTCTGCGTTCGTCTTCAGAAGCCCGAGTATGATCTCTTTTTTGATCAGATAACAGAAGGTGTCTTCGACCGAAACAATGGTGTCTCTCGCAACGTCGCCGCAGGCAAAGGAAAGCAGGCCGAAGAAATCCCCCCTCGTCCGGTAGTCCGCCAATACCTCCTCGCCTTCATTCGTCATGATGAATACCTTTACGGCTCCGCTTTGTATGATGCTGAGGTGTTCGGCTGATGGCCCGTTCTGGTGCTGTATGGTTTGTCCCTTTGGATAGTGCTCTTCGACAGCCTCTTCGGCGATGGTATGGAGGACGGTGGGATCAAGAAAGCTGAAGGGGGGTGTTTTTCTGAGAAGCGTGAATACGTCTTCGCTGGACATATAGTCGATCTGTGATCGGTTATCCACCCGGCTTATCAAGTACGTTCCTGACAGCCCTTTTCATCTCGTCATGCATCAGCGGTTTCACGATGAAATCGGAGGCACCCGCCTTAATGGCTTCGACGGCCGTGGTGAGCGATGCATATGCCGTGATGATAATCACTTTTTGAGAAGGGTTTTCCTTCCGGTACTTCGTCAGAAGCTCAATGCCGCTGATGCCGGGGAGGATGATGTCCGTAATGATGAGGTCGTATGATTTTCCCTGCAGTAGTTTAAAGGCCGATTCAGCGCTGTCTGCCCTGTCCACTTCATACCCCTCCGCTGTGAACACTCTCTGCAGGGACTTGCAGAGGGTGTCCTCGTCTTCTACTAAGAGCAGTCTTTCCGCCATTTTCTCCCGGGAACTTTATCCCTATGTAATGCCTTGCATCTCCGCTACAATAATCCCTATGTCGTCTTGACTATACTATACCATACGCAGACCACGGTTACTTTACGCAATTTTCTCCAGGATGAGAAGGAGCACCGCGCGACAGCCATTGCCCTCGCAGGGTTTTCCGACAGATGCGCCACCACTTGCCGGCATCCGTATTTCTGATACCATGGAAATAAGGCTGCGGACAACGATTAGGCGGCGATACCGTCCGTAGAAGATGAGTTTATCCGATTACCGTCCGGAGTTCCCTGCGACGGGCAGTGTTATTTCCCAGCGAAAGGAGGTGAAATCCGATGAAACTTTTCAAGATTCTGTTGTTTCCACTGATAGCCCTTTCCCTGATCGCCTCTTTTGCGTTTGCAGCAGGCGATGTGGAGAAAGGGAAGGCATTGTTTAACGACCCGAAATTGGGTACAAACGGCTCGACCTGCGGCACATGCCATCCTGGCGGAAAGGGCCTCGAAAAATCCGGGGCCGCCGCCAAGAAGGAATGGACGACCCCCGGCGGCGTCGAAAAATCCCTTGAGGATGCCATTAACATCTGCATCACCGCGGCCCTGAAAGGCAAAGCCCTCGACAAGAATTCCCAGGAGATGCAGGACCTCGTCGCTTACATCAAGTCCCTGGGCCACAAGGCCCTGATGAAGCACCCTGCACCTGGCTATTAATTCGAAATCTGATCTTTAACAGCAAAAAGGGAAAGAGCATGCTCTTTCCCTTTTTGCCTTTCTCCTCCGGTACAAACTGCCTGTTATGCGTGTCCGCCTTCATTATGCAAATTACTCGCACCAGCACCACTGTATCATCTCTGCCACGAGGCCTGTCCATCCGGTCTGGTGGCTTGCACCGAGACCTTTTCCGGTGTCTCCGTGAAAATATTCGTAGAAGAGGACGAGGTCCCTCCATGCCGGATCGCCGCTATACTGCTCCACCCCGCCATGAACCGGCCTTCTGCCGTTTTCGTCCCTGATAAATATGCCGGTCACCCTCCGGGAAATCTCCTTGGCCACTTCCCAAAGGTCCATCATGTTCCCCGATCCCGTAGGGCATTCTACTTTCAGCGAATCTCCGTAAAAGCGATGGTACTTTCTCAGGGATTCTACCAGGAGGTAGTTCATCTGCACCCAGACTGGGCCACGCCAGTTGGAGTTTCCGCCGAAGATGTCACTAGTCGATTCGTCAGGCTCGTAGTCGATCCTGAATTCTGCTCCACCGTATTCGAAAACAAAGGGGTGGTCCTTATGGTACTTCGATATCGAGCGGATCCCTCCCGGAGAGAGGAACTCCTCATTATCGAGTATCCGCTGCAGTAGCTTCCCGAGCCTGTCCTGATGGATCTGGGAAAAAAGCAGCTCCTGTCCGCCGGGCAGCTCCTCGATCGCGAGGAATTCGGTTAGGTCCCTGCGGTTTTTGACGAACCACATCATCCTCTTCCTGAAACCCTTAAGCCTGTCGAGAACTTTCCTGTCGATTACCGAGACGGCAAAGAGCGCTGTAAGGCCGACCAGGGACCTTACCTTCAGCGGGATGATCCCGCAGTCTGGACAGTGAAGGGCATCATAGAAAAACCCGTCTTCTTCGTCCCAGAGGCTTACAGGGTGGTGCATGTCGAAGAAATTAAGGGATTCGGCGATATGGACAAAGTGCTCGAAGAACTTCGAGGCAACGTCTTCGTAAGAGGGGTCTTTCAGCGCGATCTCTATCGCCATCTCCATGAGGTTGAGCGAGCACATCGCCATCCAGCTCGTGCCGTCCACCTGCTCGAGATGCCCTCCTGTCGGGAGCGGTTTGGACCTGTCGAACAATCCTATATTATCGAGTCCGAGAAAGCCGCCCTGGAAGATGTTGTTGCCGTGGACGTCCTTTCTGTTGACCCACCAC
>JAKAIZ010000265.1 GCA_021814065.1 Nitrospirota bacterium | reverse complement strand
CGAGGTCCTCTCCCTCATCGGTTCAAAGGAAGGGATAGGTCATCTGCCGCTCGCCTTCGTGGAACCGGGAGACACGGTCCTGGTACCCTCGCCGGGGTATCCGGTCTATCCGGTAAGTGTCCTCTTTGCCGGCGGGGAGAGCTATCTGATGCCGCTCAGACAGGAAAATGACTTTCTGCCCGACTTCAGCACTATTCCTCAGAGCACGCTCCTGAATACCAGGATGATGTTCATCAATTATCCGAACAACCCGACATCCGTCACGGCGCCGCGCAAATTTTACGAGGATGTGATCAATATCGCGGACAAATACAATATCATTGTGTGTCATGACGCGGCCTACAGCGAGATCTACTTCGACGACGAAAAGCCGCTCAGCTTTATGGAGATCGACGGGGCCAGGGACGTCGGGATAGAGTTCCATTCCCTCTCGAAGACGTACAACATGACCGGATGGCGGATAGGGTTTGCAGTCGGTAATGACGACGTCATCGCGGGCCTGGGGAAGATAAAGACAAACCTCGACTCGGGGGTCTTCCAGGCGATACAGGAGGCGTCGATCGTCGCCCTGGATACGGACGAAAAGGTATTGTCCGGCATCAGGAATACCTACCAGGAGAGGCGGGATATTCTGTACCGCGGACTGAGGGATATCGGTATCGAACTCGAAAAACCGAAGGCAAGTTTTTACCTCTGGGCAAAGGTGCCGAAGGGCTTCGACTCTTCGCGTTTTGTGATCCACCTGCTTGAGAAATCAGGGGTACTCGCTACCCCCGGCAACGGCTTTGGCGCACCGGGCGAAGGGTACGTTAGGTTCGCACTGACGGTGACGTCCGAAAGGACGGTAGAGGCGGTCGAGAGGATCAAGAAGGTGCTGTAGCACGCTTGAGTTATGCATTCGCATGTCCATCGCATACATAGGAATCGGCTCGAATGTGGGCAACAGGCGGTATCACTGTTTGAAGGCGGTCGAACTGCTCGAACAAAACGGTCAGAAGGTATCAAAAATCTCCTCCCTCTACGAGACCGAACCCTGGGGCGTCAAGGACCAGCCCCCCTTCATCAATATGGCGGTCGAGATCGAAACCGCATTTCCGCCGAAAAAACTCCTCGGTCTTCTCAAAAAAATAGAAAAAAAGATGGGCAGAAAGAAGACCGTGCGGTGGGGCCCCAGGGTTATAGACCTCGATATCCTTTTTTACGATGATCTCACGGTGAACGACGACGACCTCGTCATCCCGCATCCCTTTATGCACATAAGGGCCTTTGTGCTCGAACCTCTCTCCGAGATTGCCCCGGAAATAGTCCACCCGGTCCTCCGCAAGAAAGTGGCTGCGCTCCTCCGTGAAAATACCCCTTCCGGCGCATCCCGAAAAGTGCGTTGACGACCGCCTTCTTTGTGTCTTTCACGTGGCGCGGATTAAGTTGTCTAAACTTAGAATTTGATGTTGAATCCCCTATGTTTGTTCTAATATACTATTGCACAGTGGCAGCAGCGAAAAAAATGCGCAACGAGAAGGAGGTGGTTGCGGAACAATAATCGGGATGCTGTAAGTGAATGGGTGAAGAAGTGAGAAAGAAATCAAAAAGGGGAGAAATAATGAAAAACAAATTCACCGTATTACTGGTTCTCTTTGCAGCAGCAGTAGGTTATATGGTCTTCCTCGGCACACCCGCCACAGTCACCGCGGGCGCCGCACCCGGATATGGAGATGCCCCGGCAGCTTCAGCTGCCGCGGAAAAGGCCCCGGCAGTTGAAGTAAAAGTGGTACCTTCAACCAAACCGATCACCTTCAACGCCATCGCGTATATTGCCGGTCACGGCGGTCATCTGGCGATCATCGACATGCGTACGATGAAACCGCCGGTGGACATCGAAAAAGACAGGATCGTACTCACTGATGCCGGCTCCGAAATGGAAGGCAAGATCGCGGGCATGAGCTTTGAAGAAGTCAAGAAGGCCGGCGGTACCCACGGACAGGCGCTCCTTACAGAAAAGGGCCAAAAAGTACTCGTCGCCGGCACGCTTTCCGGAGATGTCTACAAGATCAATCTTTCCACCGGTAAAAAGGAAGGCCCCTTCAAGGTCGGCGAGAAGTTTTGCGGCGCAATAGTCGGTCCGGACGGCAACGTCTATTTTGAGGATATGGCCGACGGGAAGGTATATGTCTGGGATGCAAACAAACTGAAGACCGTCGACACGATGCCGATAGGCAAGGCGGTATGCGGCATCCAGTGGACCAAGGGCGCTAAGAAGGCGTATATCACGGATATGCCTACGGGTGTTGTGTACGTGTATGACTGGAAGACGAAGAAGAAGATCAAAGAGATAACCAGCCCTGAGATGACGTTCATCCATCAGGCGAGAATGACCCCTGACATGAAATATCTCTGGGTTAGCGCTCCCAATGAGTTCGATCCGGGCCTGAAGCCGGGAACGCATAAGAGTCAGGTGATCATTATCGACACAAAAACCGATAAGATCGTAAAACGTCTTATCCTTCCGGATAACGTCAGACCGCATGACTTTGCGTTCACCAAAGACGGAAAGTACGGCTTCCTGTCTTCCAGGACTTACGCTGACGACAGCACGCTGAATGTGGTTGACATGAAGAACTTCAATATCGTTGAGACTGTTTCGGCCTGCAAAGAGTGCCACAAGGCTTACGGCATCCAGGTGAAGGTCGACAAAGGTTCGCCGCTTCTCTGCGGTATCGAGATCGACTGGCATCCCGGCAAGAAGTAAGCCGGCAGTCATCTGATCTGAACGGAAAAAGGGTCGGGACCGTTTCCCGGCCCTTTTTTAATCGCCCTGCATGTCTCTCAATAGACTTTTGGGACCGATGGAACCTATAATAAAAATATGAAAAAAATTAAGATTTACAATCTCGCGGTGCGCAATCTCAGGAGAAAGTACATCAGGACAGTTGTTCTTCTGCTCATTGTCGCCGTGGTGACCGGCACGCT
>JAKAIZ010000093.1 GCA_021814065.1 Nitrospirota bacterium | reverse complement strand
GGCGGAGGAAATGGACTCCGATAATTTTGGGGTCTGTTTCGACACCGGTCACTGTCATCTCTTCTCGAAAGTGCCTCTTGAGGAATGGATGCAATCCCTTAATCCGCATATCCTCGAGCTCCACCTCCACGACAACGACCGGTCGGCCGACCAGCACCTGCCGGTGGGAGAAGGGACCTTTGACTTCGATACCTTCTTCGGACTTCTCGGCCGAAAGGACTGCGTCTATACCCTCGAGGCCCATACCCCTGAGCACTTCATGAGGAGCATGGAGTACCTTGTCGCTAAAGGTATCGTGTCCGGTTCCTCAGGGCAAACCCTCTGAGGGTCGGGGTCCCCTCTCCTTTATACTGGACCATTACCATGTGCGATTCTCCCATGCCCTGGGGAAGGATCAGCTTCTTTATCCGCGCCAGCTCAAAGAGGTAGTCGCCCGACTCTTCGGAGAGTCTATGTATCTCTTCGTCTATGCCGAGAGAGGTGAGGTAAGCTCCCTGGCCGCAAAAGCCTATCGTCCGGAACCCCATCTCTTCGCCCCATCTCTTTAGGGACGAAAAATTCACATGGGCGGTGATGTCCTGCCTCCCTGCGTTGACGAGCGGATCTTCGCTCAGCTGATGCCGGCGGTAACACATGAGCGTGCCCCTGTTTCTGTCCTCGCTGTAATACTCCCGGCTGGTATAGCCGTAATCTATCGTCAGTACAAACCCTTCCCTTATCGCACTGCCCACGCTTCCCAGCCAGTCCCTGATCCTGAGGTTCACCTCGGTTTTGCAGCCCTTTTCGAGACCGACCGAAAGGTCCCTGAAATATTCCGTAACGGCAGAATCGCTCGGCGGCCCGGCGACCTCCTTCAGACAGCCGCCTTCTACCGCCACGTAAATCTCCTTTAACTCGTCCTCCATCATCACAAGGTGGACAGGAAAGGCGTCAAGAAGTTCGTTCGACAGAAGGCAGCCTCGCGCCCCCTTGATTTCATCGAGTGAGGGAAACCAGCTCAACATCTCCCGGTATTCATCAAGGAGTTCCTCCTGTTCCCGCCTCCTCGAAGGATTGCGCTCTATGAGCGAGTATCTCATGGATTTGCCAAGGTCGCGGTCCTTCAGATAATCGAGCATGTCCCTGCAGAGATGACCGGCGCCGGGTCCCATCTCGACGAACTCGAACTGCTCCGGTCTTCCCATGTACTCCCAGAACTCCTCGACCTGCCGTCCCAGCATCCTGCCGAATACAGGATGCAGGTGGGAACTCGTATAAAAATCGCCCGCCCTGCCGACTCTTGCCTCCCCGGATGCATAGTATCCCCAATCCGGATCGTACAGCGCCATCTGCATAAACCTTTCGAAGGTGACGGGCCCCTCGTCGCTGATTTTTTGGATAATCTTTTGCTCGAGCGCATTCGCGACCATCGGCAATTATAGCCCCGCGACCATTTCTTTGACAACCGCAGGGTCCCCTAAGCACCGCAGGTCTGGCGGCGGATTCTGGTCAGATAAGGATGCTCACTTAAAGAGGTCTTTTAGTATCCTCTTTTCGATCTCCCGCCCGACACCCTTTTCCACCTGTCTTCCCACAGCCGCCTTATTAAGAGCTACCGACGGTTTCTCCGTAGTGCCTGCTATCTTCAGCGGCACCGTCACCCAGCCGCTCTTGTCCTTCACGTAAGAGGCGACCTTTGCCACAGGCGAAAGCTTCGATGTCAGCGCCGGCGCGATCTTCATGTCCGCCAGAACAGACAGCCTTTTATCGAAATCCATGAAACCGGAAGGGTCGATTTTCACTTCGGGGGATTCGAGCTTACCGTCGAAATAAATCTTTCGGTCCTTGACCGTAAAGTTGAAACGGGTCGGCGCAAAACGGGTGTTGCGCATCTCTCCTATACCCGTAAAAAGCGCGATCGCCTCGGCGATCTTCGACCTTCTCACAGCTATGTCGCGCAGATCGAGGGTCCCCTTCCCGGCAAGGGAGTCCATTACAGATGTAGTCATGTTCCTGCTTGCGGGACTCACGACAAAGGCTAGTTCCGCGCCAAGACTGCCAGTCGCGCTCACCTCTTGCCCTCCGCGGAAACTCAACGCGATGGGTCGTATCTGCGCAAAGCCACGCTCATATCGGTATTTCAAAAGAAGGTTATTTACGACATAATCCTTGTAACGGGCAGTGTCCACCCTTATTTGCCCTGACGCGGTGAGCCTGCTCATGCCCGGGGAGCCTTCGCCTTCATGACTTCCGGCTTTGGCCGTCCCCCCTTCCTCTTTGCCTCCCGCCGCCGCCATCAGCCTGTCTATATCGATCTTTTTGGAAGATATATCGCAGGTGATTACAGGGGATTCCCGGTAGTCATCGATCCTGCCCGCAGCTTTTATGCTCTCCTTCCCGATGTCGGTGTTCAGCTGGAAGACCGCCGACCGTGGCGTAATGTCGATCCTGCCTGATGTATTCGTTTCAATTCCGCCTATTGCGGCCTTAGCGCTTTTTATATCCAGCTCACCCGACAGACTTTCTGATACCTTGCGGGCGGGGGTGATCTTAAAGTCGCCATCAGCAACCACCGAAGCATCGAGACCGGTCTGATCGTCCCGGTACTCCAGTCTAGCATCCACGATATGAAGGCTGTCCGCCGCCACCAAAAATCCCGGGCCGCCCGCTTGCCCCGTCCCGCCCGTCCTTTCGGCTTCCTCCCTCTTATTGAACGTATCGAGTATATCGCTGAAATTATACGTACCGTCTTTTTTCTTCTCGATCCTCACCGAGGGGGATTCCAGTTCCAGCTTCTCGATGATAAGCTCTTTCTTCAAAAGGGGCAGAAGGCGGTAATCGAGGACAAGACTTCGGGCACTGAGAAAATCTCCCTCGCCCGATTTTCCCCTGATGCTGAGCCCCTTGACGACAATCCCTCTGAAGAGGGAGACCCGAATCGAACCAATATTCACGCCCCTGCCCGTGACCTGTTCGATTCGGGGAACCAGGAGAGCCTTCAGCCTTTCGCTGCGCAGATAACTCCTGACGAAAAAGCTCAGGCCGATAAGGGCGATCAGCACGGCGACAGCCGCAATGCCGAAGATCTTCACGAACCTTTTCATACCGTCTCCTCTTTCCCGGGCCCTCCCGCCATTCGGACTCCTTGATACAAGTGTATCAAACTTTTATAATGGATGACAGGTTAATGCGGCCTCGCACGGCACGAACCGGCGCGTGTTGCGCTCACCGCTCTTTTGTGATAAGAGTGGGTTAGCGGCGGTGCGGGGAAATAACAATGAACAATCCTGGATTTATCGAGGGGCAGAATGAACGACAAGGTACATGATGAGATTTCGGAAGACGACCTGATGGCCGCGCTGAAAGAGACAAAAACCTATGCGCAGATCAGCGCGGAAGACCTCAAAAAAATCTACTCAATCGCCTTCAAACACGCCAAGTCGAGGCTGACGTCGAAGATTTTGGTACGCGACGTCATGTCGGAAAACGTCATCGCGGCGCAAAAGTTCGACGACATCACCGGCGCGGCAAGAATTCTTTCAGAAAATAACATCAGCGGTCTCCCGGTTGTCGACAAAGAAAACCGGGTTATCGGGATCATCTCCGAGGCCGATGTCCTTGCGATGATGGGGACCCAGAGGAAGCATACCTTCAAGGACTTCGTCATGCACCTCTTCGGCCACCCCCTTCCCGAACGGAAGATGGGAGATTTGGTCGGCGACATCATGACCCCTACCCCCATCACGATCAGACCCGATGCCGATATCAGCGAAGCCGCAAAGATAATGGACGAAAAAAGGATCCGGCGGCTGGCGGTAGTCGATCCGGAAAACAGGCTGGTCGGTGTCATTTCGAGAAGAGACATCCTGAAGGCGATCAGCCGAAAATAAGCAGTCCTTTCCATTCCGGTCAGGATGCGGGATAACATCAGAAGATGTCCGCCGTCGGACTCCCTCTCTATTTTTCGATGATCCTCTCTTCCTGGCTCTCGAAGAGGTCCTTTGCCAGCAGGTCCGACACGTACCCCTTTAGCAAACGGAGGTCCGCATCGGTAAGCTCCTTGAACTTTATCGCCATTCCCGGCGGGAGGTCCAGATAATCGCCGTAAAGGTCCTTGGTATAAATCACGTCGCCCTTCGCCGCCATCGTCGCTCCCTCAAGGGGGAGGGTCAGTCCGATCTCGGTACCGATCGGGAAAGGATCCTGCGTCCTGAGATATATACCCCCTTCCGACAGCGTTTCGGAATAAAACTCATAATGCCTTCCATCGTGGCTGACGGGGATTTTCCGGATGAACCGTTCCCTCAGGTGCCGCCGGTTCGTGCCTGTGTGTCCGAAGAAACACTCTTGCAGGACTCCGTGCAGTCTGTCGATCTTCACCGGTTTCATGAGATAGTCATAGCAGCCGAAGCCCTTGCATTTCTGGATGGTCTCGGAACTCGAATCAATCGACAGGACGATCACCGGGATCCTTGCCATCTGCTTATCCTCCTTCATATGCTTAAGAACTTTCGTGCCGTCCATCATCGGCATCTCTATGTCGAGCAGCACTGCATCGGGCTTGCCGAACTTCAAAAGCCTGAAAAATTCCACCCCATTTTCCGCAGGAATGACCTTGAAGTTCAGCCTCTTCAGGAGAAGGCCGGTGTACATTAAAAAGGTAGGACTGTCATCGACAACAATTATCTTCTTCATCACGCATCCCCTTCTGATGAATTTTTTTCGCTCCGGAAGAAGTAAACTACCTATTTCAGTGCTTCATTATACATTTTCTCTCAAAAGATTTCCTCCCGTTAATTGTGCGGAAAGCGGATATAAAAAAGGGGCCGCGATTTTTCATCACGGCCCCTTTTAACTCTTGCAGCCAAAAGGTGGCGCGCCCTGAGGGAGTCGAACCCCCGACCTGCGGATTCGTAGTCCGACGCTCTATCCAGCTGAGCTAAGGGCGCAGTCCGCTGCCGTACTTCCTATCCCTTCTTTATGCCGTTTTTGAGCGCCAGACTGTACTTCTGGTGCTCGAAGGGATGGATCGTCGGAAATTTCTGGTACAGCCATCCCTTAAAGATCTCTTTGCCGTCTTCGAACACCTTCACCCTTACCGCCGGGTTGTTAGGCTCGTTCGACGTTGAGGTGATAGTCAGACCCTCCATCTTAAAGTCCGGAAGAAAGTCTCCCACCTCCACCTTAAGACTGGAATCCGGGATCTTCAGATCGCTATGCAGATTCACCGTGTAATCCTTCGACTTCTTCGTTGCCTTGTCTTCCACGACAAGTACCACACCCTTCCATTTTCCCTTTACCGAGTCGGGTACGCTGACGGTAGTCTCACCTTTCGGCATCGTCACACCGCCGGGTGCCCCGCCCTGCTCGCCCATCGGAGGATGTCCGGCAGGAAGCTGTTGTCCGGGCATACCCGTCTGAGGCGCCGGCTGTTCCTGTTTCTTTTTGCAGGCCCCTACCGCCAAGAGCAGCGAAAGACTGCAGATCACCACCAAAACTTTCTTCTTCATATGGACCTCCTTGTCCTACTGCATCGTGATATTTACTTTACTGTCGATCGCCGCCGCACGTTAGGTGCTCCAGCGCCGTCCAATAAACCGCTTAATGGCGGAGAGGCAGGGATTCGAACCCTGGGTGAAGTTTTACCCCCACAACCGCTTAGCAGGCGGCTGCCTTCGACCTACTCGGCCACCTCTCCCAAAACGGTATATAATACCAACAACTTTTCTTCTTTGTAAAGGAAGCTGAACAGGTGGGCAGAATGCGCGTGTGGGACTCTATCCTTGTGCACAACAGTAAGGCTTACTTACGCACTACTTTGCGGCAGTAACCTGGAGTTTATTGAGCCAAACGATATGGCTCTTTTCCTCTTCGATGATATGAGAAAGCACATCCTTTTCCTTGATGAGGTCCCTGACGCCATAAAAATAAAGCAGCGTTTCCTTCTCAAACCCGACCGCAAATTTCACCGCTTCAGCCACGGTCTTCACATGATCCAGAGAAGGCAGGGATTTACCCTTTCCAAGGAAAAACTCGGACTCGACGATCGCCCTTAGATACCTGGAGACCTCTTCCCAGTCCACGTCGCCTGACTCATTTACACTGTCGATAAGGTCCGAGAAAGTCTTTTCGTGGACGCGCTCTTTTTCCGCAAGGGTCTCACACAACTCCTCCATCCCGCTGTTTTCCTTGAACTTCTCCCCCATGGCCCTGTAGAACTCGTATCCCAGCTTTTCCGTCTGTATCGCCTGTTCGACCGCCTCGCGCAACGAAAACTTTTCCATAATTCCCCCTTCAATAAAATACTATGTAAAGCTTAATCCATATCCGTAAGGTCGTCAAGAGATACCGTTCGGGACTCAAGAAGCTGCCCTATCAGGAGATAGCCCCCGCAGGGCGGCGCTCCCTTGTTTACAGCGAAGTCGCAGTCGTACGCGAAAAAAGGACACCTCCGGCATAAAGCCCCTTCGAGGGCATTTGAGGTCTCTGCGCCAAATGCTTTACCTGACCTTTCGAACGATATCTTCTTTCCACGCCGGATCAGGCGCTCCACCATGCGGTAGCCCCCGCAGGCGACTTCCTCGCGCTTCGACGGCTTGTAATAAAAGCAGAAACACCGGCAGAGACTTTGTTCGAGCGTCATATTAAATAGTATCTCTCCAAAAAGTGCAATTGCAAAAAAATGTGGACATCATAATGCGTTTTTCTCTTTGTGACACTACAATGACGGGGCATGGCATGCCTGCCCCCTACCCTTTAAATCAGACGCCTCTCCGCAGTACAATAAGGCATGCCTTTTTCCCTGTCCGGCAGATGCGTGCTTAAATGGCTCGAAACGCCATCGGTCTACGATATCGGGGCGGACGAACTTTATGAAGTCGACGAAGACGCCTTCGAGTTTCTGAAGTGCTGCGCGCTGCCCGAGGGCTGCCCTTCCGGGGGCGGCATCTTCATCGACTACTGCATGAAAGAAGGCATCCTGACAACTGAGAAGGTCTCCGTGCGGCGGCCTCCAGTCCTGAAGTCGCCCGTCCCTTCACTCAGGTATCTTGAGCTGCAGGTCACCGACAAGTGCAACCTCAGGTGCCGGCACTGTTATATCGGTGAGAGCGGCTCGGACGAACTGCCCCTGAATGAGATACGTGCCATCCTTTCGGAGTTCGAAGCCGTGCAGGGGCTGCGGGTGTTGATCACAGGAGGAGAACCTCTTCTGCACAGCCGATTTATGGAGCTAAACGAAATGCTCCCTGCATTTTCATTCAGAAAGGTCCTCTTCACAAACGGCGCGCTCCTCGACAAGGGAAAAGTTGTACGGCTGAAGGTGGACGAGGTCCAGATCAGCATCGACGGACTTGAAGACGCCCATAATGCGCTCAGGGGGCAGGGATCCTTTTCGGACGCGGTAAATGCCCTACGAAAATGCCGCGATGAGGGGCTCGATGTTTCGGTCTCCACGATGGTCCATGCGAAGAACCTCGGCGACTTCGACGCCATGCAGAGGCTCTTCGACGAACTCGGCGTGAAAGACTGGACTGTAGACGTGCCGTGCACGACGGGGAGACTGGAATTGAATAAGGACTTCCGTGTCGATCCGGAAACCGGCGGGAAATATCTTGCCTACGGCCGCGGAGATGGACTTCATGCGAGCACTCCCGGCTTTGCCTGCGGTCTCCATCTCATGTCGGTGAATGCAGCAGGAGCAGTTTCAAAATGCACATTCTATTCAGACCGCCCGGTGGGAACAATCAGGGACGGGCTCAGGGAATGCTGGAAAAGAATTCCGCCGGTGAGGCTCGACTCGCTGAAATGCGACTGCCGCTACATCGAGCAGTGCAGGGGCGGCTGCAGATTCAGAGCGGAGATCCTCGAGGGCCCTTTAGGCAGGGACCTTTACCGCTGCGCCCTTTACAGCCATCCGCCGTGTGATATAATGCAATCATAGGCGGCGTGAAGCCGCAATCCTCCTACGAAAGGACGGTGTGGCTATGACGATAAAGAAGGTCCAGAAGAAATGTGCGACGACCTGCAAATGCAAGAGTTCCTGCTAACGTAAATATGCCTTGCAAGAAAAACCCCCTCAACCCGTCCGGGCTGAGGGGGTTTTTCTTGCGACATTCTACGTCGGCACCTGGCCGTAGTTCAGATAGGCGAGAACAACATCCGGAGGCTTGGGAAGTCCCGCGATCTTCCATGCCTTGAGAGGGTGCATGAATTCCTGTTTCACGCACTTGTCTGGCTGGTGCACATGAAGACAGACCGACCCCAGTATCGGGAAGTAGTTGTACTGTTTGTAATAGTCCCGCATGAACCTGATGATCGCCATCCTGTCATCCGTCAGTTCGTCGATGCCCTCCTGCTCCGCCAGCGCACATGCCACTTTTTCGTTCCAGTCGTCCATGCTGACAAGATACCCCTCATCATCCAAAGCGACCTGGCGGCCGCCAATTTCTATGATCGCCATTATTCCTCCTTTCCCAGCACCCTTGACCCGGCCGCCGCCCAGTCGATGTTCCTGAAGAACGATTCGATATAATCGGCCCTCTTCAGCCCGTAATCGATCATAAAGGCATGCTCAAATACATCCATGATCAGTATCGGCACGCACCCGGCGGGATGCGAAACGTCGTGCTCGTTTATCCAGAAGTTGAAGAGTCTCCGGTTCATGCTGTCCTGATACAACACAGCCCAGCCGATGCCCCGCATCGACCCTGTTGCCCTGAAATCCTTCTCCCACATCTCATAGCTGCCGAAATCGCACTGCAGCTGCTTGCCCAGGGGGCCATACTTGTCGAGAGGGTCTTTGCCGCCGAGATTTTCGAAATAATACTCATGCAGCCTCATGCCGTTGAACTCCCAGCCAAGCCTCCTCTTGAGTTCCGCATACTCCGGCAGACCTGTCTTGCCGTCTTTCAGCATCTGCTCCACAATATCGAGCGCCTTGTTCGTGTTCGTCACATACCCCTGATACAGCGTAAAATGGTTCTTCAGGAGCGTTTCGCTGAATCCCGCCATCCCTATCAGTTTGCCGTAATCCTTTGCAACATAAGGCATCGTTTCTCCTCCTTTTGACATTGGGTAGGGACCGCGCGCATCTTCATGCAGGCGTCTTCCTCTGCTCAAATCTTATCATAGCAGTCGGCTTTGTCAACGATGATCCGAAGCCACGAAAAGGGAATTGCCGCATTCGGGCGGCCGGGAAAATGGGGGGACGTAGTCAGGCCCCGTTCCTCTTTTTGAACTCAAACCCCTGCGCCGCAAGGTCGGCAAGGATTTCATCGAGGTGCCCCTTCCCTCTGGTTTCAACGGTGAATATGACCTTTGTCTTGACCACCGGCAGATCAGGGGCGAGTCGTTCGTGGACTACGTTCAGGATATTCCCCCGCCGGCCGGCGATAATCCCCGACAGGGTATGCAGCCTCCCCGGCACGTCGTCCACGATCACCTCGAACACCCCTATCCTCCCGCTCGTCACAAGCCCTTTATGGATGATCCTGTCGATAAGAGTGAAATCGATATTGCCCCCGCTTATGACGAGCACGACTTTCTTGCCCGAAAATCTCTCCCTGTTCCCGAACAAGGCCGCCAAGGGCACGGCTCCGGCGCCCTCAACCACAAGCTTCTTCCTTTCAAGAAAATAGAGAATGGACATCGCAATCGCGTCTTCTTCGACCAGGATCATGTCATCCACATACCGGGACATAATCCCGAACGCCTTCTCACCCACCTGACCGACCGCGATCCCGTCTGCGATCGTCGGCAGCGGCACCCGGCCGGAAATCTTCTTTCCGTTAAACGAGAGAAAGGCCGACGGCGCAGCAGCAGCCTGGACCCCGATTACCCTGGTCTTTTGCGACAGGGCCTTCATCGCAACGGCGACCCCCGCAATGAGGCCTCCGCCCCCGACCGGCACCAAAACGCAGTCCGCATCCGCCATATCCGCGGCGATTTCCATCCCGACCGTACCCTGACCCGCAATGATCCCTTCGTCGTCAAAGGCATGGATAAATTCATAACCCTTCTGCGAGAGGGCATACTCCAGCGCCTCGGCGAAACTCTCGCCGAAAAGCACGACCTCGGCGCCGTATCCCTCTGTCGCTTCCTGCTTAACGATCGGCGCGGTCACCGGCATCACTATCTTTGCGGACTTCCCCAACTTCCCGGCGGCAAAGGCAACGCCCTGTGCATGGTTTCCCATCGATGCGGCAATCACCCTGTCGTTCCTTACTTCCATGATCTTGTTGAAAGCCCCCCTGACCTTAAAGGAACCGGTCTTTTGAAGGTTTTCCGTTTTCAGATATACCTCGGCGCCGGTCAGTCTGCTGAAGGAGTCCGAACGGATCAAGGGAGTCTTGTGGACAAAGGCGCCAATCCTGTTCGCGGCCCTTCTTATATCTTCTATACTAACCATGCGTTTTTCGATGCCCCTGACAGATGAATTTACCGATGGCCTATTGTACCGCCCCGGATCAGTGCTGTCCAAGCTAATTTTGGCAAGACTGAAGAACAGAAGGAAAGACGGTGCGGCAGGCAGAACCGCCTTGCATCAGCCACCCATCAGCATATTAACCTGGATCAGTCTTTCATGTCCCCTCCGATTCTGAAGAGGCGCCTACCCGCCAGACGGGTCAGTGCGCATTGGGTCCCATAACGGAAAGAAAGCATCGGATAGCCCGTGATACTCGGCAGAAAAGTACCTTTGCCTTTGCGACAATTTTGTAGCTATGACATTATTGTCATATATGGAGTATCCCTCTGTTTTTTTTTCATAAACACCCTCAAGCAGCGGGAAAACATACATTTTTGTAGCGTGGCGAGAATTCACCTAAGATAAATAATACTTCTATAACAGCGGGTTTTCATCTGGCATAGCTCTGGCTATGACTTCAGGCGGTATTCATTACCATAAATACGAGATACGAGGAGTTATCAATGAAGAAAAGGTCTGTCCCATTCGCCATGGTCCTGACGCTCGCCATACTGCTTTTTACGCCGCTTAGTGCACTTGCGCAGGCCGATGCAAAAGTAGACGCCGGCGACACAGCATTCGTCCTTATTTCAGCAGCCCTCGTCATGCTTATGACCCCCGCCCTGGCGATGTTCTACGGCGGCATGGTAAGGAGAAAGAATGTGCTCGGCACGATTATGCACAGTTTTATCGCAATCGCTGTGGTAAGCGTCCAATGGATACTGATAGGCTACAGCCTCTCTTTCGGTCCGGACATCAGGGGGATAATAGGCGGGCTGGACTGGATCGGTCTCACTGGCGTCGGACTTGCGCCGAATCCCGCCTATGCCCCCACTGTGCCCCATATGGCGTTCATGATCTACCAGGCGATGTTTGCGGTCATCACCCCTGCACTGATCAGCGGTGCGATCGCAGAGCGAATGAAATTTTCGGCCTACCTGCTTTTCATTCTCCTTTGGACGACCCTCGTCTACGATCCGGTCGCGCACTGGGTATGGGGCGCAGGGGGATGGATGAAAGGCCTCGGCACCATGGATTTTGCGGGCGGCATCGTCGTCCACCTCACCTCGGGGATCTCGGCGTTGGCGGCCGCGATCTTCCTGGGAAGGAGAAAAAACTACCTCCGGGAGCCGATGCCGCCCCATAACCTGCCGCTGACGGTCCTTGGGGCCGGTCTCCTCTGGTTCGGTTGGTTCGGGTTCAACGCCGGCAGCGCGCTCTCCTCCGGGGGGCTGAGCACGGTCGCCTTTGTCACCACCCAAATTGCCGCGGTTTCGGCCACGCTCATGTGGGTGATCATCGAATGGCTCCATCGCGGCAAACCGACTATGTTCGGGGCCGCAACCGGCGCAATAGCCGGACTTGCAACGATTACTCCGGCCTCCGGGTTCGTCGGGCCGATGCCCGCCCTCCTGATCGGAATCCTCGCAGGGGCGCTCTGTTATGCCTCGCTGAACCTCAAGGGGAGACTCGGGTATGATGATTCCCTCGATGCCTTCGGAGTTCACGGGGTCGGGGGAATCCTGGGGACGTTCGGAGTCGGTTTTTTTGCGTCGAAGGCCATCAATGCCGCAGGCGCTGACGGTCTCTTCTTCGGGAACCCTCACCAACTGGCAGTTCAGGGCATGTCCATCCTTGTGACCGCCCTTTATGCATTTGGGGTCACACTGGTCCTGCTCGTGCTCATCAATAAAACAATCGGACTCCGGGTGTCTGAAGAAGAGGAGGTCATGGGTCTCGACCTAAGCCAGCACGAGGAGAGCGGATATACGTGGTAACCAAGATTACGAAGTCAAATGCCTTCATGCATAGTCATTTCCCGACGGCGGATTACGGATGAGTTCGATGGACTCCGCCGGCAGTTATCGGTAAAATATCAAGAAACGTCCGGACCCGCCGGAGAGCCGAAGATGAAAAAATTAAAATGGTATATAGCGCTGTCAATGTTGCTGATAGCATTTTCCGTTGTCTCGTACTTCATCCAGATCGAGATATTCCACAGGACTGAGGACACCTTCTTCTACATGCTGCAGGACATCGCCTTCGTCCCTATCCAGGTGCTTCTGGTGACTTTTATTATAGCGCGTCTTCTCAGTGAGCGGGAAAGGCGCGCACTTCTCAAGAAACTCAATATGCTGATAGGCGCGTTTTACGGAGAAATCGGTACGACGCTGATCAAACATTGTTCGTCCTTCGCTGTGGACCTCTCCGGCCTCAACTCCCGCCTCATCGTCACAACCCAATGGTCGGACAAGGATTTTATCGCAGCCCAAAAAGCCGTCCATGCTGCGGATCCGAGGTTCGATTCGAGAAAGAGCGACCTCGTCCGTCTCAGAAACTTTCTCTCAGGGAAGAGGGATTTCCTCCTCGGACTGCTTGCAAACCCAAACCTTCTCGAGCATGATACATTCACCGACCTGCTCTGGGCCGTCTCGCACCTCTCCGAAGAATTGGCGGCGAGGCCGGCATTGGAGGGGCTTCCGCGAACGGACTACGACCACCTCTCCGGCGATATGAAAAGGGCGTACGTGCTGCTCCTTTTTGAATGGCTCTCGTACATGCAGCACCTGAAGAAAGACTACCCCTACCTATTTTCACTGGCTGTGCGGCTTAATCCCCTTGATCCTGATGCGAGCCCGATGGTGAAATGAACTCTATAACTCGGCTGTGCTCGCCACCGCACAACGCAGCTTCAGGGTAAATCCATCCCGAGGGCTTCCTTCGTTATCCGTTCCGCAGCCTCGAAAACCGCCTTCTTCCCTTCTTCTGTCCTCGCCTCGATATAGAATCTGACCTTCGGCTCAGTGCCTGAGGGCCGGACCATCAACCATGAACCGTCGTCAAAGACGAGCTTTGTCCCATCGACGGTGATCAGCTTTTTCACGGTCCTTCTGTTTCCTCCTATGACCAGGAACGTTCCCTCTTTATATCGATCTCTCAGAACGGACAGTTTTCTCAGAAGGGGTTCTCCGACAAGGGAGCGGTCCACCGATATGCCCGAGCGGTCGGGATAGTAATGCCCGAATTCATCCATGATCGAGTCGAGATACTCGCCGAGGTTCTTTCCCGTGGCCGCAATCATCTCCAGGGCCAGGACCAGCCCGAAGATCGCGTCTTTTTCGAGCGTGTGGTTATATCCCGAAATGCCATCAGACTC
>JAKAIZ010000092.1 GCA_021814065.1 Nitrospirota bacterium | reverse complement strand
GTCTCTTGCGACTGTTTACAATACTCTCGAGACTCTGCGCCGGAAGGGACTTGTACAGGAATTATCTATAGATCCTGACAAAAAAAGGTTCGACCCGAATACCAAACCTCACGACCACCTTATGTGCATGGATTGTCGGCGGATAATCGATGTCAATACAAATTTCGAACTCTCATTAAACGATCGCGACAGGGCAAATTTTATTATTCTCGGACACCATGTCGAATTCTACGGCAGGTGTCCCGAATGCAGGAAGGCAGCAGAAGGCCGGCCGTAGCCGCATCTGGTGCGGACGTCAGAAACAGGCTTCGAATACAATCCAAAAGGAGGAAGATGTTATGTGGCAGTGTCAGAGAGCGAACTGCGGATATATCTATGACCCGAAGAAAGGGGACAGGAAGGGGAAGATACCGCCCGGAACTCGATTCGAGGACCTTCCGGATGACTGGACGTGTCCGCTCTGCGGGGCGGGCAAGAACATGTTCAAACAGATAGACGCATAGCTGTGAGAAGTCGGAAGTTATCATAACAGGAGGAAGAAGGATGACAAAAGCAGGACAGAGGTATAAGTGTAATATCTGCGGCAATGAAGTTGAGGTGACAGTTGCAGGTTCCGGGGCGCTTGTCTGCTGCGGCAAGCCGATGGAATGCATGGGGGAAAAATAATCCCTTCTTCTTTATGAGTTGAAGAAGAAGGCTGCACATGGAATATTACAACATGAATCGCAAATAAAAGGAGGAATTAATTATGTCTTTTACCGTGAAAAACCTCGAGACGGCCTTCGCCGGAGAATCGCAGGCCAACAGAAAGTATCTCGCCTTTGCAAAAAGGGCCGAGGAAGAGGGATATATACAGGTCGCCAGGCTCTTCAGGGCTGCTGCTGAGGCTGAAACAGTTCACGCCCATAACCACTTGAAGGAATTGAGCGGTGTCAGGAGCACGAGGGAGAACCTCGAGACTGCCATCAAAGGGGAGTCTTTCGAGTTTCAGCAGATGTATCCTAAAATGATAGAGGAGGCGAAGACTGAGGGCAATAAAACCGCGTTAAGGAGCTTCAGTCTCGCCAATGAGGTCGAGAAGGTCCACGCCCGGCTTTACCAGGGTGCGCTCGACAGTCTCGGCAAGAACGCTGATGCGGATTACTATGTCTGCCAGGTTTGCGGGTTTACGGCCGAAGGCGAGGCTCCGGATGAATGCCCGGTCTGCAAGGCCAGGAAACAGGCGTTTAAGAAGGTCGCATAATAAAGGGCCGGCCCTGGCATTACCGTTCTGTGGCCAAGTACAGGGGCCCATAACCCGATGTTTATCGTGTGCTTTCAATGGGAAAGATGAAATAGCATAAGAAAATACTTGAATATGTCGCCATATTTTTTTATTATGTAAGTAGCAAGGAGACCGAATGCTGAGGGAAAGGGTGGAAGACGTACTTGGAAAGGTGAGGGCCGGCCTCAAAAAGGAGGGCGGAGACATTGAGTTAATCGATGTAAAGGACGGCGTCGTGTACGTAAAGCTAAAAGGGGCATGCGGGACTTGTCCCATGTCTACGCTCACCATGAAAAACTGGGTCGAGTCCAGTATCAAAAAGGAAATCCCCGAAGTCACTTCGGTCCAGGCGGTGTGATGGTGATTTCTCTGACAGGGAGAAGATATACCTAAGTTGGCCGGCACAATGGCATGCAGACGAGTATCTGTATTCCTGGGACTGATGGTCCTCTATTGCCTCCTCAATGCCGATGTTTCACGGGCCTCCGGCAAATCCGATGTCATGGATATCAATTATTGGTCCTACCCAGATTACACGAGGGTAGTAGTGACCCTCTCGGGGAAAACGGATGTCGCTCAGAGACGCCTCTCGAATCCTGATCGGCTTTATTTTGACATCAAAAACAGCGCTATAAGGAGTGAACTGAAGGCGACTCTTCCGATAGGCAACGGCATGCTCAAATCAGTGCGCGCTGCGCAATTTAATGAAAACACGGTGCGGGTGGTGCTTGACCTGGAAAAGATCAGGGACTATAAAATTTTTAATCTCGAAGACCCCGAACGTGTCATAATCGATGTTTTCGGTACCTCGGATAGGCCGGCACCTTCTGTGAAAAGTCTGAAAAAAACAATCGTGATTGATCCGGGTCACGGCGGTCATGATCCGGGTGCTGTCGGGCCGAGGAAACTCTACGAGAAAGATGTTGTGCTCGATATCGCCCTCAAGCTCAGGAAGATCCTTTCCAGGGACCCGAATCTCGAAGTATACCTTACCAGGGACGAGGACGTTTTCGTCCCTCTTGAGAAACGTACTGCGATTGCAAACAGCAGGAACGCCGACCTCTTCGTATCTATCCACGCAAATGCAAGTCCGAGCAGGGATGCGAAGGGGACAGAAACATATTTTCTCAACTGGACGAACGACGAAGAGGCGATGAAGGTTGCCGCGAGGGAAAACCAGATCTCTCTCAAGAAGATGCGGAAGATGCAGAGGGAACAGGATGTCCTCAATGTTATGCTTGACGATCTGAAACGGGACAACAAGAGGGACGAATCCATGTCTCTGGCCCATTCGGTACAGGAGACCCTCGCCGCCTCTTTGCGGAAGGAATATCCTTTTACGGTGAACCACGGGGTTAAGTGGGCGCCATTCTACGTGCTCTTCGGGGCCCAGATGCCGTCTGTTCTGGTTGAGGTCTCCTTTATAAGCAACCCCCTCGAGGAAAAGCTCCTTTCCAGGGACAACTATAGAAATGTCCTGGCGAAGTCGATCGCCTCGGGAATCACGAAATATATGACGGTAGTGCCCGAGTCCCAGACCGTCGCCCATGTCAGGAAAGCGCTTGACCGCGAAAATTAGACCTGAACTGAAAATAGTCATCTACGTCCTGCTTCTGATCTCTCTCTTTGCGATGAGGGACATGACAGGATACCTGTTCCTTCTAGGGATATTGTGCCTCTTCCTTGTTAAGCTCCCCTTAAAGAGCCTGAAGGCAGGATGGCTTCCCATAAGTCTTTTTCTGTTTTTTACGTTTATTGGCAATGCCCTTGGCCGCCACGGGAGGGTGCTCCTGCCGGCGGGGTTCTTCACGGTGACCGACGAGGGACTGCATATCGCGGCCTTCAGGACGGTCAGGATAGTACTTATGATAGGTGGGGCAAAGGTCCTGATGGCGTCGGCTAAAACGGAGGACATGGTTGCGGCACTGGGAAGGCTGTTCGGCCCATTCGAAAGGATCGGGATTCCGGTAAAAGATTTTTTTCACATAATGGGGCTGACGGTGAAATGCTTTCCGGTATTGAAGGATATGGCGTCGGAGGCATACCAAAAAAACGCGGGAAATGCCGATGTGCGCGGATTTTGGGGAAGGGCGAAGGTGATATCACTATTCCTGATGCCTCTGTTTGTGCAGAGCCTGCAGTCTCCGGAGTCTTTTTTTGAGGGGGCCGGGCCTGTCGGGGGTCCTTCTCATGAGAATGAATAGGGCCGCTCCCCGGAACATCGATTTTTCGATATGAAAGGCTATTTCGACGTTGTCATTAAAGGCGGGCTGGTTTACGACGGAGGTTTGTCCGGCCCATTTGTTTCGGATATCGGCATTGCGGACGGGAAGATAGCGCATATCGGCAGGTGTGTCGGCAACTGCGCTAAAACCGTGATCGATGCCGTGGGGATGGCTGTCTGTCCCGGGTTCATCGATACGCATGCACATTCTGATTTTACGATTGTGGCTGATCCGCGGGCAGAAGGCAAGCTCTGCCAGGGGGTCACGACCGAGATAAACGGCAACTGCGGCATGTCTGCTGCCCCTCTTTATAATCAGGTTTACGAAAGACGTGAAGAAGACCTGCGAGAACTCGGGATCAGGGAGCGATGGTCGACGCTCGGCGAGTACTTCTCAATCTTGGAAAGGCGCGGGATCGCGATAAATAGCGCTTTTCTTGCGGGACACGGCAATATCCGCGGGTGCGTGGTCGGATACGACAACAAAGAACCATCTCCTGAGGAAACGGCGCGGATGTCCGGCCTGCTCGATGAGGCCCTGGAACAGGGCGCGATAGGGCTTTCCACCGGCTTGATATATCCTCCCGGTGTGTATTCGAAGACGGAGGAACTCGTGCGTCTCGCGGGGAGGCTCCGCGGGGCCGATCTTATTTATGCAAGCCATATGCGGAGTGAGGGGAACATGCTCTTGGAAGCGGTCGAGGAAGTCCTGCGCATAGGGCGTGAAGCAGGGGTGAAGGTCCATGTGTCCCATCTCAAGACCGCAGGAGAAAGGAATTGGGGCAAGGTTGAGCGGGTTACTTCTCTCCTTGAAGGGGCTGCCCGGTCGGGGGCGAGAGTCACCTGTGACCGTTATCCTTATGTTGCATCGAGCACTGATCTCGATTCAATTTTGCCTTCCTGGACTTACGAGGGAGGTAATGAAGAGGAGTTGAGGAGGATCAGTGGCAGCAAGGAACGCAACAAGATCGCGGCGGAAATCAGGGAACAGTCGCAGTCGCCCGGATACTGGGAAAAGGTAATGGTCTCTTCCGTGGTCCTCGAAAAAAACAAGTGGATGGAGGGGAAGACCATAGCAGAAATCAGCAAGGCCAGGGCAACAGACGAGATCGAGACGCTTTTTGACATATTGATTGATGAAAAATTGCGGGTTGGCGCGATATTCCGTTCAATGACCGAGGAAAACCTGAGAAAATTCCTTGCCTTGCCTTTTTGCATGATAGGCACGGACAGTTCCGCCAGATGTTTTGAAGGTCCGACGAAACAGGGCAAGCCGCACCCGAGGGGCTTCGGTACCTTTCCAAGACTGATGGGTAAATATGTCCGCGAGGAGAGGCTGTTTTCCCTTACGGTGGCTGTGCATAAGGCTACGGCGCTTGCTGCACGGACATTCGGACTTTCCCGCCGGGGGATGCTGAAGGCGGGAAACTTTGCGGATATCGTGGTTTTCGATCCGGGGGCGATTGGAGACAGGGCCACCTTCGAGGACCCTTTTCAGAAGCCGGCGGGGATAGCATATGTACTGGTGAACGGCACCGTCGCCCTATGTGAGGGGGATGTCTCCGGCAGATGCCGGGGCAGGGTGCTCAGGAGAAGTAGCAATTGATTTTTTGGCATTGATGCGGTAGAATAAATATATTCATTCTGGCAGTGAACGAGAAAGAGTGGGCAATCCCACTCTTTTGTTTTATATGGAAGACATTAAGGGTAAAATAGCTGCTCTGGCTGAATCGGTGGCCGGCGAGTACGGCGTAGAGGTTGTGGACGTAGAAATTGCCGGAAGCTTGAGAAGACCGACGCTTAGGCTATTCATAGAGAAAAGTGGTGGTGTTACCTTGGAGGACTGCGAAAGGGTAAGCAGGGCAATGTCGGCGGTGCTGGACGTCGAAGACCCGATAAAGAGCGCTTATGTGCTTGAGGTTTCTTCTCCCGGCCTCGAGAGGCCGCTGAAAAAGCTGAAGGACTTCGAGGCGAGCGTGGGTAAGGTTGCGCGGATAATTACACGTGAGAGTATCGACATGCAGAATTTTTTTGTGGGCAGAATTACGGAAGTAAGTGGTACTACGATTATTTTGACGATGAAGAATGATACGAAGATGACAATACCGCTTGAACAGATAGCTAAAGCGCGGCTGGAGATCGAATTGCCATGACCAAAGAACTGTGCAATGTCGTGGACCAGATAAGCAGGGAAAAGGGTATATCGCGGGACATCCTGATAGAGGCCCTCGAATCCGCTCTCCTTTCCGCCATGCGCAAGAAGTATGGCGGCAGGACGAACATCAATCTGGTGATGGACCGGCAAAAGTGCAATATCACGGTATTCGAAACTAAGACGGTGGTTCAGAAAGTAACGAACCCCGATGAGGAGATCTCTTTGGCCGATGCCGGTAAGGTCGACCCTTTGAAGGGCGAAGGCGATACGGTTGATCTCCCCCTCGATCTGCAGGACCTCGGCCGGATTGCGGCCCAGACCGCTAAACAGGTCATCTTCCAGCGGGTCAGGGAGGCGGAGCGGGACGTTATTTTCAACGAGTTCAAGGACAAGGCGGGCCAGATTATCACGGGCGCCGTTATGAGGAAGGAAAAAGGGATTTACTATATAAACCTCGGGAAGACCGAGGCCGTCCTTCCCGTAAAGGATACCCTGCCGAACGAAAATCTGAAGCGAGGCGACACGGTAAAGGCGATTATCGAAGACGTCAGGATTACGACAAAAGGCCCTGCGATTATCGTCTCCCGGACATCGCCAGAGTTTGTTGCGGGGCTGTTTAAAATGGAGGTGCCGGAGATCAACGAAGGGCTTGTCCAGATAAGGAATATCGTCAGGGAGCCAGGTGAACGCACAAAGATCGCCGTCTATTCGAAAAACAGCGCCGTCGATCCGGTAGGTTCGTGCGTCGGCATGAAAGGGACGCGCGTTCAGGCCATTGTGAGGGAACTGCGGGGAGAGAGGATCGACATTATCCCGTGGGCGGACGATCCGAGGATGCTGATAGCAAGGGCGCTGAGTCCGGCGGTCATAGATAAGATAGGGATCAATGAAGAAGGCAAGACCGCAATGGTAGTGGTAAACGACCAGCAGCTTTCTCTCGCCATAGGAAAGAAGGGTCAAAACGTGAGGCTGGCGATGAAACTTACCGGCTGGGACATCGACATAATCAGTGATACGGAGTATTCTAAGATTCGGATGGAAGAGACGGATAAGACGCTCGAGGATACGCTCAGGAAGGAAAGCCAGAAAAAAGATCCGCCGTCCGTTGATGGATAGCAGCCTCGCAGACCTACCAGTACAAGAAATAAAGGGCATAGGCCCGCGAAGGGCCGCTCTTTTCGACAGAATAGGCCTCAGGACGATCAGAGACGCCCTCTATTATCTCCCCCGGCGGTATGAAGACAGATCATTGATACGCGCGATCGCGGACATCCGGGAAGGATGTGCCGAGACCGTAAGGGGCCGGATCATCTCCTGCGGCCCTGTTGCGGCGCGAGGCAGGAGATTGCGGATATTCGAGATACTCGCAAACGATGGAACCGGGACTATCAAGGGGAGATGGTTCAATCAATCCTTTATGCAGAGAAACCTGAAGGCCGGGCAGGATGTCCTTCTCTGCGGTGAGGCGAAAAGGGACCCTTATTCCGGTGCGGGCTTCGTAATGGACGGACCTGAGTACGAAACGGTCTCTGAAGATGCCGATTCTTTAATTCATACCAACCGGGTAGTACCGCTCTACCGTCTCACTGAGGGACTCAGCCAGAAGCAGTTCAGGAAGATCATGTTCGGGATCGTGGAGCAGTATGCGGGTGGACTCGCAGAGCCGCTGCCGCCGGAGATCATCGAACGATATGGCCTTCCCTCTCTTCGCGATGCGATTAAAGCGCTCCATTTTCCTGAAGAATGCGATATTGAGCACTGGAACGAAGGCAAAAGCATCTATCATAAAAGGCTTGCCTTCGAGGAACTCTTTGTGTTTGCTCTCGGCATGGCCGCTTTCCGAAAAGGCAGAGGGCAGAGGGGGTATTCTTTCCGGTGCGAGGGAAGACTGCGGAGGAGGCTGCAGGAGGGGCTTTCTTTCGGCCTGACGAATGCCCAGAAAAGAGCGCTGGAGGAGATATTGAGTGATATGAGACGGCCGTCCCCTATGTCACGGCTCCTGCAGGGAGATGTAGGCTGCGGCAAGACCGTCGTCACCTTCGCGGCGATGCTCGATGCGGTGGAGTGCGGCTTCCAGACCGCCTTCATGGCGCCTACCGAGATACTGGCCGAGCAGCATTACCGGAATATCTGCAAAATGGCCGGGGGATTCGGAATTAAGATCGCCCTCATTTCGGGCGGTGCGAAGAACAGACAGCTCGGTAGGATAGCTTCGGGAGAAATCTCTGTCGTGGTGGGGACTCATGCGCTTATGCAGGAATCGGTCGTCTTCAGGAATCTCGGGTTTGTCGTTATCGACGAGCAGCACAAATTCGGGGTGACCCAAAGGGGAAACCTTAGAAAGAAAGGGCTCAATCCTGATCTTCTGGTGATGACAGCGACACCGATTCCGAGGTCACTGGCGCTTACCCTATATGGAGATCTCGATTATTCGGTGATAGACGAGATGCCCGCGGGAAGAATGCCGGTACTTACGAAAGTCTTCATGCCCGACCAAAAAAAAGAAATATATGGCATACTTGAGGAAGAAATAAAAAAGGGCAGGCAGGCATATGTGGTGTATCCGGTGATAGAGGGGTCCGAGAAAGTCGACCTCAGCGCGGCTGTCGGGGGAAAAAGCGCCTTCGAGAGGATCTTTCCCGGTTTCAGGGTCGGGTTGTTGCACGGGAGAATGGTCGCGGCTGACAGGGAAGAGGTTATGTCGGCATTTACGAGGGGCGATCTTGACATCCTGGTAAGCACCACCGTAGTTGAGGTGGGGGTCGATGTGGCGAACGCGACGGTTATGATCGTTGTGCATGCAGAGAGGTTCGGTCTTGCCCAACTGCATCAGATGAGGGGGAGGGTGGGCCGGGGCGGAGACCGGTCCTGCTGTCTTCTCATTGTATACGGGCCTTTGGGTGAAGATGCCGGGCGTAGACTCGATGTTATGGTCAGGACTAATGACGGCTTCAGCATTGCCCAGGAGGACCTTGCCATACGAGGGCCCGGAGAGTTTTGGGGCACTCTTCAGTCGGGAATGCCCGGCTTCAAGGTGGCCGATCTTATCAGGGATTTGCAGTTGATCGAGACGACAAAGAAGGAAGCCTTCTCTTTGATTGACGCGAATCCGTGTCTTTGTGATTTCCCTCTGTTGAAGAAGATGTACGAAACGTTCTGGAACGACAAGACCGGCTTTATGGGGGCCGGCTGAGAAGGGAGGAGCGCGTGTTCGAGAGAGTGAGAGAGAGTTTCGGGAACGGAATATCACGGATTAAATGGTTTGCCGCTGTCTTTGCCGATAGGCTGAAGATTGAGGTTGGCGTGATAAGGCTGCTCTATCGCTCCGCCGAGATGGAGAAAAGGAAGGCGGAACTGCTCAGGAACATAGGGATGCGGGTCTATGAGTTGAGGGGCAGTCCGGACAGAAATATCCTGAAGGACAAAACTGTTTTCGAGTCAATCGAGGCGCTTGTCAAGCTGGAGAAGGAGATGGAAGAGCTCAAACAGAAAGCCTCGGAGATGAGCAGCGTGGGGATCTGAGATGTCCTTCTTGGTTGTCGTTGCGGTCTTCGGTCTTGTGATAGGGTCTTTCCTGAACGTCTGCATTTTTAGGATCCCGAGGAACATTTCGATCGTTTTCCCGTCGTCTCGGTGCCCGTCGTGCAATCACCCGATAAGGGCATGGGACAATATACCTGTTATCAGTTATATGATCCTGGGTGGCAGATGCAGGCACTGCGGGGCGAAGATATCCCTTCAATACCCGTTTGTGGAGGCGTTGAACGCCTTTTTCTATGTTGCCGTCTTCTGGAGATACGGATTCGGGTGGGATTCCGGTGTGTACGCCGTGTTCTGCTCTTCCCTTCTCGTAATCACCTTTGTCGACCTCGAGTTCCAGATCATTCCCGACCGCATCACATTGCCCGGCATCGTGATAGGAATAGTCGCCGGATCGCTGCTGATGCCAGATCCTTTTATGAGGACGACACTGTTGGGGTATAAGGCATCGGTTATCGGCCTGCTTTCGGGCGGCGGATTCTTCTATCTCGTGGCGGTGCTCAGCAGGGGAGGCATGGGAGGGGGGGATATTAAGATGATGGCGATGGTGGGGGCCCTGATGGGGTGGAAGACGGTGCTACTGACGACCTTTCTCGGAAGCCTCAGCGGATCGATGGTGGGGATATTCCTCATGATTTTTAGGGGAAGGGGCAGGAAGGCGAAGATTCCTTTCGGGCCTTTTCTCGCCCTGGGTGCGGTCATTACCCTCTTTTTCGGTGAAGAGATTCTTGCATGGTATCTGCACTGACAAAAAAGTTCTTCCCGAATGCTTATGTGAATCGATGGAGGCGGTTATGAACGAGGGAACGGTGATGGCGCTGATGCTTCTGCTGGTTTTTCTTCTTTTTATCTTTTTTTTCGCCTCAAGAATGATCGCCAAGTTCAGCAGGGAGAAAAAGCGGCCGGAGGACAAGCCAATGAGTGAAGTGGGCTTCGTCGTTGATACCTTCCATGAACTCGTCTCAAAACTCAAGGAAAAGGAACGGGAGTTGGAAATGCTTAAGAGTCGGGCGGAAGACAGGGCGTCGTCTGTCGAGATCTATAACGAGGACATTCTTCAAAGCGTTCCGAGCGGGGTGGTGAGCCTCGACCGGGAACTGAAAATCACGAAGATGAACCAAGCCGCGGAAAGAATACTTGATCTGAAGGAATCAGAGAGTATCGGCAGGAGACATGTGGAGATCTTCGGCGAGCCGGTTGCCGGAATTCTGGACAAACGCAGGACGATCGAGAGGGCCGAAGTGGGATACGTTACGAACAGCGGAAAAAGGATATGGCTCGGCCTGAACCTATCTCCCCTGAAGGACAGTACAGAAAACGTCATCGGACAGATTTTCGTTTTTACCGACCTCACGGAATTGAAGGCCTTTCAGTCTCAGATGGAACTCAGGGAGCGGCTGTCTACCCTCGGCGAGATGTCCGCCGGCATCGCCCATGAAATCAGGAACCCTCTCGCCGTGATATCGGGATATGCCAAAATTCTCTCCAGGAAGGTCGACGCGGAGTTGCTGCCGACTGTCGATGCTGTATTCAAAGAAGTGGCGGTGATAGACCGGATTATAACCGATTTCCTTTCCTTTGCGAGGCAGACGGACCCTGTGCCGACGACCGTAGATCTCAGGGAGCTTATAGCTGGCTGTGTTTCGGCGGTGGCCGAATGCGCAGAGAATGTCACCATAAATGTACGTACGGACGCGCTGCCTGCGATCAGGGCTGACGACGTGTTGCTCAGGCAGTCGATCACCAACCTGCTTCAGAATGCGGTGGAGTCCAGTCCGGATGGCGGAGAGGTGACCGTCTCGGGCTCTGTCGGAGATTGTCTGGTCATCTCGGTTTCGGACAGCGGTCACGGTATTCCCGAAAGCATCAGGGGAAAAATATTTCTTCCTTTCTTTACGACGAAGGAAAGAGGTACTGGTCTCGGTCTCTCGATCGTGCATAAGATAGTCGTTTCTCATGGCGGGACGGTGGAGGTCGAAACAGGGGGGAAGGGATCGACATTTACGATACGGCTTCCGAAAGACGTGATCCTGGAGCATTAGTCCGTAAACGCGAGACGGCGGCAAAGATCTTTATTGGCAGGTCGGAAAAAGTGCGAATAACCCTCACTACGAAAAGAGTTTAAAGAGCAGAAACGTGAGGGTGGAGCCCATCAGGCCGCCCGCAGCCACCTCCCAAACGCTGTGGATCTTTGCGGCTACTCTGCTGTGGGCGATCAGGGCCGCAAGTATAAAACAAAGAAGAGACGCAAGAAAGTTCCCGGTGGTGAAGGTGACGCAGACCCAGACCGAGAAAGCGAGGGCCGAATGGCCGCTCGGCATCCCCCCCCTGAGCGGATGTCCCTTGCCGAAATATGATTTGGCGATGATCACGAATATAAGGACGATGATAAAGGATATCAGGGAAATATCCTCCTTCGAGTGACGCGCAATGTGAAATCCGCCTGAAAAAATGCCCTTTACGTACGGAAAGAGGATAATGTAGCCGAGCACGGCAGCGCCGAAGGCGGTGATGAAGACAGCCCCCGCCGCGATATCTTTTGCGATTCGCGCCTTTTCTGCATATTCCGGGGAGAGCAGATCGACTACCGCTTCGACGGCGCTGTTGAGCATCTCGGTGGCCAGTACGATAATGACCGCCAGGGAGAGGAGGATGAACTCCATGCGGGTAACGCCGACAATATAGCTCGCGACGAGAACCGCCGCGGCGGAAAAAAAGTGATACCTGAGGTGGCGCTGGGTCCTGGCGCCTTGGAGAATCCCCTCGATGGCGAAGTTTGCGCTTTTAAGCCATTGTCTGAAGGGCTTCAAGCAGCTCTTTCTCCTTTTCCCGCATCTTTTTTTTCCGGTAGGCGTTTATCTCATGGTCGTATCCCGCAAGATGAAGAAGGCCGTGGACCAGGAGCCGCAAAAGCTCCTCACGGAAGGTGGCGCCATACTCCCTGGCCTGGGCCGATGCCGTAGGAACGCATATGATGATGTCCCCGAGCGGCAGAGGGCAAGGGAATGAGGAAGTTTGCCCGGCGGGCGGGGCGCCGTCCGACAAGGGAAAAGAGAGCACGTCGGTTGCGCGATCGATGCCGCGGTAGCGCGCATTCAGCCGCCTCATCCTGTCATTGCCGACGAACGCTACGCTGAGCTCAGCGTGCGAAAGATCGAGCAAGCGGAGCGCCTTGGCGAGATCCCTTCGTATCCTCGGCAAGTTTAGCTTTTTCGCCCTTTGCAGGTTCTTTGTGTGTATCACCATCGCCGAAATCAAAGCCGGGGTAATCGATCCTCCTGTGGAAAATGCCGGTAAGAATATACGTGAACCTCTTCTTAATCTCCGAAATGTCCTTGAGCGTGAGCTCGCACTCATCGAGCTGGCCGTCGAGGAAGATGTGATTGATGATCTTGTCGACCAGGGCCGATATCCGGGCGGGGGTCGGGTCGGTAAGCACCCTGGATGAGGCTTCTACGGCGTCGGCCATCATGACGAGTGCCGCGACGCGGGTCTGGGGCTTGGGGCCGGGATATTTGTAATCCTCCATATTGGACAGCCGTTCCTGGTCGAGTTCCTTTGCCTTCTGATAAAAGTAGGTGATGAGTGCGGACCCGTGGTGCTGCTTGATAATGTCGATGATCACCTGGGGGAGCTTATACTGTTTAGCCAGTTCCACACCCTCCTTGACGTGGTTGGCGATGATCATGCTGCTCATATGGGGAGTGAGCTTATCGTGTTTGCTAGGCGCCCCCCCCTGATTTTCGACAAAATATTCAGGCATCTTTATCTTCCCGATGTCGTGATAATAGGAACTGACCCTGCCCAGGAGGGGATTGACGCCGACCGCCTCCGCAGCCGCCTCAACGAGGTTCCCTACGATCACACTATGATGGTAAGTGCCGGGCGCCGTGATCATCAGGTTTTTCATGACGGGCTGGTTAAGGTCCAGAAGTTCGAGAAGGCTGATATCAGTGGTGATTTTGAAGGCATATTCGAGGAAGGGCAGGAGCACTGACACGAGCGAAGAGACCGAGATGCCGGCGAAAACTGCGAAGACCACGGACGAAAAGACCTTGATGACCTCAAGTTCGCCTCTGGTGGTCAAAATGATCAACGCGATCAGGACATTCGTCCCTGCGACATAAAAACCGCCCCTGAGAAGGGCGGACCTCTTTTTGCAACGTATGACGCTGAAGGCAGCGGTGAGACTGCCGACAAACGTATAAACGGGATAGAGGGGATCGTTCAACCAGTAGCCCGTCAGCAGGCTTATCGTGAAAGAAAAGGTGATTGCAGTATGGAAATCGAAGAGCAGGGTGACAAGCATGGCGCCGGCAGCGATTGGAATGCCGTATATTGCGGTATCCGGCGCAATGGACCCTATACCCCTCGAGAGGTTCTGCAGGAGATAGTCGAACATCCTTCCTATGACAAGTGTGCTGACGATCATGAGTCCCAGCAGGAGGAGCATGTGATAGTTGTTGATGTATGCGGGCTTGTACCGCATGATATCTCGATAAAGAATGAAGAGAAGGACCGCGGCGATAAGGGTCCCGCCGATGAACCGCGTGACACTCAGATTGGTC
>JAKAIZ010000091.1 GCA_021814065.1 Nitrospirota bacterium | reverse complement strand
GCTGCGAAGGCGATTGCGATGTCGGTCATCGGCATCCTTGTCTATATCGCGATCAGGTTCAGGTTCGATTTCGCGGTCGGCGCAACGATCGCGACATTCCACGACGTGCTCGCTGTCCTCGGCGTATTCTATCTGCTTGGCCTGGAGATAAACCTCATTGTGGTGACTGCACTGCTCACCATCGCCGGATACTCGCTCACCGACACGGTCGTTATCTTCGACAGGATAAGGGAGAACCTGAAGTCGAGGACGAAAGACTCGGTCGAGGCGGTGATGAACCTGAGCATCAACGAGGTGCTGTCGAGGACGATCGTCACCTCCTTTACCGTGCTTCTTACGTCGCTTGCGCTCTTCTTCTTCGGAGGCGAGGTGATCCATGAATTCGCCCTCGCGATGATTCTGGGCGTGATCGTCGGGACATATTCCTCGGTCTTTGTCGCCAGCCCGGTCGTACTGCTCTGGAGCGGCAAGAAGAAGCCCCTCGGGAAAAAATAATAGCTGACGCGGGATGCATGCCTCCGCGTCACGAGTACGAAACGGCGGGAGGCAGAGAAGCCTGCCCCCGATGGAAACACGCTGTGCGTAAGGCGCGGCCCGTTTTGCGAGTCTCTTATGTATAACCGATGGCTGATAAACAGGACAAACCCCGAATTTCTTCAGTACCTATCGAAGAACGCATCGGTTTCCCCTCTCTTTGCCCAGGTCCTAGTCAACAGGGGCTTCCGGACAGCCTCGGATATCTCTGATTTTCTTCGTCCGAGTGTCTCCTCTTTGACGGACCCTTTCGATATTCCGGGCATTTCCTCTGCGGCATTAAGGATCGGGACGGCCATCAGCCGGGGAGAGCGCATATTGGTCCACGGCGATTATGACGCGGACGGTGTTTCGGCGACGGCGATCCTCTGTCTCGCGCTCCGGTCGATCGGTGCCGACTGTCTCTATTTCATCCCCGACAGGTTTGCGCACGGCTACGGGTTTCAGCTCTGGGGGGTCGAGAAGGCGAAGGCCGCGGCCGCGTCGCTGATCATAACGGTTGATTGCGGGATTACCTCCTTCGGAGCCGTCGATGCGGCACGCAGGGAGGGGATCGACGTGATCATCACCGACCACCACGAGCCGGCGAGGGAAATGAAGCTCGAAGGTGAAAGCTCTAAGTCTCCAAACAGTCAACTTTCAGCGTCCGGCGCATTATTGCCCGATGCCGTTGCGGTCGTCAATCCCAAGGTTACGAACGCAGGGAACGCCGTAGAGCATCTGTCCGGCGCCGGGGTTGCGCTCAAGCTGGTGCAGGCCCTTTACCGGGAGCGTCCGGAGGATTTGCTGCCGTTTTTCGACCTTGCGGCGATCGGCACGGTCGCCGATGTTGTGCCGATGACGGGGGAGAACAGAATCATCGTGCGTACCGGCCTGTCATTGATGAATAATTCCGGCAGACCCGGGCTCAGCGCCCTGCTGAAGGTCTCGGGGTTGGAGGGAAAAGATCTGAAGGCGGGTAGGCTCGCGTTTTCGGTTATCCCCAGAATCAATGCTGCCGGGCGGCTCGCATCATCGATGGAGGTGGTGAGGCTCCTGACGACGGATTCAAAGGATGATGCGGCCGAGATCGCCGCCGCTCTCGACAAGCTCAATGCGGAGCGGCAGCGCATTGAGGAGGAGATTTTTCAGGAGGCCGTTGCAAAACTCGGGGAAGGAGACGAGTCCCCTGCGATTGTCCTTTCAGGCGCCGGGTGGCACGAGGGCGTGATCGGCATCGTCGCCTCCAGGATTGCGGACCGGTGTTCCCGGCCGGCAATAATTTTCTCGGTGAAAAACGGGATCGCGAAAGGCTCCGCGCGGAGCGTCCCTGCCTTCGATATCTGCAGTGCCCTCGCAGACTGCCGGGAGATGCTCATAAGCCATGGCGGACACAAGCAGGCTGCGGGCATCAAACTCGAAGCGGCGAAGCTGGGTGTCTTTACCCGGAGGATATGCGAACTGGCCGCATCCGCCGCGGACGGAGTCGCGGATGCCGGCATCATGATAGACGCCAATGTGGGGCTCTCGGAAATGAATTTCGGGCTTATGAAGGAACTTAGCATGCTCGAACCACTGGGGCTCGGGAACCCGGAACCACTCTTTGGTGCAAGGATGCTCAAGGTCCATTCCCCGAAGGTCGTCGGGAACAACCATCTGAGGATGAAACTCTGCGAGCGGTCATGCCGCATGGACGCCATAGGATTTGGTATGGGCGGTCATATCGACGACTTTGATCTCTACGGGACTATAGACGCGGCCTTCAGTCCTTCCGTCAACGAGTGGAACGGGGGCAGATACCTCCAGCTTGTCCTCAAGGCGTTCCGGTCGAGCGCCTAAAGAAGATATTAGACCAAGTTCATTAGTGGGATGTCATTCCCGCTCGTCCGCCCCGGCGGATTCGCCGAGGAGAATCGGGAATCCTTCCTCAGAAAGACTCCGGACAAGCCGGAGTGACAAACAATGGTATCAGACCTTATAATTTCCAAATAACTCTTGAATACTGCCGCGCCTTAACGGTATATAATAGAGCATGCGCGATACCCCGTCACTGAAAGAGCTGATCGAAAAAGTCCGGCCTTACAGCCACGGCAAAGACCTTCGCATCCTGGAAGACGCCTACCACTTTTCGAGGGAGGCACACTGCAGCCAGAAGCGGAGCGAGGGGTCCCCTTACATCAAACACCCTCTTTCCGTGGCCTACATACTCGCGGACATAAAGATGGACCTTCCCTCGATTGCTGCGGGTCTTTTGCATGACACCATAGAGGACACTAACACCACGATCGAAGACATAGGAAGACTCTTCGGGAAAGAGGTCGCCTTTATTGTCGAGTCTCTCACGAAGCTGTCGAAAGTCGAATTCAGGACCAAAAAAGAGGCGCAGGCCGAAAATTTCCGGAAGATGCTGCTTGCGATGTCGGAAGACGTGAGGGTGATCCTGATAAAGTTCGCCGACAGGCTCCACAATATGCGTACGCTGCAGCACCTGCCGGAGGGCAAGCGCCAGAGGATCGCGACCGAAACGCTCGAGATTTACGCACCGCTTGCGAACAGGCTCGGTATGGGCTGGCTGCGCACCGAGTTCGAAGACCTGAGTTTCAAGTTCCTGATGCCAGATCTCTACGAAGAGCTCGTCCGAAAGGTCTCTAAGAGAAAAGAGGAGCAGGAAGGCTATATTAAAGACCTCATCGAACTCATCACGAAGAAACTGCAGGAGGAGGGCCTGCCCGGCAAGGTCACGGGCCGGGTGAAGCACCATTATGGTATCTACCAGAAGATGCAGAAACAAAGGATCACCTTCGAGCAGGTCCATGACGTAATAGGGCTGCGGATCCTGACTGATACCAAGGCGAACTGCTACGCGATACTCGGGCTGATCCATTCCCTCTGGACCCCTATTCCCGGCCGGTTCAAAGACTACATAGGCGTACCTAAGTCGAACATGTACCAGTCGCTCCATACGACTGTCATCGGGCCGAAGGGCGAACGGGTCGAATTCCAGATCAGGACCGAGGAGATGCACCGGATCGCGGAGGAGGGGATCGCCTCCCACTGGAAATACAAGGAGAAAGGCGAATTCGACGAAAAGAGCAGCAAGTATATCTCCTGGCTGAGGGACCTCGTGCAGGTGCAGAAAGAGGTGCCGGACGCTATGGACTTCCTCGAGGCGGTCAAGGGTGAGGTGGTCCCCGAGGTCGTATACGTTTTTACTCCGAAGGGCGAGATCAAGGAGATGCCGATAGGCTCGACCCCGGTGGATTTCGCTTACGGCGTTCATACGCAGGTCGGCCACCGGTGCGTCGGCGCTAAGATCAACGGCAAGATCGTCCCGCTCAGGTATAAGCTGAAGAACGGCGATACGATCGAGATCATCACCTCCCAGACCCACGGGCCGAGCAGGGACTGGCTTAAGTTCGTGGTGACCCAGAGGGCAAAGACCCGTATAAAGCAGTGGATCAAGGCCGAAGAGAGGCACCAGAGCGTAGAACTAGGGATCAAGCTCCTCGAGTCGGAATTGCGAAAACACAATATGAGCAATGCGCTGATGAAGTCTGACGAGATCCTTGCGGTGGCAAAGGCGCTCGGAATGAACTCCCTGGAGGACCTCTTCGTATCGGTCGGTTTCGGCAAGGTCTCGCCCCACCAGGTGGTCAACAGGCTGATGCCGGAAAAAGAGGCCGAAGAGCCCGAAGCTGTAAAGATACGAAAGCCGTTGAAGGAGCATAAGGGTGTCAGCATAAGGGGGATCGACAATATCCTCTACCATACTGCGAAATGCTGTTATCCTGTCCCGGGCGACAACCTTGTCGGCTTCGTCACGATCGGCAAGGGAGTGACGGTCCATCGGCGGGACTGCGGGAACCTCGAACGGCTTGTGTTCGAGGACGCCCGGCTCGTCGACGTCGAATGGCAGCCTGCGGACGACTCGACTGCTAACGCGCGGCTTTTCGTCGAGACCATAGATAAACCGGGTATCCTGGCAAACCTGTCCGCCCTCATCTCTTCAGTCGACATTAATATCAGCCACCTAGAGGCGTCATCGACCCAGGACAAAAAGGGGCATATCACATTCATTATCGAGGTGCGGGACCTTTCTCAGCTGAGGGTGCTTATCCAGAAGATAAGTCAGATGGAGGGCATACTGAGGGTCAGGAGATAGCGCGCCGCGCTCCGGGGTGAAATAAATACTTTTTGTGGTATATTAATGAAGCATGTTTGCATGAGAGGGAGAAACGACGTATGAGGAAATATACGATCTTGTCCAGCCTTCTGACGGTACTGATTTCCGTCTTTTTGTTCAACGCGAAAGTCGATGCCTTTGGGGGTTGTGAGGAGAATTGTCAGAAGTGCCACACGCTCGAAAACAAGGAGGTCAAACAGATACTCACAAAAATGAACGCGCCGGGCGTGAACGTCCTTGACATAAAAATGAGTCCGGTGCAGGGACTCTGGGAGGTTACGATCGACGACAAGGGCAAAAAGGGGGTGCTCTATGTCGGTTTTTCGAAGAAGTATGTAATGCCGGGCCCAATTTTCGAGGTCGCCACCTCGGCGAACAAGACAAAGGAGAGCCTCGGCGCGGTGAACGAGCCCGCCGACCGCTTTGTCGACGTGTCTAAGATCCCTCTTGATGACGCCCTTGTGATGGGCGACAAGAACGCCCCCAAAAGGGTGATCGTGTTTACCGATCCCGACTGCCCGTTCTGCGGGAAGCTGCACGGCGAGTTGAAGAAGGTGATTGCGGAAAGGAAGGACATCGTCTTTTACCTGAAGCTGATGCCGCTGAAATTCCATCCCGACGCGCATTGGAAGGCCGAGAGCATACTGTGCGCAAAATCGATCGAGAGGCTCGAGGAGAATTTCGAAAAGAAGCCGATCCCGAAGCCTGACTGTAAGACCAAAGTGGTGGATGAGACGATAAAGGTCGGACAGGAACTCGGGATCACCGGAACGCCCACGCTGATCATGCCGGACGGGCTTGTGGTAGTGGGGGCGCGTGACGCCAGGACGATCGAAAGTCTCGCTTCGGCCTCAAGGAAGAAAGGGTAGGCAGTGAAGTCCTCCGCCAGGCATATCGCTGTCCTTTTTATTTTTTCTTTCGTACTTTTGCCGTCGCTGACCTTTGCAGGGGTGAAGATAGAGCTGAAAAACGGCAGGACGATCATCGCCGATTCCTGTGAGGATGCCGGAGCATCCATGGCATGCTCACAGATGGGCGGCACATTTGATATCGAAAAGAAGGACATTGCGAAGATCAGGAACGTACCGGATGAAAACGGCCAGTCGTATGAAGGTGGTACCGCCGATGAAACGGCATCGCCGCCGGGAACGGGACGACAGACCGAAGGCAAGCCGGAAGGCGGCGAAGAACTGAAAGAGGCCACGGCCGGTGAGGGAGTTGCCGGTGCGGCAGGCCGGATCGAGGAGATCAGGAAACGGAAATCCGAAATTGCCCCCGAGCGGGATAGACTGCTGAAGGAGCGGGAGAAGTTGCAGGAAGACCTGAAGAAGGCCCCCGACTGGATGCCGGTCAAACAATATGAAGAGCTGCAGAAGCGCAATGCCGAACTTGATGAGAAGATCAAGAAGTACAATGAAGATGTCGGCCGACTGAACCGGCAAGAAAAGAATATCGTCGACGAAAGCAAAGAAAAGAAGAACTGAGCATCAGGGGAAAGCCTTTCTTCAGCACATCTGCCCCCGGCTGGAAATGTCTTTTATGAAACCGCAAGCTATACCGCATCCGGTATGAAGATCCTGCAGGTCATCTACGAGAGTGACGGGAATCCCTTCGGCATGGGCGGTGCAGGGGTGCGTGCCTATGAAATTTACGCCCGGCTGAGGGAAAGGCACGAGGTAACGTTTCTCTGCATGAAATATCCCGGTGCCCGTGACGGCGAGTATCATGGCCTGAGGCATGTTTTCGTCGGTACCGAGAGCCGGAGTCTTGCTGCCAGTGTGTTGGCCTACACGATCAAGGCTGCATATTTTCTGAAGAGGCATGGCGACGATTTCGATGTTATAGTCGAGAATTTTCTTCCTTCGACACCTTTTTTTAGCAAGTTTCTGACACAGGCGCCGGTCCTTTTGCAGATACAGGGAATGTGGGGTTCTCACTACACGAGAAAATTCGGCTTTTTTTTCGGGCTGCCGATGTGCATGGTGGAGAAGATATACCCAAGGCTCTATAAGAAATTTATCCTTGTCACGGATGTTAACATGGCTTCTCTTATTCAGAAGGCACAGAGATGCTACGTTATACCCAACGGGATAGACGTGAGCTTCATCGAAAGCAAGGAACCTGAGGGCGATTATATACTTTTTCTGAGCAGGATAGACGTATACCATAAAGGACTGGATATACTGGTCGATGCCTTCGGCAGGATTGCAGCCGGGTTCGATAAATTGAAGCTTGTCCTGGCGGGATATCAGTTCGACAGCGCCGAAGATCTCAAGCGGAGACTGCCGGCCGATTTGCGAGAGAGGGTGACCTATGCGGGTTTTGTATCGGGCGAGGGAAAACGGAGGCTTATCAGCGGCGCAAAAATATTTGTCCTTCCTTCACGGATTGAGGCGCATCCGATATGTATATTGGAGGCTATGGCGTGCGGAAGAGCGGTGATAGTGAGCGATATCCCGGAAATGAGGTTTGTTGGCGATAAGCATTTGGGACTGACCTTCTCTTCTGGATCTGTAAAAGGGCTGGCAGAAAAACTCGAGACAATGCTGCAGGACAAAGACTTGAGAAAAAGACTCGGAGATCGGGGGCGAGGGTTTGCAAGGGGCAATCTCTGGGACTCCGTTGCAGTTCAATTTGAAAATGCATTAGAATTAGCGGCGAATGAAAAAAAGTAGCGGCAGGAATCCAGTGGCGAAGACAGCGCCAACACGGGAAAGCGGGAGCAGCGAGGAACGCGGTTTCCGGCATTTCCTTCCTGTAGTGTTTCTTGCGTGTGCCACTTTTTTGGCCTACAGTTCGGCGCTTAATGGCACTTGGGCGCTCGATGATGCGGCAATAGGCAGATTCACTAGCATAGAAAACGCGCTGAATCTCCATCTGGGATACAGAAAGATAGCCTATCTCTCTTTTTTGGCGAACCGATGGATAGACCCGGTGAGCCCTGTTAACTTCCGGGTAACAAATATTCTGATCCATGTTTGCAACGCTCTTCTTGTTTACATTATTGCGCTGAAGACTCTTGGGCTGCCGGTATGGAAGGAGAAATACGGCGAATATCGTTTCAGCGTCTCACTCTTGGCAGCGACGATTTTCGCCCTTCATCCAATCAATATCAATGCCGTATCGTATATCGTGCAGAGAATGGCGTCGCTTTCGGCGATGTTCACTCTTCTCTCTCTTCTAAGTTACATTGTTGCGAGAACTTCATCGAGCAGTACCAGGTCCTTCGCCCTGTACGGGGCGGCTCTCCTCTTTGTTGTCTGCGGAATATTTTCGAAAGAGAACGCCATTATGGCCATTCCGTTGATAGGGCTGTATGACGTGGTTTTTTTCTTTGGGGTTCAAAGGAGGAAGCATTTACTAAATATGGTGCTGGGTCTGGTGCTGGGACTGATTGCACTGGCTGCGTCTTCAGTATTCCTGCATTTTGACAAAGTGCTTCTCGATATCGGTGCTGTGCTGATCCATCCCTTCCGGCAGATTCCGGAACTAGGCTGGACTGCCACAGACGTGTACTGGACTCCGGCCGAACACGTGTTGACCGAGTTCAGGGTCATCGGAAGATATCTGTTTCTACTCTTTTTCCCTCTTCCGAGGTTCCTCGTGTTCGATTGGTGGGATTTCCCTCTTTCGACCGGTATTTTTTCACCGGTCACTACTTTGATTTCGCTTCTTGTCATTCTTTCCCTCATCTCCCTCGCGGTAGTGAAGATGAGAAAACTGCCTTTTCTTTCATTCGGCATTTTGTGGTACTTTATCGCACTGTCCATGGAGAGTTTCGTGGCACTCGGATCGGACCTCTATTTCGAACACAGGAACTACCTTCCCCTGGCGGGGCTGGCATTCGGCGTGACGGCGCAGGCCGTCGTCATGACCGCTGGAGAACCGAAGAGAAAGACCGTCTGGGCGATTGCGTGCGTTCTTGCGCTGGTTTTGGGCGGACTGACTTTTCAGCGGAACCTCGTCTGGAAGGACTCTGTAACTTTGTGGACCGATACTATTCATAAGACCGGCCGGAACTTGAGGGCGATGGTCGCTCTCGGGAACTCCTACCTCAGGCTTTCGGATGTGGCCTCGGCCAAGGAGTATTACCGGCAGGCCATGGATGTCGGCATGGTGGAAAGGAGGGCGCAGTTTTATCAGGACTCCGCATACAGTGTTGGAATGATTTGTCTTCTTACAGGTGACCTGGAAGGGGCAAGAAAAGTGATAGTCATGCTGGACAAAAATATAGAGAATCCCCAGAAGATGGCGATACTCAAGGGTTTCTACCATTTTTCAACCGGCGATATCGAAAAGGCGATAAAGGAATATACGCTGATTTTACCGTCGACGGACGGACTGGACAGGGCTGTCATTTATACGCTGCTGGGCGACGCTTATCGGAAAAAAGAGCGGCCCGATGAAGCGTTGAGTTATTATGAAAAAGCGGTGCAGCAAGATCCTTCCTTTTCGGCGGCATTTTATGGCATGGGGAATGCGTATCTGATCAAGAGCGACCCGGAGAAGGCCGCCTACTACATGAGTTTGGCCCTTAAGATTGATCCCAACCACGTACTTGCACTGTCCGATATGGCAGAAATCCTTTTGACGAAAAAGGACTCTTTGGAAAAGGCAAAGGCATTCGCCGCGAAGGCGGTCGCCCTTAACTCCGTATTCTATCAGCCCTATCTGACGATGGGAAACGTCCTCCTTGTCTCCGGAGATGACGCTACTGCCGAGGGATACTTCGAAAAGGCGGCCGGCAGGGGAGCCAAAGATTATATGATCTCTTTCAGCAAAGCCCGGATATATTTCCTCAGAGGGGACAGGGAAAAGGTAAAGGCCTGTTTAAAGGATGTGCTTTCGATGAAGGATACGCCGGAACATTTAAGAAGGATGATCTCCGCCCAATCTTGGTGAAATGTGACAGGACAGACATTCCGGATAAGGATTTATCTCGGATGTGTGCAACCTGTTTTTACGTATCGCCGTCTTTGTTGTCTTGGCCGGCGCTCCTGTCCGTGTCAATGTCGGACTCCATGAGCGCTATTTTCTGCCCCAGTTCCTTGATCTTGCCCTTGAGGTCGGAAATAACCGATGAAAAATAGATCAGCGCCAGGACTAGGCAAAAAATTATCCATACAAAGACGAGCGCCGGTGGGTAGCTGATGCCGAGGTGTTTTGCAAAGGGGTCTATTACCTTGTCCGCAACAGAGCTTGCCATAAGTATAATCGATACCGCAAACCATGCGATGGACAATTCCTCTCTGAAGCGCTTGCGCCGCACAAGCTCGAATATTATGCCGGAGAGGATTATGCCGAACACGAACAGCATTATCCTCATGCCGGGCGACATTACCTTCCCCTCCCTCTCACGAGCACCATAATTATTGCAAGCGACATCTTTATCACATAAAGTGCCGGCCTGAGGCCATTGTGCATCGATTTTCCCGAGGAGTTTTCTTTCATCGCCACAGGCGCTTCGACGATTTTAAAATTCTTTTTGTAGAGGGACATTATGATATTGACGTCAGGGTAATCGAGCGGGTAATTATCTCCTTTGGCAAGGTAGGAGAAGGCCTTTTTGTTGATCAGTTGAAAGCCTGAAGTCGGGTCGGTGATATTGATGCCCGTGTAGCCTCTGGCAACCATCGAGAACAACGCTATGCCCAATTTCCTGACCGGACTCATCCGGTATCCAGTCCCTATAAACCGCGATCCGATGACGACGTCTGCTTCGTGTTCCTCCATCACGGCCACAAGGCTTTGCACCGAGGAAGCGACGTGCTGACCATCTGCGTCCATAGTTATGACGAAATCGTACCCCTTTTTTACGGCGAAACGAAAACCCGTCTGGAGTGCGGCTCCATAGCCGAGATTAAAAGGATGACTCACTACCGCAGCGTTTCCCGAGGCGGCGATGGTTTTGGTTCCGTCTTCGGAACCGTCATTTATTACCAGGATATCACAAAAAGGAATATTTTTTTGAGCTTCAGCAATTACATGCCCAATTGTTTTCTCTTCGTTAAATGCGGGCATTATCACAAGGTATTTCACTAAATATACCCATGGGGATGTCTTGAAAACATATGTGTTATTATACGTGCGGTCAGCAGGGTTATCAAGGAATATGGATTGCACGGCTGGGCAAAAAGAGTGACTACCGCGATATTTTTACAAGCGGCTAACTGACAAATAAGGCGTAACACCCAGATTGGCTTTCCTTGACATGGGTCGACAAATAAATTTATCTTAATCTACATTATGGGAAAGAGGTGTAGTATGCTGAAGAAGGTGATCGGCCTTTTTTTATACTTTATTGTTGTCATTTTTTCCTCAATAGATGCAGCGGCTTTCTATGAGATCAACACGCCGCAAAAGTATGAAGGCGTATTGATGCATGGTACGACGGTGGCCGGTCTCTTTGCTCCGAGCACTCTTTCGACCAGAAAAAAAAGAGGGTCACAGACCGAGCAGCCTCAGCCGGTGGCGCCCTCGTCTCAAGGATCTCAACAGCCGGAGGTAGTACAACCGGCAGCCCCTTCCGTTCCGGCACCTGCTCCTGCCGCGCCTGCGGGGGCTTCAGCGCCTCAACCGGTAGTGGCTCCGCCGTCTGCTCCTCCTGTTGCCGGCGCACCGCAGACGCCGACGGCCCAACCGGTAGCGCCTGCGCCCCAGCCTTTTATATCGCCTCCCGCGCGTCCTCAGGTTGTCCGGAAGGGCGAGGTCAGCTTCAACTTCGACGACGCGGACGTCTATTCGGTCATACAAACGATATTGGGCGATGTGCTCAAAGTGAATTACATAGTCGACCCGAACGTCAAAGGCCGCGTTACCTTCAGGTCGGTCGAGCCTATCTCGAAAGAAAACGTTCTCCCCCTGATGGAGGTGATCCTGAGGCTGAACGGCGTCGGGATAGTGGAGGAGGGAGGACTATACAGGATAGTCCCAATAGCCGATATATCGAAGGAGCCGGCCCCGGTCGGTCTCGGGCGGGACCCCGAAAAGGTAAAAATAACCGGGAAGGCCCTGGTCCAGGTTGTTCAGGTCAGATATATCCAGTCTTCGGATATGGTGCGGGTCCTCACGCCTTTTCTTTCCAAGAACGCAGTGATCGTGGATGTACCGAAGAGCAATTATGTGGTCATCGTCGATACCGACGCTAATGTAAAGAGGCTTCTCGAACTCGTGAAGATATTCGACAGCGAGGAGTTGAAAGAGGTTACGCCGAAGGTATTCGTATATGCCGTGCAGAACAGCAAGGCGAAAGACGTCGCCTCTCTTCTGCAGCAGATATTCCAGGGGCAGAAGCCGGCTGTTTCCAAAATCGCTGCACCTGTCCGGACGACTCTGCCGGGCCAGCAGCCTCAGCCTGCGCCTTCCCAGCCTCAGGTTTCGATGGGAGGACAGCAGGCAGGAGAGGCGCTGGTCTCGGAGGTCACGAAGATCATACCCGATGAAGTGACTAATTCGATCGTAGTATTGGCAACACCCGAAGACTATGCGCTCATATTCGATACCATCAAGAAAATCGATATTCCGCCGAGACAGGTGATGATAGAGGGCCTTATCGTCGATATTACCCTGAATGATAATTTGAGTTACGGGCTTTCATGGTCGCTGAATACCGATGTCAGGTTTTCGGGTATTAAACCTTTTACAAACGGGGTGGACCTTAGCGGTAATGCATATAATAATGCGGCCGGTCTCTCACCAACTCCTTCGGACAAAGGATTTACTTTTATTGGTACGGACCCCTCAGGGAATATACGCGCCGTGCTGACCGCTCTTGAAGACCGGTCCAGGGCAAAGGTGGTTGCTGCGCCGCACATCCTTGTATCGGACAACCGCGAGGCGAGGATCCAGATCGGGCAGCAGGTCCCTCTTGCGACTTCGCAGACCGCCCAGATCACCGGGACAACAGCGGGAACTACGAACACCCCGGTGTACGGCACCACTACAGTCCAGTATAAAGATATCGGAATAATCCTTAAGGTCAAGCCCCAGGTGAACGACAGCGGTCTGATCTCGCTTGAACTTTCGCAGGAGATTTCAGCGATCAGCTCCCAGACGATAACCGTCGGCGGATTAGGCGAGGTGGCTATCGACAAGACGGAGGCGACGTCGAACCTCGTGGCCAGGGACGGCGAAACGATCATCATCGGAGGGCTAATACGGGAAGACAATTCTCATGGGGCGACGGGACTGCCCTTTCTCAGCAGAATACCTATCCTAGGCGCCCTCTTCGGCAGCAAGTCGGACACCGTCACGAGAAAAGAGACAATCATCCTCCTTACGCCCCATGTCATAAGAAACCAGCAGGAGGCGGGCGAAGTTACATCGGACTACATAAAGCGCTATAAAGGGGCCACAGGAGACAAAGATATAGATAATCTGATCAGAGAGAGGACAGGCAAGGAACAGGCCCCTGCCAAGGACCAGCCTGTTACTCCTCAGACTGCGCCCGGCAAGTGATCTGCCGATGAGGCGGGAAAGTTCTGGGTTCATTGCCGACTGTACATTAAGGGACACAGTCTGTGTGCTTAACGACACACTGGCAGATGTGGCTGAAAGCCATTATGCCGTGAAAACAGGAAGTTATGATATCTATGGTGAATAAGAAGATGATCTGTAGAATGGCATATTTATTGCATTACAAATATACACTGTCAAGGACATTAATAGGCGCCAAAAAATTATAAAAAACCTTGACATAATTAATTATTGATAATATCTTATATGAGTGCGTGGCGGATCAATAAAGGTATGACTGGTAAAGGCTTCGAAGTTTATTGTATAGTTTTTTTTTCCTTGATTATTTTTTCGGGATGTTCTATAAAAGAAACAACAAAAAATGCGGCGGACACAGGGGATTTGAGGGAGCGGGTAAATGCGTATTGGCAGTATAAGGTGAAAGAAGACTTTATGAAGAGTTATGAATATGAGGTGCCTTATTACAGGAAGAATGTAAGCATGGTAAATTATATCAAGGGTATCAATACCGATGTGGGCAAGTATATATCGGCAACGCCGGGAGAAATAAAACCTCAAGGGGATTCGGCGCTGGTCGAAGTGAAACTGAGGGTGAGGGTCACGCTCCCCCAGATGAGAAGTAGAT
>JAKAIZ010000090.1 GCA_021814065.1 Nitrospirota bacterium | reverse complement strand
GATATGCCCCTCTTTTCGGCAATGGCGGCGACCCTGTGGACCTTTTCCGGAAGTCTTTCACGGATATGATAAATGTACGCATACAGGTCTTTTACCTTCCTGAAGCCGCATTCTTCGGCAAGCTCGTTGTAATACGGGGGGTTATACGGCATCATGATAATGGGGGACTCATCGAACCCTTCGAGCAGGAAACCGCATTCCTCGTTTGTCGAGAAATTCAACGGGCCTCTTATCGCTTCCATCCCTTCCGCTCTGAGGTGGGATTCGGCCTCCCCGAACAGCGCCGCAGCGACGTCCCTCTCCCGCACCGACTCGAAGAAACCGAAAAAGCCGGTCTTCTCACGGTGAAACTCGTTGTGGACCCTGTTCACGAAAGAGATGATCCTGCCGGCGGGACGCCCATCTTTCCGGGCGAGAAAAAACTTCGCGCTCGTATGCTTGAAAAAAGGGTTGGCAGCGGAAAAATGCGTACGCATCTCGCCGTTCAACTGCGGAACGAAAAGGGGATCACCGGCGTACAGCGAGAAGGGAAGTTTTATAAAGTCATCGAGGGGTTCCCGGACCTCAACGACCTCGATCATCCTATAATGCCGAGGGCCCTGCCTACCTTCTCAAACGCGCTCAGTACTTTGTCGATGTGCTCTTCGGTATGCGTGGCCATATAACTCGTCCTGATCAGGGCCTTTCCGCTTGCGACCGCCGGGCTCACTGCAACGTTGGCGAAGACCCCCTCCTGCTGGAGCATCATCGCCATGGTGAATGCCTTCAGGTCTTCACCGACCAGGATCGGGATAATAGGCGTCTCGGTGGGTCCGATCTCGAACCCGAGAGACTTGAAGCCTTTATGGACCTTCCAAGTGTTCTCCCACAGCTTCTTGATCCTCTCAGGTTCGTTCTCAATGATATCGACCGCCGCGCTCACCGCTGCAATCGAGGCCGGCGGAGGGCTAGCACTGAAGATCAGCGCCCTGGCAAAGTGCTTGATATAGTGTACGACCCGCTCTTCGCCTGCGATGAATCCTCCGATAGAGGCAAGTGACTTGCTGTAGGTGCCCATGATCAGATCTACCTCGTTTTCGAGCCCGAAATGCTCAGCAGTTCCGCGCCCGGTCTTGCCGAGGACGCCTATGCCGTGGGCATCGTCGACCATCACTCGGGCATGGTACTTCTTCGCAAGGGCGACCACCTCGGGCAGGTTGATGACATCACCTTCCATGCTGAAGACGCCGTCGACAACGATCAGCTTCCTGCGGTCCTTGTTCTCGGAGAGAATTCTTTCGAGGTCCGCCATGTCGTTATGCCTGAATTTCCGTACTTCTGCGTAGGAAAGTCTGCAGCCGTCGATTATACTTGCATGGTCCATCTTGTCTATGATGATAACGTCGTCCTTACCCGCAAGTGCCGAGATGACCCCGAGGTTAACCTGGAAGCCGGTCGAAAAGACGAGCGCCGTCTCTTTCCGGATAAAGCGCGCCAGTTTCTCTTCCAGCTTCACGTGGATATCCAGCGTCCCGTTCAGAAAACGGGATCCGGCGCAGCCCGATCCGTACTTTCTCACTGCTTCGAGGGCCGCTTCTTTCACCTTGGGATGGTTGGTGAGCCCAAGGTAATTATTTGAGCCGACCATAATCATCTTCCGGCCGTCGATCACCACTTCGGGATCCTGTGCACTCTCGATCACCCTGAAATAGGGATACATCCCGGCGGTTATCAACTCCTTCGCCTTTGTGAACCGGTAACATTTATCGAAGAGGTCCACCGACTTATCTATAGCCATCGATGAATTCTGTACCAATCTGCCGTCCATTTTATTCCTTCCCTTAGTGTTATTTGTGGATGAAAGCCGAGTTCATCTTTCGCCTTACTCGCATCGCACGTCCAGTTGGAATAGCGGAAATCATTGACCCGGTCACCGTTAATTATACCTCTTTTATCAATTTTTTGGCCCAAAAAACCTACGACGGGCAAAAGTGCGCGGGGCAGGCGGACCTTGACCGCCTTCGCGCCCAGCGCAGCGGCGATCTCGGCCGTTATTTGCTCGTTAGTATATATGTTCCCGTCGCACAAAAAAAAAGTGCCTCCAGTCGCCTCTTCCTTTTCGGCTGCCGATATTATCCCCCTGACGAGATCTTCGACGTAGAGGAGCGAGTAATAGCATTTTCCCCAATACGGGAAAAACCCCTTCTTGATCATCTTGAACATCATAAAAAAATCGGTGTCTCTCGGGCCGTAGACCGCAGGCGGTCTCAGGATTGTCACCGGCATAGAGTCCTTGTAGGCGAGGACCGCCCTTTCACCGCATAACTTGCTTCTTCCGTACGCCGAGACCGGCATTGGAGGGGAATCCTCGCTCACTGTCCGACCGTGCCCACCCGGACCCACTGCAGCAAGGCTGCTCAGATAGACGAACCTTTCGAGCCCAGTCGCCCTGGCGGCCGCCCTGACCAGCTTTTCGGTGCACTCCGCATTGGCGTGCTGGAAGTCCCTCTCGCAGAGCGCCTTTGTAGCCCCGGCCAGATGGAAGATGTACTGAAAGTCCCTAACCGCAGTGCTGCAGGATTCGATGTCTGCGAGATCGCAGGTGAGATACCTAACATCCAGGTGCTCTATCCATCTGAGATTCGAGGTCTTTCTCACGAGGCAGGTCACTTGGTAGCCTCTTTTGAGCAAGGTCTCGACAAGATAGCTTCCGATAAAGCCCGGAGCTCCCGTTACCAAGGCTTTCATAAGGTGATTGTATTGTTATTGAAAGCGCGGATTTTAGTCAAGAAGATTTCGTCGGAGGGCCGTCCTCCCGGGAGGGTCATCCACCCAGGCAATTCTTCAGCGCATAATTCAGTTCGTCAAGCTTGAACGGCTTCTTAAGGATGCAGATGCCCTTCTCCCGGAACTCCTCTTCGAGCTCAGAGGTGATAAAGGCGGAACAAACGATCACCTTGGGCCTCTTGGGTAAATTAACCACTTTTTTGATCAGTTCTGTGCCATTTCCCTCAGGCATTCTGAGATCTATGAACAACAGATCTATCTCTTCGGACTGCAGCCTCTCCGACGCCTCCGTAATGTTGGACGCAGTAACTACCTCGTGTCCCCCCTTGCGGAGTGCCCTGTCCATGAACCATCGTACCAGCTGTTCGTCATCTACAACCAGGATCTTCATATTGATACAATTATACCTTAAAAAATATTTTGCAACAAAGATGCCAGGTTAAGTTTTTGCCGGAAGAAAGCCGAATTTTTGCATCCGGTACCTCAGGGCGTCTCTCGTGAGGTTCAACAGTCTGGCCGCCCTTGTCTGGTTCCACTTGGCGATATCAAGGGCCTGTTTGATCAACTCCCTCTCGACCTCCTCGATGTCGAGCCCCCCTGGAGGAATCGAAACAGGCGCGGCCTCGGCGCCCAGGTGTTTCGCATCAAACGACAGGATTTCCACCGGAAGGTGCTCGGGCAGAATGTAGTCTTCGTTCTCGAGTATCATCGCACGCTCAATGACATTCCGCAGTTCCCTGATATTCCCCGGCCAGTGATAATTTAAAAAAGCCTTGGCAGTTTCCTTCGATATCCCCTTGACGGTTTTCTTGAATTCCCTGTTGAACTCTTCAACAAAATATTTTGCCAGCAGGAAAATGTCGTCGCGCCGCTCCCGCAAAGCGGGGAGCATTATCGGGATGACCTTCAGCCGGTAGTAGAGGTCCTCCCGGAAGTTGTCGTTTCTCACCTCCTCCACCAGATTTTTGTTGGTAGCCGCGACGATCCTCAGATCGACCGAAATGTCCTTGACCCCGCCGATTCTCTTGAAGGTCTTGTTCTCGATGATCTTCAGCAGCTTAGCCTGTGTGCTGAGTTTCATGTCCGCTATTTCATCAAGGAAGACTGTCCCCCCGTCGGCGAGTTCGAAGAGTCCCTTCTTCATATTCTTGGCGTCTGTAAAGGCGCCTTTCTCGAAGCCGAACAGTTCGCTCTCGATGAGCGTCTCGGGGAGCGCTGTGCAATTGATGTCCATGAACGGCCTGTCCGCCCTGCCGCTTTCGTAGTGGATGACTTTCGCGACAAGGTCTTTCCCTGTCCCGCTTTCCCCCTGAAGAAGGATCGTTGCAGCATCGCTCCTTGCGACTTTCCTCACTAGCTCGCCTATCTTGAGCATCTCGTCGGACTTGCCGATGATATTGGTGAACCCATATTTCTTCGAAAGCTGCGACCGGAACTGCGATACCTCTTTTCTCAGGGAGACTGTCTCGAGCGCCTTTCCGATCAGGATCTTCAGCTTGTCCATGTTGAAGGGCTTCTCGACAAAATCGTAGGCGCCGATTTTTATCGTCTTTACAGCGGTCTGAATGTCACCAAAGGCTGTCACCATTATAATGATCGCATCCCGGTTCTCCTTCTTGATATTCTCAAGAACGTTTATCCCCGAAATGTCGGGCAGATGCACGTCAAGGAGAGTGATGTCGGGCTGCTCTTCGGAAAAGAGTTCAAGCCCCTGCATCCCCTTTTCAGCGGTGATCACGGTAAACCCCTCCTTTGAGAGGTTCTGCTGCAATGACCATCTCAGGAGTTTTTCGTCGTCGACCACAAGTATCTTGGCCTTTTCCACCCTACCTCTTCTGCCTCAGAAAAATACGGAATGTATTGCCCGCTCCCGGGATGCTCTCCACCTCGACCCTGCCTTTATGGCTTTCCACGACGTTGCGGCTTATAGCCAGGCCGAGGCCCGTGCCCGAGTGTTTCGTCGAGAAGGAAGGTTTGAAGACGTCCGCAATCTCCCCTTCGCGTATTCCGTCCCCCGTGTCCGAAAGGGCGATCTCGATTTCACCTGAACCGTAATTGTCACGAGTCGAAAAACTCAGAGTTCCTCCTCCCTGCATCGCCTGGAGGCAATACAGCGCCATGTTCGTGATTGCACTCTCCAACTGTTCGGGATCGGCAAGCGTTTCGGACAGACTACCCGATGTCGAGGTGATTTTCACGCCGAGCGCCGCGGCCTGGACCTCGATCCGCTTCATGACCTTTTCGATAATAGCATTAATGTCCGTCAAGATCAAATTAGGCTCCGGCGGGCGGGCGTACATCAGCAGGTCTTTCACCGCCGCGTCCAGACGTCCTATCTCGTTGAGAATTTCGCAGGCGATCTCCTTGCGGGGGCTATCCTCCGGAAAATCCTCAGCCAGCACCTGCAACGCACCGCTGATGCCTGCAAGAGGGTTTTTAATATCATGGGCCACTGCGGCGGCGAGTTCGCCCAGAGACGCCATTCTCTCCACATAAATGCTCTTGTCGGTCAGGCATTTGTCGATTTCCCGCCGGGAACGACCGAGATCGGAGATGACCGTATTAAGGCTTTCCGCCAAGTGTGCAAGTTCGCCATTGCCCTTTACCGGGATCTTCGTTCCGAGGTCCCCCTCCGCCACCTTTTTCAGAGACCGTATCATATCGTCAAGCGGTCGCTTCACACTCCGCGAACTGAGCAGCCCAATCGCCGCGGAAAACGCCAGAACCACAGCAAGGCCGGTCAGTCCAATCTTCTTTGCGCTCGCGGCGACCAGACGGTCGGTCTCGTCGGTGTACAGCACCACATCAAGAATGCCGTTTACAGCCTCCCCGCTGCTGTGGCATCCCCTGCAAAGCTGGTCGTTCCTGATCAAGACGCTTTTGGAATAGACTTCCCTGTTTTCCCGGTCACCGTCGAACGGAAGCAGCGCTCCCCTGTCGGGAGGAGAAACCGCGCTTTCGGTCAGTAAGTGTTTGCCTACTTCTCCCGGAATGGATGAGTTGAGGATCACGCCGTTTTTGGTATAGATCCTGACCGCCGCAATGTCTTCGGCGATGAGGGTGTCGAGGAATTTCTGAAATTCCTTTCCCCTGCCTTCGAGCATGGTCGTTTTCAATCCGTTGGCGATGACTTCGGAGAGGAGATCGACCTTTTCCTTCTGGGTGCTTTTAATCCTGTCCCTTACTGTCTCGAAGGCATGCCATGAAAAAAGCGCAACCGCCGCAGTCACAAATAGAACAGAAACAAGCGTAAACTTTTTGTGGAGCCCCATCTGTCAGTCTGCCCGCCTTCTTCCCGGCCGGCCCTCACCGGCCGCCGGCTGTTCAACGTCAGAATCTATTACTGCGACCCATAACTGTGCAATCCCGAAAGCAGAAGATTGACACCGAGATAGGTAAAGATCACGGCGACAAACCCGAGAACGGCCACCATGGCGACCTTTTTCCCTCTCCATCCCCTCATCAGGCGGCTATGGAGATAAAAAGCGTAGAAAAACCAGGTGATAAGCGACCATGTCTCCTTCGGGTCCCACGTCCAGTATTTTCCCCACGCCTGGTCCGCCCAGATCGCGCCGAATATCAGGCCCCCGAGGGTAAAGATCGGGAACCCCATCGCGATGCTCTTATATGTGATCTCATCGAGCGTCTCGGCCGAGATGTTGAATCCCGTAATGATCTTTCTGAGGGCGCCGCCGAACCGCCAGATGACGAAGGTGAGCGCCGCGGAGACCGCCCAGCTAAGGAGGGAAATGGCAGATGAGCTGTTCCTGAACGTAGCCTTGAAGAGATAGCCCTTGATGAGCTCTTCCTGGCTCTTCACCGATAGCTTGAACGTCAGATAATCGAGCCCCAGCGCACCAAGGACGATGATAAAAATGCTGAGCATGACAGTCCAGAAAATATAGGCCGGCTCGTTCCGTTTCTCGGTCTTCACGATCAGATACATCAGGCCGGTGCTGAAGGAGACGGCGAACATCGAATAGGATATGAAACTCATCATCACATGGGCAAGCAGCCAGTTACTCTGAAGGGCCGGGACAAGGGGCTGGATGTTCTTAGACATCCCGGATATGTCGATAAACGCGAGGACAAGCGCCGCCACCGGCGTTATGAAGGCCCCGAAAGTCCGGTTCTTGTATTTGAACTCAATCACAAGATACGCGAGGATAAGGCACCACACGAAAAAGATCAGCGACTCATAAAGGTTGGTGAGCGGCACAGCCCTAAGCCATCCCATCTGACCGATATCGTAGAACTCCTTCCACCTCAACAGAATCGCAATCGTCTGCGACAAAAATCCCGCGATCGTCACCGTGGTGGCGACGACGCCGATCGTCTTCTTTCTGAACGCAAGATAACCTATGTACAGAACCATTGCGAGTATATACGCGATGGTTGATATGCCGAAGAAAAACGAACTAGCCGAACCGCTCATCTACTTTCCCCCTTTGCGGGCCTCGCCCAGAAGTCCCGCCAGTTTTTCTATGTCTTTTTCGTAGGACGCCCTGTTCCTGTTGGCGGACGCGCCGATCAGGATCCTCGCAGTACCTTTTTCCTCTGCGAGGCTCACCCAGAGCCTCCTGTGGCTCATGAAAAACGTTATGTACAGGCCGATGGCCATGATGATGCAACCCAGATACACGATCAGCACGCCGGGGTCCTTCCTGACCTGAAGCCCGGTATACTGCACCCCCCAGAAGCTCCGAAACTCCACCCTGCCGCCGTCGGGCAGATTCCAGGTCTGGGGATACCTCTGCAGGATCCAGCCCGAAAAAGGCTTCCCTCCCGGGTTCGAGAATTCGACGAAGATCGCCGGGTTCAGAAGATTCTGGTCATAGGTGTACGGCCGGCCTGCCTGGTCGAACGAAAGGGCCGGGCTGAAGTTAGTGATCTTTCCGGTTTCGGACGTTCCGGGTATCGTGAAGGTGCCGCCCACCCTGGTGTTGACCTGCTCGCTTTTGCCGTCTTTCGACACGACGGTAAGCACCACCACACCTCTGTCCATGCTGTCCGGCACCGTGCCGAAGCTGGACTGGTAAAAGGTGATACCTTCATACGTCAGCGGATCGTTCACCGAAATCACCTTATTCATTACCTCTTTGCCGTTCTTGAAGACCGTGAGCCAGCTCTTATAGGCCTTTGGCATGTCACTATCGCCGTAATAGTCGACCTCGAAGTTGTCACAGCGGACCTCGAAACCGAGCGGCACTTCCGCCCCCCTGTCTTTGTATGCGACCGATGTGGTCTGGCCCTCGGGAAGGTTGAGGTAGGCGTTGAATCCGAAATAAAGTCCGATGATCGCGCCCGCAAGAATGATCAGGATGCTCAGATGGGTAATATAAACGCCCAGCCTCGTAAAGCTGCCCTTCTCGGCATAAAACTGCAGCCCCTTCTCGGTTTCGGACTCCGACGGCCGAAACCCTATCTTTCTGATAGCTGATGCGGCCTCTTCCCTGAGCGCAGACGGCTTGCCCTTGAAGGGGACGGTCCTCCTGATCGACATCTTTTCGATATGCTCCTCGGACAGTGGCCTGATCGGCTCCCTTACGAGCTTCAATATCCTCGGAAGCCGGTCCAGCGAGCATACGATAAGATTCATAGCGAAGAGGAGAAGGAGTGTGACAAACCACCACGAGTGATACATATTCATAAAGCCGAGCTTATCCAAAATGCTATACAGGGTGGGTGCCGCGGACTCTCCGAACAGCTTCGCGAGGACCGTAAGGTTCTTTTCGGGTTCCACATTCTGCTCGATGACCGTCCCGACCATCGAGGTCAGTGCGATGACCGAAAAAATGACGACCGCGAATTTTACCGATGCGAAAAGGTCCCACACCCGGTCTATGAACGACTTATTCTTCTCTTTTTCCATTCAGCTGACTCCCTAAGCAGTAATTTTCTATAATAGACTATCTGTCCCGCCCAAAACAAGCAAGTCGCGGGCGTCCCGGAACACACTACCCCAGGACTCTCGGCCTGTCCCTTCTGGCGTTGACGATACATATGAAGCCGAACGGCCGTCCAGAGGGATTCATCAGCTGATGCACCGTGTCCGGTGCAATGTAGACGGTATCCATGAAGGCCATCTTCCTCTTCATTTTTCCCGTCCTGACGATGCCCTCGCCTTTCACGCATATCACCACATGTTCATGGCGGTGACGTTCAAGACTGCTGTTGCCGCCCGCCGCGATCTCGAAATACCTCACATGGAACTTCGCCGATTCACCCCTTCCGCCCACCAACACCCGCCTGATGATGCCGGACCATGCCCCCTCCTCCGTCTTGTACGGCTCATCCCTGACCCCGCACCAGGTCATGTCGCCCTTGTGGCGGTAAAAGGCATTCCGGTTCGACTTCTTCCCGGCCGGCCTTTTCCCACCTGCTATTTCGCATACCGAGACTTTGGCTTCACGCTTCTTTGTCATCTGCCGCTCCCCCAAAAAAATTCAATCAAACACCACCAGCGCCTTCAGGGAGTCGCCTGCAGCAGCGGTCAGTCTGAACGCCTCCTCCGTTCTCTCTATCGGAAAACGGTGCGTCACGATCTTTTCGGCCGTCACAACCCCTTTTTCTATCAGCTCGCAGGCATCGGCGGTGTCAGCCGGTCCGCAAGAATAACTCGTAAGGATGTTTATGTCATTGAAATAAAGATAGTTCGGGTCTATCGAGAGCATCTCGCCGGGTTTGGCCGGCGTGAAAAAGAGCACCTGCCCCCCGGGCCTCACGCAGCGCAACCCTTCCAGCATCGCGTCCGCGCTGTTCGGTCCGACGATTACCAGTTCCGCCATCTCCCCGCAAGTGGCCTTCCTGAACCCCTTATGAAGGGAGGCGGCAGATACGTCGATCACCTCGTCCGCGCCTGACTCGAGGGCCCTGTCGAGCCTGAACTTCACCCTGTCGGCGCCGATTATCCTGCCCGCGCCGTAATGTCTCGCGATCATCACGTTCATGAGGCCCATTACTCCGAGACCTATGATCAGTACAGTGTCGTTCCGCCTGATGCGGGCGCGCTTCAGGCCCTTGACCACGCACGCGACAGGTTCAATCAGACTGGCGTCTTCGAAACCCATTTCATCAGGAATGCGGATCGTATCGTTTTCAAGGTTGACCGACGGCACGAGTATGAATTCCGAGACACCGCCGGGTACAATGCGCGAGCGCCTCCATGTTTCGCAGTGAACGTAGTCCCCTCTCCTGCAGTACCTGCAGGCAAAGCAGGGGGCGTGATGATGTATGAAAACGCGGTCACCTTTCTTTACGGAGGTCACTTCGCCTCCGGTCTCCGCGACCTCTCCCGCCGGTTCATGTCCGAGGACAAGCGGGGCCTTTTTCTCTATGTACCAGGGCATCACATCTCCGGAACATATCCCGCATGCGCGCGTTCTGATCAGGGCTTCGCGCGGCCCCACATCGGGGAGAGGAATGTCCTCGATACGGATATCATGAAAACTATATAGCTTCGCAACCTTCATAAAGAGTCCTATATGATATCCGGCCAAAATACGTTTACGCAAACGCGCGTAAGGCTCGTCGGCTTTCAGGCTTGCCGGCTTTTGAGCCTGCTATAATGTCCTCATGATCCGTGTCGGCACGTGCTCATGGACAGAGAAGACCCTTCTGAAAAGCGGTGAATTCTACCCCACCGAGTCAAAGTCGGCCGAGGACCGGCTCAGATACTATGCAACTTTTTTCGATACCGTTGAAATCGACTCAAGCTACTACGCAATCCCGGACATGAGAAATGCCTCACTCTGGGCGGAAAGGACACCGGCCGATTTTGTTTTCCACGTGAAAGCATTCAGCGCCCTGACCGGCCACGCGGTCGAACCGAAGACGCTTCCCGCCGAAATCTTCAGGTCGGTGCCGGCCGGTGAGAGGCGCGTAAAGCACGTTTACATAAAAGCACCTGAGCTGCTGAAGGCGATCGGACGGGGATTTGTCGATGCCATCGCCCCGCTCAAAGATGCCGGGAAACTCGGGGTTGTCGTGTATCAGTTCCCGCCATGGTTTCATTACAGGCCGCAACATCTCGATCTCATCGCCGGCTATACGTCTCTCGTGGCAGGTCTGCCTGTAGCGGTCGAATTCCGTCACGGCAGCTGGCTCTTACCCGAAAGGGTGGGACAGGTCTTCGATTTCCTGAGGAGGCACCGCCTCGCGTGCGTAGTGGCTGATGAACCGCAGTATGGCAGTCTTGCGACCATCCCCTTCGTTTCAGAGGTAACTGCCGATGTCGCCTACTTCCGTTTCCATGGAAGAAACAGGGGGAACTGGCTGAAAAGAGGCGTCGAGACTTCCCTGCGGTACGACTACCTCTATTCCACCGAAGAACTGAATAGCTTCGTCCCGTATCTTTTGAAAGCGGACGGGAAGGCAAAAGTCACCTATGCGATGTTCAACAACTGCCACGGCGCTTCCGCGATAAAGAACGCCCGCGCTTTAAAAGAAATGGTACAAAATAAGGGAAGACGTGAGAGGTAAAGCGTGAGACGTGAGGTGTTTACTTTTTACGGAGTCAACGCGTATTTGATGCCGTCGCCCTTGACAAGCCTGGCAAATACTTCTTTGATCTCACTAAGGGGATAGGTGCCGGATATCAGCTTCCGGACATCTATCTTTCTGTCCTTCAGAAGCCCGTAAGCCTTCGCCACATCCTGGGGGGTAAAATGGAAGGTCCCCCTCAGGTCGATCTCATCGTAGTGGAGCCGCTCCGCCTTGAACCTGACGATCGCTCCGCCCTTGCAGCCGCCGAAGAGGACCACCGTACCTCCCCTTCGCACATACTCCACGGCCGCCTCCCATATATCCGGCTGCCCCGTACACTCGAAGATGTAATCGGCCCCGATGCCTCCGGTAAAATCACGCACAGATTTTATCGTCTGTGAAGGGTCAAAGACAAGGTCAGCGCCGAGTTTTTTGGCAGTTTTGAGCCTCTCTTCCTCGAGCCCCGTGATCATGACTCTTGCCCCCTTCGTTCTTGCGAGAAGCATGTGGAGCAGTCCGATCGGGCCTGCGCCGATTATGAATACGGTATTTTCTTTCCCGATCCGGAGATTCTCCATTCCATGCACCACACACGACAGCGGCTCCAGGAACGCGGCCTCGGCGAAAGTAAGACCCTTCGGCTTCTTGAAGACGTTCTGTTTGACGATGTGCTTCGGTACAAGGATATACTCTGAAAATGCTCCGAGCACCTTTGACGCCATAATGTTTTCACACAGGTTGAAGAGCTTCTTTTTGCAGTATGCGCATTCCAGGCAGGGGGCGCTGTGCACCGCCATAACTGCATCGCCGACCTTAAATTTAGGTACGCCCTTGCCCTTTTCGACCACTACCCCTGAGAACTCATGGCCGAAGGGACCCGGCATTGGGATTAGCGCGTGCCCCCTTAAAAAGGCCTTAAGATCGGTCCCACAGGTGAGAGAAGACTTCACCGCAACGAGAAGTTCTCCCGGGGAGGGCTCCGGGATAGCGACTTCACGCAGTTCAATTTCGCCCGGTCTGGTCAAAATGGCCGATAGCATGATCAGATCTCTATCTTCCCGCCAAGGACTTGGCCCCCGAGTGCAGCCACTACAAATAGCGGGATATACCAGGCGCTGACGTGAGAGGAGACCCTCGCCAGAAAAACAAAGGGTATCGGCAGGTGGATACAGAGAAACCAGTTCAGGGAAAACTTCCTCGTTTTTGTCCTGAGACGGCCGAAATATAGATTGATCAACAGGGTCAACGAAAAAATCGCTATTATTACAACCAGTTTCGAACTTATATCCATGACTTTTTTAAAAATAGCGCAAAAGAGAAGGAAAGTCAAGAAAAAGAGGCTACAGGAGTTCCCCCAGGACTTCATGCACACAAGACGCAACCGTTTGAGGTAAAAGTAAAAAATGATTTTAAGAAGTGGTCGAGCTCTTTTTTAATAATGGGCGGACTTTTTGCAGGCAAATAGTAAAATAAGAGCCGTCATTCTCGCCTAAAGACTGCGGGAATGACGGCCTAAATACACACACTTTATGCAACGTTAGAGTTGACAGACCCGGCATTCGCCGGTAGCATGGGAATATGCAGGTACCGCTTAAGGTCACATACAAGAACCTACAGCCGCAATACAAGGAGAGCATAGAGGGTGAGGTCAACACCCTCGCGGAGAAGATCGAGAAGTTTTTCCCCGCAATCGTGAGCTGCAGGGTCGTTGTCGAAATACCGCACAAGAGGCATCAGGACGGCAACCTCTTCCGTGCAACAATCACGCTGAACGTGCCGCGAAAACAGATCGTGGCGAGCCGGGAACACCCCTTCCGTCAGGTCAACGAAAACATATATGTCGCGGTCCGCCAAGCCTTCGACGACGCCGCCAGCCAGCTCGAAGAATATTCACTCAAACTGGCCAGGGAAGTGAAAGCCCACGACCTTCTGCCCCACGGTGTGATAACGAAGATCTTCCGCAGTGAAGGCTACGGCTTCATCGAAAGTTTCGGAGGACGGGAGATATACTTTCACCAAAACAGCGTGCTCGACGGTTTCGGGAAACTGAAAAAAGGAAACGAGGTCCGCTTCGAGGAAGAGGAAGGTGAGAAAGGGCCCCAGGCCAGCTCCGTCAAGATCCTTAGAAAGGCAAGGATATACCACAGAAGGCGCTGACGGGCGCCTGATACTCGGTGGGGCGTGCCATGCCATGCCCCTACATTATCAAAAGTCGGGGAACATCTTGAGGCAGAATGACCGGTCGCTGCCCGCCGATGCAGTTGCCGTAAGGATCCCTCCCTCGACGTATTCGAGGTCAAAACGCTGAAATCCTTTAGAAACAAGGTCCTTGGCATTCGCGGGACAGCCCCTTTCGCAACCAGCTACCCCCCTGATCATCGCGGGGACAAGTCCCCGGACGTCCATCCCGGAAAGATCGGCGCCTTTAGAAGAGGCAAAACGGCCGATGCTGCCGACGATAGCATCAAGGTCCGGGTGATAGGGATCGGGGATCTCTATCGGCAGCGAATCCTTGTCGATGATCACATCAAGAAGCATACATGTCCTCCTGCGATTTTTTTGCGACAAGAAAGGCTTATTGTACCCGATCCGCTCAGGCTATGTCAGCCCAGAGGGCTGGCACAC
>JAKAIZ010000089.1 GCA_021814065.1 Nitrospirota bacterium | reverse complement strand
AAAAGAAGGAATCTCCGTATCAGGCCCCTACCCCCCGGATACGGTGTTTCATAAGGCGTACCGGGGAGCATTCGATATCGTTGTATGTATGTACCATGACCAGGGACTGGTGCCTCTCAAGATGATCGCCTTCGAAAACGGGGTGAACGTTACGATAGGGCTCCCTGTTATCAGGACGTCGCCTGATCACGGAACTGCCTATGATATAGCCTGGAAGGGGAAGGCCGACGCAGCGAGCATGGTCGAGGCGATCAGGCTTGCTGCAAGGCTGAGATTGTAGGTGGCGAAGAGACATCTCGGCCAGAACTTTCTCTACGACCCCTCGATTTTACAAAGGATCATCGAGGCGGCAGGCGTATCGAAGGATGATACCGTAATCGAGATAGGGCCCGGCCCCGGAAGGCTCACGCGGCTGCTGTCGGAAAAGGCCGAAAAAGTCATCGCGATCGAGCTCGATCAGGAGCTTTACGCGAGGTTGCGGGCGGATCTGATAGGCTTCAGAAATGTCGAGCTAGTCCATGGCGACGCGCTGAAATTTCCTTATGAGGAAGTCGGACCGTTCAAGGTCGTAGCCAACATCCCTTACTACATCACGACGCCGATTATTTTCAGACTGCTCGATGCAAAAGAGACCCTGAAGACCATGACGCTAACGATCCAAAAAGAGGTGGCGGAAAGGATCGTCGCCGCCCCGGGGAAGAAAGATTACGGCGTCCTTTCTATAATGGTCCAGTATCATGCGAGGCCCGAACTGCGGTTTATCATACCGAAAGAGGCATTCAGGCCGACACCGAAGGTCGATTCCGCCGTTGTGCATATGACGGTGCTCGAAAGCCCGGCGGTGCTGGTCAACGATGAGAGGATATTCTTCAGGACCGTCAGGACCGCGTTTTCGCAGAGGAGAAAGACCCTTTCGAATTCGTTAAGGGGCCTTGCCGAAGACCCGAAAAATGTTCTGACCTCAGCAGGCATTGACCCGCAGCGCAGACCCGAGACGCTGAATCTGCAGGAGTTCGCGAAATTGGCGGACTTACTCTACAGCCTCCACGACAAATGAAAGAAGAGTTGATGCCGAAATCACTCGCCCTCTTCCATTATGCCCTGGAGGAGATAAAATGGTGACAATCATTGATCTATAAAATCAGGACTCCAGAATCAGCTGTAATATATTTTCCTTCCCGTCTGCAAAATTTCGTGAAAAGAGAGCATTCCTTAAAATTCCTACTGACGCCGCAGTATTCCTGAAGCTCGAATAGACTCGGCATATAAGAAGGGTTTACGGCCTTACTTTTAGACATAGCGCATCTCACAAGATAAGGGCATTTCATAGAACCGCCTTTTTATTATTTTACATTTTTATATTTCGTGGGCACATGACATAGTTGCAACATACATGCCCCCATGATGAGAACAACCGGAAAGTTAAAAAATTGCATAGTTGCAAGGAATTTGGGTCGGAACATGGTCATCATGGGAAGAACAGTGTTGTGTGGCATGCCACACAACTGGGGAGAGCAGAGTGTGGCGCGCTACATATTTGCCGATGGTTTGAATTTGACAGAAAAGAGGAAGAAATCAAAAAATAACGGTGCAAGTTCTCCACTTCAAATACTTTGCTCATTGAATTCCGGTCGCTTCTGATTTTATAATTACCGGTCTGTTCACATATAGTTCATCCTCAGGAGGCGCTTACACGATGAAAAAAGTAAACTGCTGGGAATTCAAAAGATGCGAAAGAACACCGGGCGGGAAGAAAGAAGAAGAATTAGGGGTCTGCCCCGTTACCATGGAAAAAAGGCTTGATGATGTCCACGGCGGCCTGAACGCCGGAAGGGCGTGCTGGGTGGTGGCGGGCAGCATGTGTGGCGGCTCGATTCAGGGGACCTTCGCGCAGAAATTTCACAACTGTCACTCCTGCGATTTTTATAAAGTGGTCAAGAATGAGGAATTCCCGAAGTTCGAACTGTCCGCCTCGCTCATAAAAAAGCTGATGTAGCCATTGCTCTCGATGAAGGGCAAAAGCTAGGAAGAGTCCCGGTCCGCGTTTTTTGCATACCTGAGGCCTTCGATCATGAGGAGTATGAAAATAACGGTAAAGCCGGCAAGTATCCCGAAGACGTTCACGAGTTTAAGATAGACAAGAAGGGCGAGCACCATAAAGAGAAGGAAGAGCCGGAACATGCTGAAAAAGATCATCCGTCCGGTCGCCTTTCCGTTGCCGAGGAGTCCTCTCACACCCCAGGCGAGCCCTTTGATATTGGCAAGTCCGAGTATCCCGCCCATGAGGACGCTCGCCGGAAGTTTTTTCCATTCTATGAAGGCCGAGAGCAGGGCGAAAGGTAAGAGGACCAGCAGGGCCTTCTTAGCGATCCGTTTTATCAGGTCCATCGTCCTGTCTTCTGGCGAGCCTCACGAGGTCCCTGAACCCTGAGACTATACCGAGGATCAAAAAAATTATGGTGAGCCAGGGATATGTCACCTTGAAGAGCTTGTCGAGAAAATAGCCGATGGCCAGACCAATGAAAGTCGAAAAGACGAGGTTGAGACCGACAGACCATGCCCTGAGGAAATCCTTCGGGTATTTCACGTCCGGCCTCCCCGCCTACCCGAGTCCCTCGTACTCGTCCCGGATAAAGTCTCTGGCGATTTCGGCGATCTCCCGGTAAAAAAGGGTCCGTGCCTGCCCGATGACTTCTTCACAGTAATAGGGTACCCAATTCGCGACATGTTCTTCAAGGAATTTCTCCTGAAGCTCGTGGTTGTTGATGTCGATGAGATAGCTCATGAAGAGGAACTCCAGTGAAATATGGTCCGGCACCAACTTGTACTCTTCCTCGAAGGCAAGTCCGGAGCGATAATAGAACGCCTCCACCGATTCCGCGACGCTATCGCCTTCGGCATAGAGGGATTCAAGGGGCGGTATTTTGCCGCCCGGATAAAGAAAAAGGTCATTAAAATCAGCAAGGACATCCTGTTCGGACTCCTTCGATTCCAGCCCGAAATCTTCCTGTATCGTCTGCAGTCTGTCGGCGTCTGGGGGCGCGGCAAATAGATCCGCCAGGATGCGGTAGGCCTCCGCCCTTTCATTGTCGTCTTCAAAAAGCGCCATGCGGAAATCTTATTACATCCCGGGGAAAATATCAAAGAGGTATAAAATAATCCGGGAACGCCCACCGTCTTCCTCGGCTCATCCGCCCCAAGGCATCTTTGCATAGATTTCGGTCAGCTTCTCGCGATACTCCCGGAAGAAGCGCTCGTGACTCTTTTCCCATTCGGCCAGCATGGTGAGCGCCTCTTTTGCCTGCCCTTCCGTCTTCTTCGCCATCCTCTCATAATACTCACTGAGGTCCTTCTCGATCAGCCAGGCTATGCTGAAGACGGTAACGTCCGGCACCATCGATTCATACATCATCTGCTGTATTGCGTCCCCTTTGCCCGGCATATCAAAAAAGTCTGTCTTTCCTGGTTCAAAATCCTTCCCGGAAGGGAGTTGAGCGGCATCTCCCAGCTTCAGGCGCTCCAGGATATTACTGATAAACCGGATATGCTGCTCTTCCTCCCTGATCAAATGCTTGAAGGCGGTCACTGCCGCACCCCAGCCCATTCGCTGAAGAGAGGTCTCGAAAAAACTTTTCCCGGTCTCCTCCTGGTTTAAGGCGTATTCAAAGATTTTGATGAGGTTCTGATTGGTCGTCATGATGTCCTCCTTTTCCATTGAGATTACAGCGGATCGCGATCCGGCAGGTGCCATTCATTCCTGCATCATATGAACGGATACAATGATCTCTTATTCCATTGTACTAAGAAATCCGGCAGGTGGGACATCACGAAAGACCCCGGTTGTCTCCGTCCGCCGCCTCAGGCACCGGTGCATATCCCCGGCCGAGTGGCAGTTTCTTAAGCCGCAACCCCTTCTCGTCGACCAGATACTCATATCCTTCGGCCTGCCACCGTCGATCCGGATCGAGTGCGCTATAACGTTCATACCGCTTACGGCGGTCTGCCGCGTCGATCATTTTGAGATGATAGATGATCAGATCGGCCCTCGGAAACTCCCCTTTCCTTAGGCTGTTCGAGGGTGCCCATTGGCCATGCAGGGGCAGTTCGTTGAAAATATGGTCCCGCCGGGACTTAAAAAGGCATGCTTTACTCTTCCTTGCCCATATCCCGTCACTCCGGTAAGTATGCGGCCCGTCCCAAAGCTCCCGGATTCTGACGGCAAGAGCGCTGTACCCTTTCCTCTCCGCGCGCGCAATCTCTTTTATCGCGCGCCGCCGAAAATTTTGCTCAAGGCGCTCGTCGGCATCAATGGCGAGAAGCCAGTCGGGAGAATGGTGGAGGGCCTCTTCGATAAGAAGCCTCTGGTTTTTCGGTTCGTTCCAATCGTGGGGTTCACGCGGCGGGACACTCAGGAGACTGATCACACCAGGCTGTCTCCCGACGAATTCCCCTGATCCGTCGACAGAACCGTCGTCAAGGGCGATAATGCCGTCGACGTGATGGAGGACATTTTCAAAATATCCCGGGAGATACCGCAGCTCGTTATGGAAAGCGAGAAGAGCGAGAATCCTCGGTCGCCGTCGGCAGGAGACCGGGATTCCGGCTCTCATCAGGCCGGTCTTCTTTTCATCGCTTTGCCTCCCCGGAGCGCCGCCTACGAGCGCCCCTATACTGTACGCTAAAACTGCGGGCGGTATCCATGGCAGCGCGCTGATGAGGCGCTTTATCTCGCCGGGCTGCACAGCCTTCCATGCCCATACGAGAGAAAAAAAAGCGCCTTCCAGTGCGTTGCGCGCTACCATGCCGCGATGCGGTTTTCCCGTCAGCTCCCGGGCGGCCCGGGCCCGTCTGCCGCCGCGGTCGAATTGATCTCTCAACAGGGAGGAAATGGACGTAGGATGCCGGTGGGCGGTACGTACATCGGGGGCCCAATGGATCGGTATGCTGCCGCTAAGCCGTCCGTTAAATTCAGTATCCTCCCCGGACCGCAGGTCTTCCCGGAACCTGCCGAATCGCTCAAAAAGCGTCCTCGAATATGAAACACCGTAGTGCAGACAGGCCCCAGGTCGTGTGCCGGGCATCCTTCGGGCGAACAGGAGCATGTACGATACCCACGCGAAAGAATTCCCGGGGTATGGATTGGTTATCGCGCTGGAGACCGCAAGGGCACCGGCCCGGTGTCTCCGCAGCCGTCCGCTGGTCCATCCAAGCTCGGCAGTACAGTCCGCCGCAAGGAAAGCGATATAGGGAGCGGTGCTGTAATCGATGCCGATATTTCGAACTCCACCGGCATAAAGCGGCTTCTCCACATTGACAATCCTGACCTTGATGCCTGCGCTGCGGAGGGTCTTAGCAGGGTTCCCTCCGCCGGAATTGACAACGATGATCTCGGCCGGCTCTTCCTGTCGAAGCAATGATGCCACGGCGCCGGCCAGCCCCGGTTCGTCACCTAAGCTTAAGACGATGCACGCAATTTCCGGTTGTCGTGCCATGAATTCGCTTCGATCCTTTCGCTCCTAACACCTGCGATTTCAGCACCCTTCCACAGCTCGCCCGTGGCCGTTCGTGCCGGACATCAGATATCATACCCGTTTAGAAGGTTCTTGTGGTGAAATCCGGCGGACGGCCGATATTCTCTGATTCCTTAGCCTCTCTGTTATAATAAGCTGCCGAACGGCACAGTGTCTCCCGAGGGTTTGCATTGATATTCGGGACAAGAGATGTCGACGGGTGCGATCAAGGCGTGAAAGGAGGCGCGTGAACACGCCCGCAGTATCGGTCATTATCCCCACATTCAACCGCCCGGCTTTCCTCGGTGAAGCGGTGCGGTCTGTCCTTGCGCAGACCTCCCCTGCACGGGAGATTATTATTGTCGACAATGGCTCCGACAGACGTTTTCAGCCATTGATAGAAGATATCGCGCGACTTGACAATCGCATCTCTTTGTACACGTTTTCGTCGAACAGGGGGGCATCCGCTGCGCGGAACTTCGGACTGGAAAAAGCGAGGGGAGACTATCTCCTTTTTCTCGACGATGACGACCTCCTGCATCCCCATATGCTCCGGGCGAGTCTCGAAGTCTTCGGACGGACTCCCGGAGCCGCCATCGTCACGTGTTTGAGCAGGGCCTTTATTGACCACTCTTCCCCCGAAAGTCCGATGCTTTTTGATAGAGAAGAGCATTCCAATGTTCCGGGGATTACCTATCCGTTAAACCATCCCGCCTACTTGAAACTGGAGCGTGTTACGTTTTCGACGCTGCTGCACCATACGTTGGTTATCCATTCGTGTCTTATCAGGAAAGAGTGCATGGGGGACATCCGCTTCCCTGAAGATCTGCGAGCGGGCGAAGACACCTATTTCTGGCTGAGGCTTGCGTCTCAGGGGCGCAGCATCATCTTATTGAGGAAGTTTTTTGCGTATGTGCGTTTCCATTCCGGAAGCAGCCGGTTGGGCGCCGGTTACGATGAAGCCGCCATACTGTTCTTCCTTAAGTTATTGTCCAGCGGGATGCTGACAGGCAGGCACGATTATTTTCTTGCTCACGCTCATCTAGCCCTGAAACTGTTGCGGATGAAAAGATTCGGAATGCTGAGGCACCTCCTGTCTGCATTACGGTCGCCCGATCTTGCGCTGAGATATCTCTGGTCTTATCATAGTAAAGGAGCGAGAAGGATGAGACTGCTTTATCGATTTCTCGAAAAGTCCCGGAATCCTCTTTATGAAAGCAAGGGAGATATTCCGGAATTGCCCGACTACGAAACTATCCTGGAAAAGGTGAATACGCAATAATAAGTATCTCTGCACAGAGCACATGGCAAACAATTGTTGCAGGAGGTGTAATGATGCCCGCTATTACGGACCCGAAGATCAACGACTATCTCATGAAGCTTTCTCTCGAAGACGATCCCCTTGTCCTCGAAATGGAAAGGCTCGCCAGAAAGAACAATTTCCCAATCGTCGACAGGCTTGTGGGCAGGCTCATCTATCTGCTCACGAAACTGAAGGATCCCAGGCTTGTGGTCGAACTCGGTTCGGGTTATGGCTACTCGGCATACTGGTTTGCAAAGGCTCTCGGCAGGGGCAAAGTAATATTGACTGATAATGAAGAAGATAACATTGCTTACGCGAAAGAGATATTCGGAAAGGCCGGTCTTTCAGGAAAAGCCTCTTTCCATGCCGGAGACGCAGTCAGTATCGCGTCCGCTTACCGGGACATCAACATCCTCTTCATCGACATCGACAAGCACGAGTACCCGAGAGCAATAAAGCGTCTCCTGCCGAATCTCGCCAAAAACGCGCTCGTAATCGCCGACAATACCCTGTGGTACGGAAAAGTGACCGGCAAGAACAGAGACAGGGACACGCTGGGGATAAAAAAGTTCAATGAATTCATGTTCGGGAATGCCGATTTCTTCTCGACACTCCTTCCCCTGAGAGACGGCGTGCTGATCGCGTACAAGGTCCGTTAACCCTTCTCAGCTGCATGGAACTTCGGTCCGCAGCAGACAGAAATGAGAAACATATCATCGAAGGGCACCGGTGTAAATTTCGGGAAGTGATTCCGCGGAGCGCGCTGCGCATCGCCGCCAACGGATCATTTCCTGAGTCTTCTGAATGCCTTGCCCAGAAGCGGCTCTTGGGTACGAAGCGCGGCATGCGGGCAGACCTCTATGCAGCAATAGCACCGTATACATTTATTGTAATCGATTCGGATCCTGTGGCCTTCCCGCGAGATCGCCTTTGTAGGACAGTACTTCCAGCATTCCCCGCACAGCCTGCAGGCGGACTCCTCGGACAGCGGCCTCTGGACAAGATGCCGCCTCATGAACCCATGCAGTTTTTCTGGACCGAAGACGAGCGGCGCGATATCGGGGAATCTAAAGTTATCAATGATCGGCACTTCGCCAATCACCTCAATCTCATCAGCGACATGCCCCATCTCTCGGGCCGCCTTGTTGGTGAAAACGCTGTACGGGTCGAGGCCGAGCATCCTGCAGACGGCAACGTCGAGCGCATAGGTGTCGTCACTCGCGACGATGATTCCCAGTTCCCTCGGGGTCCCGCTCCTGCCGGGTCCCTGCCCCTCCATCGCGAGGATGCCGTCGAGGATGGTGGCGGATGGACGCAGGGCGTGGTGGATTTTTACCAGCAGCGTTGCAAACAGCTCACGGCTTACCCCTGTTCTTAAGTGCCATTCCGGTTTTCTGAGGCCGACGATACAGCCGAAGAGGTTCTTCACCCCGAGCGTCATACGCATCTGGGCATGGGTCTTTAACTTCGGGACGTTGATGAGGAGGTCGGCTTCGAGCGCATCCTTCGCGATATCGATCTTTTTAAAAGGCTCGCCTATATCGAATCCCGAGGATTCTCTGAATTCTTTGAACTCGACCTCCATCCCTTTCAACGCTTCTCCGAGACCGCTTTCGTTCAGCACCTTTCCGAAGCCGCCCATGGCCGGACTGTCTGATATCTGCGGACGTCCGCCCTTCTCAAGAACATACTCCGCCACCGCCTTCACGACCAGGGGGTGGGTGACCATAGCCCTGTCGGGCCGGGAAGGCGCAAGCAGATTCGGCTTGATCACTACGCGGCTCCCCTTCCTGATCATTGGCCCGCAGAGGGAATCTGCGATCCCGAAGATCAGGGGTTTGAGCGTACCATAATCGTAGGAGGCTCTCCTGACAATGACTCTCGATTTTTTCACCGTGTCGTCGTAGTGTAGCGCATTTATTATGAGCGGGCCAAGGGCGCGCGTCACTTTACCTCAACGTTGCATAACGCAGAGACGGACATGTCTATCAGCTGCAATATAATGGACAAGCGGACAGCCATCGCGCATAATAGAAGAATCATGGCGCACTTCTTCACAATACCGGTATCCGGGTTGATATCAGTCACCCTGGGAAAGGTCGGCTCCGAAATTACCTGCAGCGGCGGGAGCTTTGAGGGCAATGAATCCTGCGGGACCTTTTCCGGCAAAACGCCGCTGGGGTTCATCAAGGGCGAATATTGCTGCATGTCGGCGAACGAGATAAAAATCACTATCGTCGAGAAGCCCTTTTTTGTGCCTTACAGTGTGATCGAGGCGAAGATCAGGGAATATTTCGGATAGCGACGGCTCTACAGTCTCGTCGACTTTCAATTGACAGTACCCATGATTACCTGATACTATTTTGTCGAACGTCCCTCCGCTGGATCGGCGGGCGGAAGAAATCTCTTATTTCAGGAGGATCAATGCTGGGGAAGAAGACGGTAAAAAAGACGGTGAAAAAAGCGGTCAAGAAGGCAGTAAAGAAAGCAACCAAGATCGAGAAAAAGGTTGTAAAAAAAGTTGTGAAAAAGGCAACTGCCGTCAAGAAGACAGTCGCCAAGAAGGCATCTACCGCTGCAAAAGCCGTAAAAAAGAAGGTCTCTAAGTAGTCGAAAAGGCATCTTCTTTATTCTGCCTTTCCGCGGCTATTCTCGTTCACGGCAGGTGTGAATTAAACCGGTGAATCCCAGGTCGGACGGTTTCGCCGACCGGTGGAGGCACGGGACAGGCAGATCTGCCGGCCCGGGGCAGAATTTTCTCACAGCATCTGTCCCGACTGTGCAAAAAAAATACACCCGGAATCTGCTGAATAACGCGAACGGCCGAATGGGTTACTCTAACTAAAAGCGATTTCCGCAGCAGCGGCGAACGGTCTAACGGCAGGAAATCTTGAGGGCATGCTACCCGGAATGGCGCCTACCCCTCCAAAGGGGCCTCAGAGAGTCGTCCCGCAACATGATCTCTCTTCCCGTCCTCACTTCCTTCAGTTTCCTTGAGATGAGATAAAAGACCCCGTCGCGGGCGAGGACCCTTGATCCGGTCACCTCGATCTCCAAACCCTGCCGGAAAAAGATGTGCTGGCGGGTAAGATACCATGGCGGCGCCGTAATCACATTATAGATCCTGTCACGATGGAGGACCCTGACGATAACGGGACCTCTTTCTCCTACTACGATCTCCCGCACCGTTCCGGAGAGGACCACCTCGGTATTCTCGTCGTAGCCCTCCTCCCCTTCAAAAGGAAAGGCCGCCCCAGCAAACAAGAGGAAGAGGAGCGCGATGAAGCCCGAAAATATCAGCGACCTCATCTGAAAAAAGCTCCTCTTCTTCATGGGTTCCTCCCTCACGCGTCTGCTGCGATAAAATTATCTCAACCGATCACCGCTCGGGAAATTATACCATGGTCATGCCTACCAGCGCTGACCTCTCCAGAGCGGAAGGCATGTGGCGCTATCCCTGAGCACCAATGTCTGTCCGTTTATCGTGATCGAGATGATCACCTTCTTGGTCACCGAGCCGATCGTAACAGTCTCCGCCTGTATTGTAACGGCCTCACCGATCTCCGGCCTGTCCATGCCGTTTCTCTCCCAGTACCAAATAGGCCCAATGCCGTAAAGGGTCTCTGTGGAAGTATCCGTCACCACAATAAGACCGCCGCCAGGGATCCCATAGCTTTCCACGGTTCCGGTTATCGTCTCTATGACGCCGCTGCACGAAAGTATAGGGCCGGCGCAATCACCGTTGGGGCAGGTGCCGATCGCGGTTGCGGTCGCGTTCGGGCAGACCCCGGTGCCGGGTCCCATTCCATTTCCTGCAAAAGCGACAAACGCACCCGCAAGCAAAATGAGCAGCGCTGCCAAACCTGTCGTCATTTTTCTTTTCATTTTGTTTTCCTCCTCACGAAATATATTATTTGCAAATAAGTTCCTTCTCCGGTCTACCGGAGACCTTCGCCGTTTAACTACTGTTTCGTTTCGAAGCCTTCCTGTCCGCCTCCTTTCTCTTCGCTTCATCATCCTGAATTGCACTTCCCGTGCCTGAAGGTAAGTTCACGAAAAGAAAAAAAATCGGTCAGAACAGTATGAAATAAGGATGCAAATCCTGCATTCGCGGACGCAAAAAATGCATTCCCGGGGCAGGACTGAGGCGAGGGTATCCAGGACATTGCAATGCCGCAGACAGGCTAAATCGTGATCCCGTAATCCTTGATCTTGTACTGCAGAGACCTCAGGGAGATGCCGAGGACGTCGGCTGCCGCCTTCCTGTTGCCCCCTGTTATTCTGAGTGCGTTTTCGATCGCCTTTTTTTCAATCTGCTTCATGTCTCCCGAGAGCGGCTCTTCAGAGCTTTCCCTAAGCTCCGGAATCGAGAGCGTTCCATCGCGGCTCAGGATGATCGCCTTTTCGATCACGTTTTCGAGTTCACGGATGTTTCCGGGCCAATGATAGGATTTCAATCTCCCGACAGACTGAGGGGATATCCCGTCTATTCTTTTGCCGACCTTCAAGGAGAACTTCCTGCCGAGATTTTCTGCCAACTCAGGGATACTCTCTTGTCTCTCCCTGAGCGGGGGAATATGCACGGGGAAAACGTTGATACGATAATAGAGGTCCTCCCTGAACCGACGTTCCGATACCAACTGTTTCAGGTCCCTGTTCGTGGCGGCCACAATCCGCGCATCGGTCCGTATCGTTTCGAGCCCGCCGAGCCTCTCGAAGCTTTTTTCCTGCAGTACCCTGAGGAGCTTGGCCTGGAGTGGGGGGCTCGTTTCTGCGATTTCGTCCAGAAATATGGTCCCCTCATCCGCAAACTCGAATTTGCCCTTTTTCGTCCGGTTCGCGCCGGTAAAGGCGCCCTTTTCGTATCCGAACAGTTCGGATTCGAGGAGGTTTTCAGGGATCGCGGCGCAATTTATCGTGACGAGGAATCCCTTCTTTCCGCTGAGCTGATGGATCACCTTTGCGATGAGGCTTTTCCCTGTCCCGGTCTCTCCGTAAAGCATGATCGTCGTGTCAAGGGGCGCAACCGCTTCTATTTCCTCGCGGACTTTTTCCATTCCGGCAAAGATAAGCGGCAAAGGCGGGAGTCCCCCGCCGATCTCATCCCGCAACGCCCTGTTTTCCGCTACCAGCTTTTGGTTTTCAAATGCCTTGCGCACAACCTCCCGCAACTCGTCGGGGTCCCTCAGCGGTTTGGTAATGTAATCCGCGGCACCGAGCTTCATTGCACTTACCGCGGTCTCGACCGAAGCGAAGGCTGTGACCATGATAAAGTCGGTCTCGGGGTGTTTTGCCCTTACAGAAGCCATAAAATCGATCCCGTTCATTCCCGGCATCCTGAGATCGGAGATGACGAGATCGGGACATGCCTCATCGATGCGGGCAAGCGCGTCGGAAGGGGCCGGGGACGATTCGACCCTGTATCCCTCGTCTTTCAGTATGCGGGAGATGAGGAGTGCAAAGCTCTGCTCATCGTCGACCACGAGTATCCTGAAATTCTCTTCTTTCATGTCCGTCCGGCAACGGCAACCGGCATCTCCCTGGGAATCACAAACGTAAAGGTGCTGCCTTTGCCTACCACACTCTCCACGCATATACTGCCCCCGAGCAGTCGAACGTATCTGTCGGCGATCGCGAGTCCGAGTCCGGTACCTTTCGCCTTTGTCGTAAAAAAGGGCCTGAATATATTCTGCATCGTCTGCTCATCGATCCCCGCTCCTGTATCCTCGACGCTTAACATAGCCATTCTCCCTTCTTTCTTGCCTCTTATGGTGACCACCCCGTTCCCGGAGATCGCATCCAGGCTGTTCTGAATGAGGTTCGCAAAAACCTGCCTCAGTTTTTCCCTGTCCGACGTCAGAACCAGGGCATCATCGACAAGGTCTTTCACCGAGACCGACACCGGCAGACTGAGCGACGAAAGGAGCTCCCTGAGCAGTTCAGACAGCCGGAATGTGCCGAGCCTTACCGCATCCTTTCGCGAATAGGAAAGAAGATCTTCAGTCAGTCTCTCGATGCGGCCGGATTCCGAGACTATCACATCGAGACATCCTGCCTCCTCTCCGGCGTAATCCTGCCCGGCGCACCGCTCCCGGAGGTACTGGGCAAACCCCTTGATGCTCCCGAGGGGGTTGCGGATTTCATGAGCGAGTGCGGCCGCCATCTCCCCGAGTACCGAGAGTTTTTCCTTCTCCACAAGGGCCCTGCCCAGGTCTTCGCGTTTTTTCATGGAGATCAGAAGAACGACAGTGAGCAGTGAAAGGATGACGGCCACGCCGACCGCACTCCAGAGCTGAAGCCGTGACTGTCTGATTATCTTCCTCGACGGATAAGTATGAAGGGCGACCCTGAGGATCTTTTCGTGAGTTCCGAAGTGCAGCGCAGTGTCCATAATGAACACGTCTTCTCCCGTCCCGAGAGTCCTGTAGGAAAAATGCGTCTTCCCGCTCGCCAGCGCATCCCTTATCGCGGTGTCACCAGATTTTCTGCCGATCATGTTTTTGTTAGAGTGCAGAACAACGGTGCCGTCTTCCCCGTAAAGAGCAAGGTAAGCGATCCCCTCCCACTGCTCAGACTTGATGATGTCCTTAAAGATGTTGTCTCCCGTGCCGTATCTGGCGAGTGTGGTATCGAGGCTTGCGGCAATGCCGAGGGCCTGGGCCCTGAGGAAGTCATCTGCGGCGCGCCCTGCGTTCCTGTAGGAAAGGAAACTCGTCAGCATTGTCGTAGTAACCGCCAGCGTGATGAGGATGATAATGATGGTGTACCGGTTCATAGGCGTTATTTTTATTATAGCGCCCTTATGCGGGCGGGAGTTCATCCCGCCCGCTGATGGGTAAATACCAGCTATATTTTCTTTGCGGCGGGGGGCGTCGGCACGTTTGAGCCATGGCAGTCAGTACAATTCTGCTGCGCTGTGATGCCGAAGTCTTTCACCGGTCCCCACGCTGCCTTTTCTGCATATTTCCCGTCCTTCCAGGCATTTAGATCTTCAACAAGCTTGTAGGCAACACTCGCTGCAACCCTTGCGCAGCGATCCCTTCTCTCCGGACTTCCGATGGGATAACCGGATGCCTTCATCCATTTGCCGACA
>JAKAIZ010000264.1 GCA_021814065.1 Nitrospirota bacterium | reverse complement strand
GGGTGAAGAAAGAGGACCTCGTGGAAGGGACGATCGCTGCAGGGGCGGCCGAGTTCCTGGACTTTGCACTCGATGCGAATATAAGCTTGTTTATATAATGTTGCGTACTTCTATAGTTAGTAATCTTCTTGATAGTTCCAGATACTTACTTGACGACCGGGACGCGATACTATATCCTGTTTTGAAGAGCCGATGCTGTGAATCGAATATACCGGGCCATCAAACATAGAAGGAGGTGAAGCTTACTTATTTGTTTTAATCAAAATTAAAAAAGGAGGATAGTCAATGAGGAGATATCTCTCTCCATTTTTTTCAGTCTTTTTTGTCTTGACCTTTATGGGCTTTGCATCAGCAACAAACGGTGATAACCTCATGGCCGTCGGCCCGATTGCACGGTCTATGGGCGGCGTCGGAATTGCAGCGCCGCAGGACGCCATCAGCGCGGTCTTCGCAAACCCGGCAGCAATGTGTTTCGGGCCTTACTGCCCCGGGACAGAGGTAAACTTCGGGGGAACACTTTTTATGCCCAAAGTAGACGCCACCGTCACGACAAGCGACGGCAACGTCATCAATGCCAGCAGTGACAGAAAGGTATATGCGATACCTGCAATCGGCTTGTCCGTCCCCATTACTAACCAATGGAGATTCGGCCTGGCCGCCTACGGCGTATCCGGCCTCGGCGTAGACTACAGAAACACTTCCATTGATGGTGCACCCTTGCCGGGGAGCGGTGGACAATTCCCCCTTCTGCAGGGGGAATATACGCAGCTGCAGATTATGAAATTTTCCCCCTCAATCTCCTACCAGGTCAACAACAATCTATCTCTCGGCCTTGGCGTACATATCGATTACGCGAATCTCGATTTGAGAAACGGCTCTTCCTTTAATTATGGTATCGGCGCGCAGCTTGGTGCTATCTACAAGGTTGCCGATATGATAACTCTCGGCGCTACTTATGTAACGCCTCAAGAAGTCGATTATAAAAACGTGGTGGGTACTCCCGCCGGATCCAGGGATCTGAAACTCGCGTCGCCCCAGCAGGTCGGCGTCGGCATCGCAATGGAGCCGATCAGAAACACCCTCTTGCTGGAATTGGACGGTCGCTGGATAAACTGGTCTAGCGCAACGGGCTATGACGACTTCGACTGGAAGGACCAGTGGGTATTGGCCCTCGGCGCTCAATATAAGCCGACCAAACAGCTTGCCTTCCGCATCGGCTACAACTATGCCAACAACCCGGTAAATGAACATAACAACTTTGTCGGGTTCAACGGCACACAGAATCCGCCGACGACTTTTGTTCAGGGCATTCCCTTTCCCAATTACTATTACGAGACGTTTAGGATCATAGGGTTCCCGGCCGTGGCAAAACAGCACGTCAGCTTCGGAATCGGCTACGAGATTTCGAACAAGTTCGCCCTGAATGCGGGATATACTCATGCCTTTAAAGAGACGATCAGTGAAAACGGCACAACTCCCACGTCTCCGGTGCCTGTCACTCTTAAGTCGGAACTGAGCGAAGACAGCATCGAGTTCGGCGTTACCTGGAGATTCTGAGAAGATCTGCAAGAGGGGAGTTTCACAACTCCCCTCTTTTCTTCTTCCTTTACCCCAGTTCTCCCACAATCGTAATCGGAACGGGGATGAACGTCAGGATAAAGATGATCACAGCGGTCCATCCTATCAGCCGTCTCTTTGAATCGAGCGGAACGTCCGCATAGATAATCGGAGGGTGTCTGAAGCCGAGTATGACGAGGAGCACCGCCCAAACGAGCCATCCTTCCCATACTGCGAGTCCGAGAACGATCATCACCCCTATCAATACCTTCGACAGTTTTGCGTGCCGCTCTCCGATAAGGGCGTACACTATATGCCCCCCGTCCAGCTGTCCGACTGGAATGAGATTAAGCGCCGTCACAAAAAAGCCGATCCACCCTGCGAACGCAACAGGGTGAAGCAGTACATCGTGATTCGCCGGTACATCGCCGAGAATAAGCCTCGTCAATCCTGAAAAAAGCAGCGAGTCGCCGAGCGAAATCATCCCCGCCGTCTTTGTTACCGGTACGACCTTCGAGAAGAAAAGGCCGACGGTGGTAGCTACGAGCGACACCAAAAACCCGGCTATCGGCCCGGAGGCTCCGATGTCCATAAGTGCATTTTTAGTCTGTATCGGAGACTTCATTTTTATGAACGCGCCAAGGGTGCCGAAGAGCGTCGGTGCCGGGATAAAATACGGGAGCGTCGCATGGACGTGGTGTTTCTTTGAAGACAGGAAATGAGAAAACTCATGTGAAAGAAGGATGATCAGAAGGGTAGCCGAAAATGGCAGCCCTTTATATATCTTCGTCGGCTCATCCAAAATATTCACCCCAACGTTCAGGGCGCCTACCGCAAGAGTCGAAAGAAAGGTGAGCAAAAAAAGGATGAGATGCAGAAAAGGGAATTTTCTCATTTCACGATTGTTCCTTTCAGGTCGTAGTCAAAGGCCTCGGTAATTCTTATATCGACAAAGGTCCCCTTCAGCAGCCCCTTCTCCTCAAGAAAGACAACCCCGTCGATCTCAGGCGCCTGCGAAGATAGTCTCGCAATAGCCACGCCGTCATCGATGTCGTCGACCAGCGCACGGAACGTCCTGCCGATCAACTCCTTGTTCTTCTCAAGAGAGATCGCGGATTGCATCTCCATCAGCTTCTCGTACCTCTCCACTTTTTTTTGCTTTCCTGCCTGCCCTTTGAGCTTCGCCGCGGGCGTGCCATTTTCCTTCGAGTAGGTGAATGCGCCGAGCCGCTCGAACTTCATCTTCCGGACGAACTTCATCAGATGATCGAAATCCTCCTCGGTTTCACCTGGGAAACCCACGATAAAGGTCGTCCGGATGCTCACACCCGGCACCTTCTCCCTTATCTTCACGATCAGCTTTTCGAAATATGACCTGCTGCCGCCTCTCCCCATCAGCTTCAAGATATTCCGTTCGGAGTGCTGAAGCGGCATGTCGATATAGTTACAGACCTTTTCTTCAGAAGAAATCGTCTCGAGGAGGCGA
>JAKAIZ010000088.1 GCA_021814065.1 Nitrospirota bacterium | reverse complement strand
TTTTTGACGGTGTCTCTTTTTTTGCGGCGGCAGCCGGCAGGGAAGGTGAGACAGCAGGAGATGAGGGGACCGCCGTTCAGAGCGAACCCCCAAAACCTCTTTCCCGGGTCGAAGTAAAGAAAGGCCGCATCAGTGTCGAACTTGTCGACGCAGGCTTCGGGGAAGTGATGCAGGCGATCTCCGAAAAATCGGGAATAAAGATGGAGATTGTCGGCGGCGTATATGCGAAGACGGTGACGACTTCGTTCAGCGATCTAGACCTCGAAAGGGGAATCGCAAGACTGCTGTCGCTTGTGAAAGAAAAGAACTACATGATACGGTATGACACGAAGGGGATGGTGAGTAAAGTGGAGGTGTACAGCTCCGGGACAACGCCGGTCAAACAGGAGGTTTCGGCGAAACCCCGGCCCCTGCCGCCTGCCGAAACAGCTTCCTTCCCTCCTGCCAGTTCGCGGCCGCGGGGTATGCCGGCTGTCCGCAAGAACCCCCCCGCTTCGAAGAGGATATTGTCCCCTATTCAGGAGACCGGGACTGACCGTTCCACTTCAAAAGAGACCCGCATGGAGGAAAAGGAAGACGCCGACAGCGAAGGCTATGAGCAGGAAATGCCTTTTGAACCCGCCGCGAATGTCCCTGCCTATATTCCCCCCCGGCGCCCGGGGAATTAGGGGTCGGCAACCCCGGCGAGGGCTGCCGTTGTTCGTACAGCCTAGAGAAGGAATGACAAGGAGCTTGCGCGCCGAGTTCTGTCATTCCGGCTCGCCCGGAATCTTTCTTGTCCTTACTCTTGTAACTGACGGTCCCCCCCCACAAAATTGAATTTCCGGCAATTCATGGGATATCATATACCACATGAAGGCGTTGATATTGAGCGGAGGGAAGGGGACTCGTCTCAGGCCGCTCACTTACTCCGGTGCTAAACAGCTTGTCCCTGTGGCGAACAGACCGATCCTTTTTTACTGCATCGACAACATCGTGCAGGCGGGGATCAGGGACATCGGTATTATCATTTCGCCCGAGACAGGCGAGGAGATACGCGAGGCGGTGGGCGACGGGAAACGGTGGAACGCGAAGATCACCTACATCCGGCAAGACGCGCCTGCAGGCCTGGCGCATGCGGTGAAGACTGCGGCGCCTTTCCTTAGGAAATCGCCCTTCGTTATGTACCTCGGTGACAACCTCATCGGGCGAGACATAAGAAAATTTGTCGAGGATTTCTCAAAAAAGAAGTCCGATGCGCTTATACTCCTGAAGGAGGTCGACAATCCCAAACAGTTCGGCGTTGCCGAGGTCTCCGGGAGAGGAAATATCATCAGACTTGTCGAAAAGCCCGATGACCCTCCCTCTAATCTGGCCCTCGTCGGCGTCTATATCTTTTCGCCTAAGATCCACAGCGCCATCGATCGCATCAGCCCGTCGAAACGGGGCGAACTCGAAATCACCGACGCCATACAGGAATTGGTCTTTATGGGCAAACGGGTGAGAAGTTTCGTGCTCGACTCATGGTGGCTCGATACCGGTAAGAAGGACGACCTCCTCACAGCGAACGCCATCGTTCTCGACGAATGGGGAAAGAAGGACATCACCGGCACGGTGGACAAGTCGAGCAGGGTCCTGGGGAGAGTGACGGTGGCGAAGACATCTCTCGTGAAAGGCAGCACTGTCCGGGGCCCGGTGGTGATCGGCGAACACACGATCATCGAAAATTCCTTTATCGGGCCTCATACCAGTATCGGTGACAACGTCAGGGTGATCAACTCCTCGATCGAACACTCCGTCGTGATGAACGGCAGCGAGGTATTGAACATCGATCGGCTTGAAGAGAGCCTTATCGGCAGAAGGGTCCGGATAGTGAAGAACAGCAGGCACGGCGCTCTGCGGCTCATGCTGGGCGATGATTCGGTTATGGAGGTGTAGGCACCGTTGGAAGGCGTGGTCATAAAAGAACTGAACGTGTACCACGATGAGAGGGGATGGCTCGCCGAGATATTCAGGGATGATGAGACGGACTACCGTGCGGTCATGTCATATGTCTCGATGACGAGGCCGAATGTGGCAAGGGGCCCGCACGAGCATATTGAACAATCCGATTTTTTCTGCTTTCTTGGTAATTTCAGGCTTTATCTCTGGGACAACAGGAAAGGCTCCGCGACGTACGGTAAGAGGATAGTATTTGAGGGCAAGGGTGCCCCTTTTACCGCAATCGTCCCCCCCGGGGTGGTGCACGCTTACAAGAACATTGGAAGCGCCGACGGACTTGTCCTTAACCTGCCGGACAGGCTTTACCGTGGGCATGGGAAGGCCGACCCGGTGGATGAGGTCAGATACGAGGACGATGCTTCTTCGCCGTTCAGGATAGACTGATGAAGCTACTCGTTACCGGCGGCGCGGGATTTATCGGCTCCAATTTTGTCCGGCATATGCTTAATTCCTATCCCGAGTACGAGATCATCAACCTCGACCTGCTTACCTATGCCGGCAATCTTGAAAATCTCTCTGATCTCGAAGGCATTCCGAATTATCGGTTCGTAAAGGGCGATATCTGCGACCGTAGTCTGCTTGACGGTATAGGGTTCGATGCGATCGTCCATTTTGCCGCGGAGAGCCACGTCGACAGGAGCATCCTCGATTCCACGCCTTTTCTCAGGACCAACGTAATCGGGACACAGTGTCTTCTCGATGCCGCGCGGAAGCGGCGTTGCAGGATGGTCCATGTATCGACCGACGAGGTATACGGATCGATTGAAAAGGGGTTGTTTCAGGAGGAATCCCCCCTCATGCCGAACAGCCCGTATGCTGCGAGCAAGGCCTCATCGGATCTTATCGCCAGAAGCTACCACGAGACCTACGGTCTGGACGTGGTGATCACGAGATGTTCCAACAATTATGGGCCCTACCAGTTTCCGGAGAAACTGATACCCCTCGTGATCGCAAACGCCCTCCGCGGCAAGCCGGTCCCGGTGTACGGAGACGGGCTGAACGTGCGCGACTGGCTTTTTGTCGGGGACCACTGCCGGGCGGTCGATATCGTCTTTCATAGGGGAAGGGCAGGCGGGGTCTACAATATCGGCGGCAAGAACGAACAAAAAAACATCGACATCGTCAGAAAGCTGCTTATGACGGTCGCCCGCAAGACCGGCGCCTCCGAGGGCTCGCTTCTCGGACTTGTCACCTTCGTGAAAGACAGGCCCGGTCACGACCGGAGATACGCCATCGACCCTTCGAAGATGGAGCGGGAATTCGGCTGGGGGCCTGCTACCGGTTTTGACGAGGGAATCGAGGCGACAGTGGACTGGTATCTGGCCCACCGGCCGTGGTGGGAGCGGATCATCTCCGGCGCGTACCGGGAATATTACGAATTGCAGTATGGGAAAAAGGCGGACGGATGAAGATAGCTGTGACAGGCTCTGAAGGCATGCTCGGCTATGATATCGGCCGGGTCTTTTCTGGCGTGGAACTCGTCGGACTTACTTACGAGACGCTCGATATCACCAGGCTCGATGCGGTGGTGGAGCGGATAAGAGAGATAAAGCCCGATTATGTGATCAACGCTGCCGCATTCACCGACGTCGACCGGTGCGAATCGGAACCCGACCTCGCTTACCTCGTCAACGGTCTCGGCGCACGGAATGTCGCGATCGCCTGCGAGGAGGCCGGATGTCCGGTCGTGCAGATAAGCACGGATTACGTCTTCAATGGTGAAAAAAGCGGCCCTTACAACGAATGGGAAGATACGAACCCTGTCAATCAATACGGCCTGTCGAAGCTTCTGGGAGAGCGGTTTGTCATGTCCCTCACGAACAGGTATTACATCGTTCGGACCTCATGGCTTTACGGCAAGAACGGGAAGAACTTCGTCGATACGATAGGAAGGCTCCTTTCGGAGCGGGAAGGGATAGATGTGGTGAACGACCAGGTCGGATCTCCGACCTATACCGCAGACCTCGCGGAGAAGCTGAAAGAGATCATTGGGAGAGGATACGGGATATATCATGTGACGAACTCCGGAAAGTGTTCGTGGTATGAGTTTGCCGTTGCGATCGCCCGGAAGAAAGGGATCGACAAGAGGATCACCCCGGTGACCTCGGAGATGTTCAAAAGGCCTGCCAGGAGACCTGCGAATTCGGTCCTCGGACATACAATGCTGAGACTCGAAGGGCTTGGCGGGATGCGCCATTGGGAAGAGGCGCTCACGGATTATCTGGCATAGGCCTATGTTCAGATGCCTCAGGCTGCTCATCCTTTTTCTAGTCTTTGCAGGGCTAGTCTATTTCGGGCACGGCTTTCTGCTCGAAAAGGCCGGCGGGTATCTCCTTGCGAAGGACGAGCTCAAGCCTGCCGATGTGATCGTGGTGCTCGGCGGGGAAAAGTCTGAACGCGTCGAATACGGGGTGAAACTCTTCAGGGAAGGATGGGCGAGGAAAGACCGGATCATCATGACGGGCGGGCCCGTCGTGGGCAGCCACACGTGGGCCGGGCTGATGAAGGAACAGGCCGAGGCGCTCGGCGTCCCGGGGAAGGACATCTTCCTTGCCGACCGGTCGATGTCGACCGAAGAAGATGCCGAATATATTGCGGATATCTTGAGAAAAGAGCGGTATAAATCTCTGATTCTGGTCACATCGTCATATCACAGCAGACGGGCCTCGATCTATTTCAGACGGATAATCCCCGGCGTGACAATTGTCAGCGCCCCAGTCGAAAAGAGCTGGTTCAGTTTCGATGGATGGTGGAAGAGACCGCGCGACAGGGACACCGTCTTCAGCGAATACGTGAAATTTATCAAGCTCTGGATATTCGGGCATCGGCAGAGCAGTCCTGCCGTGGCCCACGTTGCCGGGCCATAAGTTCTGAATGGGGCGGGCGGGAAAGGCAGTCACGCGATTCTCCCCGGCCGGATGGTTTTTTCTTCCTGTACGCGACTTTTTCTCGGGACTCGAAACATGCCTGTCCGATGGTAAGATGGGCTATGTCTTGCTGATGCTCCTTTCCTCCGCAGCCTCATGGTGGGTGTATGTCCCTGTGCATGAACTCCTCCACGCGCTCGGATGTGTCCTCGGCGGCGGAAAGGTGACGAGACTCGAGATATCCGGAATTTACGGGGCCACGCTTCTCAAGAAAGTTTTCCCTTTTGTATCGGTAGGGTCCGAATATTCCGGTAGACTTACCGGATTCGATACGGGAGGAAGCGATTTCACTTACTTCTTCACCGATTTTCTGCCATACCTTCTCACGATACTTATAGGGGTCCCTCTTTTGAGGTCTGTCGCTTTCTTGAAGACGTCTCCCCCGGTCAAGTGCATCGTGCTCGGGCTGGCTGCGCCCCTTGCATATGTGCCGTTCATGTCTGCAACCGGCGATTATTATGAAATGGGCTCATTGCTTATCTCAAAGGCGGCCGTCCTTTATTCCCCGTCATTGAATCCCGTAAGGTGGCGGAGCGACGACCTCTTCAGACTTATCGGCACGCTGACGTCATCCCGGGGGGCGACATGCGCACTGGACGGGATGGTCGTTACTGTATCGCTGATCGTCGGGCTGATAATGGCCTTTGCCACGTATTGGGCAGGTGCGGTCTGGGCGAGAACGATCATCAGATCTCGACAGGGGGGGCTGAAAGCGAAATAAGCGCTCTCTTACTGCCGGATTGCTGAGAGGTTCATAAAAAGAAGACATTCGGTTATAAAATCCTCCTAACCTAACTTTGCTAAATCCCGAAAGCTTTCGGGACTCTTTGGAGTTATGATCCGGGAGAGGGTGAGGTCTACGACTCGTAGAGGGAGATTTTATCTACGCACATATTAGCAGGTTTACAGTTCCCCTCTCTTGGAGAGAGAGAGGATGTGCTCGGCGGTGCGTATGGCGAGCGCCTCGATCGTAAGAGATGGCGACTCGCCTCCGCCGCTGCTCGGAAAGACGCTTGCATCCGCCATGAAGAGGTTTTTCCAGCGGTGGCTCCGGCCGTATGCATCGAGCACCGATTGTTCGGGATCAGTGCCCATCCTGCAGGTGCCGAAGACGTGGGTCGACGAGAAGATATCGTAGGTGCCGAATTCCTCGATAGTTTTTTCTGCTCCGGAGGCCTGTAGTATCTCCCTGGTCTTCGATGCCATGAACTCAAGGCGCGCTGTCTCCATCCCGTCGAGAAAGGTGTTGATGCGGGCTACGGGCATGCCGAGGCCGTCTTTCTCATGGGGGTCGAGGTCGATGAAGGATTTTTCGTTGGGAAGAGATTCGCCCATGGCGATGATCGTGAGGGCGCTGCCGAAAACCCGTCTCATCTCCTCTTTGTGTCTTCTTCCCCAGCCTTTGACTACGCGTTTTGCGTAATTGATGGGACCGAGCAGATCGGCCTCAGGGGTGGCCGAGCAGAAGCGGCATCCGCCCGCTATACCCCGCATCGAGTCGGGAGCATTGAAGTCCCAGCAGACGCTGTCGACCGGGATGCCGCGGTGGCTTCCGAGAGGTTCAGGGTGGAGTCCGGTCGAGGACCATGCGAGTGTCTCCATAAAGTTTCTTCCGGCCTGGCCCGACTCGTTGCCGAGGCCGTCCGGGGCATTGCGGTTTTTCGAGGCGAGAAGCAGTCGCGGCGTTTCTATTGCCCCGCATGCGACGACTACGGCCCCTGCAGACGTCTCATGCTCCCTGTTTTCACCGTCGACATAATGGACGGCGGTGACCCTGTCGGCCGGTCCTGCCTCGAGACGCGTGACCTGAGAATCGGTTCTCACCGTGCAGAAGCCGGTTTCCACCGCTTTACGGATAAACGTTACGTCAGTGCTTCCTTTGTCCGTCCTTGTGCAGCCGCGGTAGCAGTTTGCGCAGTAGTTACACTCCGGCCTGCCTCCATATGGACGCGAAAGTATTGCAACGGCATTTTCGACCCATGTGAGTCCTAGGGCACGGCAGCCATCGCGGACCTTGCTGCTCGCGTAACTCAGGCGGTGCGGCGGAAGGGGATACGGTTCGCTCCTGAAACGAACGACCTCTCCCGGCGGCCCGGCAACACCGACGATACGCTCGGCAATGCAGTAGTAGGCTTCGAGTTCCTTATAGGTGAGGGGCCAGTCGGCACCGACGCCGAAACGACTGTACATCTTCATCGATTCCGGATTGAGCCGATGGGCCTCGCCGCTGAAGACGAGCGTGCTGCCGCCGATACCCCGCTTGTGATAATACTCGCCGGCGATTCTGCGGCCGGTGGCGTTGATTTTTCCCGACAGGTGGTTCCAGGTACGAAGGCCGTCCCTTTCCGGAGAGAGTTCCTGCATCGGACCGAAAGTATAACGGGCCCTGTGTTTTGCCTTCTCGGGGAAAAGGCGCTGTTCCCAGTCCGTCTTGTAAAGGCCGTATTCCGAAGGGTCGTAGGAAGGCCCCGCATCGAGGAGGAGTACTCTGATCTTCCGGCGGGAAAGCGACCATGCGCTCGCTCCGCCCCCTGCGCCGGAGCCGATTATGACCACATCAAAGTCTGTATCGGCCATTACGAACTCGCCTTCGGAGCCGCTGCATAATCGGGGTATCCGTCGGGCTGTGGAGGCCCCGTGTATCCGATTTTTTCCCAGCTTGCGGGATGCGCATAATAGTGGAAAAAGGCGTCGGCCCTCATGCGCTCGAAAAAGATCCTTGGGAGCGAGCCGGCAGGGGCTTCCTCCGTCTGTCCCACCAGTTCCTCCCTCTCTCGCTCCCCGAGCGAAGAGAAGCTGTCTGCATTGTGTTCCCCGGCCATCCGGTCCAACCAGTCACAGCCTTTTCTGACAAGCCGGCGGTATTCGCCGTCTTCGAAGGCCTTGCCGAGAATCTTCCCGGACACGCCGAGTTGTACTGCACCAGGTGTTGTGTCTGAAGGGATGAGGGTGTCGAGGAGCGCCTCGAGCGTTCTGCGTTTGGCGGGTTCGATCTGCGAGGGAAGAAAAAGGTCTTTCAGGATGTAGCCGGAAGAGGCGAGCAGAGCTATGCCGAGGGTCGCCCTGAGAAAGCTCCGGCGGCTGAATGCCATGATACGATTATCCGGGGAACGTCCGGTTTCGGGACTTTCCTATTTGTGTCTCCTTATGATGAAATACAGTCCCGACACTCCGAGTGCCGCCGCGGACCCGATCATACCCCACGGCGCAAGAGCAGGCACAGTTTCAGGCGTTGTCGCGATGGCGCCGGCAAAAACCGTACCGGTACAGAGAAGAACAAATGCGGCTGAGTAAAATAAAGTCCTCATTCCTACCTCCTAAAGTTAGTAGCATTTTTTTTATCATATACGCGCGGTAAAGTCAATGCGAAAAAGATATCCAGAATCAACCAATGCCTTTTGCGAAGGCATAAATCGGGCCTTTAAAGGGAAAATCCACTACGGCCGCCGGCAAAAAAAGAGGTCTGCTTGATATGGAATCAGTCCCGAAATTGTGGTAAGATTTGAACAAGCCGGATTACGAAAACAAATACATCATGCAAAGGTGAGACAGAGATGCCTGAAACGACTATTGAATCATGTAATGTAAAACGTCTCGAAATCCTGAGCGAGACAGGAGACGCGGACGAATCACTGATGCCTCCGCTGTCGGATTCGCAGATCAGGGAGTTATACGAGACGCTCGTCCGGATGAGGACCTTCGACCACCGGGCGCTGAACCTCCAGAGGGAGGGGAGGATCGGCACCTATGCCTCGATACTCGGACAGGAGGCGTCCCAACTCGGGACGGTCTACGCGCTCGAAAAGGAGGATTGGGTCTTCCCGTCGTTCAGGGAGAACGGCGTCTTCGTCGCCAGGGGATACGAGATGTATATGATCCTCCAGTACTGGGGCGGCGACGAGCGCGGGATCAAGATACCAGAGGGACTTAACATGTTCCCGATCTCGATCCCGGTCGGCACCCACATGTTGCATGCGGTCGGGGCGGCGATGGCGGCCAAGTATAAGCGCGACAAGGTGGTGACGCTGACGTATTTCGGCGACGGCGGCACGTCAGAAGGAGACTTCCACGAGGGGATGAACTTTGCGGGAGTGTTCAAGGCGCCCATCGTCTTCATTTGTGAGAATAACCAGTGGGCCATATCAGTGCCGCGTGCGAAGCAGACCGCTGCGAAGACGATCGCCCAGAAGGCGTTCGCCTACGGTTTCGAAGGCATACAGGTAGACGGCAACGATATCTTCGCCGTGTACAAGGCAACGAAAGCGGCTGTGGAGAAGGCGAGAAACGGTGACGGACCGACGCTGATCGAATGCCATACCTACCGGATGTCGGACCACACTACGGCCGACGACGCCTCACGGTACCGTTCAAAGGAAGAGGTCGAGGCCTGGAAGGCGAAGGACCCGATCATGAGGCTGCAGCGCTACATGGAGAAGAAGGGCCTCTGGACGGAAGCATTCGGAAAACAGACAGAGGCTGCTGCGGTCGCGCTGGTGGACGATGCGGTGAAGAAGGCTGAAGCGGTGGAAAAGCCTAAGCCGGCCGACATGCTGACGTATACGTATAAAGAACCAACCTCAAGACAGAAAAAACAGATGAGGGATTTCTGATGGCGACTATGAACATGGTGCATGCGATTAACCTCGCATTGAAGGAGGAGATGGAGAGGGACAAAAACGTGGTGATACTCGGCGAGGACGTCGGCCGCGACGGCGGCGTCTTCAGGGTGACCGAAGGACTCATGGACCAATTCGGCGAGGAGCGGGTGATGGACACCCCGCTTGCAGAATCGGGCATCGTCGGTACGGCCATCGGCATGGCGGTCTACGGGCTTAGACCGGTGGCGGAGATCCAGTTCATGGGCTTCATCTACCCGGCGGTGGACCAGATATTCAACCACGCCGCGCGGATACGTTCGCGCTCCCGGGGCCGCTACAGTGTGCCGCTTGTGATCAGGACCCCCTACGGCGTCGGCATCAAATCGCCCGAGCACCATTCCGAAAGCTCCGAGGCCCACTTCTGCCACATGCCGGGGATCAAGGTAGTTGTGCCTTCTTCGCCTTACAACGCCAAGGGACTGCTCATCTCGGCTATCAGGGACCCTGATCCGGTGATATTCCTCGAATCGACCAGGCTATACCGCATGATCAAAGAGGAAGTACCGGAGGGAGAGTATACCGTCCCGCTCGGCAAGGCGAGGATTGTGCAGGAAGGCGGCCAGGTGACGGTGGTCGCCTGGGGAAGCATGCTGCAGAAGACAATGAAGGCGGTGGAGGGCGCGGACGCGGAGGTGATCGATCTGATGACCCTGAATCCCTTCGACGAAGAAACGGTTTATGCCTCGGTAAAGAAGACCGGCAGGGTAGTCATCGTGCACGAGGCGCCAAAGACCGGTGGGTTCGGGGCGGAGATCTCTGCATCCATCGCCGAAGATGCTATGCTCTACTTGAAAGGGCCTATCAAAAGGGTGACGGGATATGACGCGGTGCTTCCTCTGCCTAAGCTCGAGGACTATTACATGCCGACCGTCGAGAGGATACGAAAGGGCATCGACGAGGTGATGCAGTATTGACGATGCCTGCGGCAGATGGAAGTTAGACAAATCCCTGTAAAGGACGGGCTATAGAGATGAAAAAGAGATTCCGCCTCATTTCGGTCGCACTGCTGTGTATTATCCTGCTGCCCCTGTATTCTTTCGCCGGAGAGGACCGGCCTGACGACCAGTCTGTCACCGCGGTCTCGGACGAAGCGCCTTCTGGCGGACCGGATGAGACGCAGTATGAGGGTGGGCTCGTCGATCCGCTGGAGCCATGGAACCGCGCGATGTTTACGGTCAACGACAGGCTCTATTTCTGGGTGATGAAGCCGACAGCTAAACTCTACAACTTCTTTGTTCCCGAATGGGGCCGGATCAGGGTACGGAATGCGGTCAACAACGTGGCGTTCCCGGTGCGGTTCGTCAACTCGATCCTTCAGTTGAGGTTCCATGCTGCGGTTGCCGAACTCGGCAGGTTCGTGGTAAACAGCACGGCGGGCGTCGGCGGGATGTTCGAGATCGTCAAGGCGAACCCCGACATCGGGACAGGGAACAAGGACATGGGCCAGACCTTCGGGAGATACGGTATTCCCGACGGCTTCTATATCATCTGGCCTTTTCTGGGGCCTTCTTGTTTCAGGGACAGCGTAGGCATGGCAGGTGATTATTTCCTGACCCCCGAGAACTATATAACTCCTTTTAGGGATTCATTGGCGGTCGAGGGGTACGAGCAGGTCAACGACACTTCCCTGAAGATCGGAGACTATGAGGATTTCAAGGAGTCGGCCGTCGAACCTTATATCGCGATGCGCAACGCCTACTACCAGTACCGGAGGAGCAAGGTGGAGGGCGGGGAGTATACAGGCCCGCTCTATCAGGAGAAAGACCGGCAGTAGCCGACCGTCGCATGTCATCCGTGTGATGTGTTGCAGAGGGACCCTTTCGCCCGGTCTCAGCCCCAGTAATGGCGATTTAAGGAGAAAACTACTCTGACTCTTTTTTTACTTTCTCCTTCAGTTTCTTGACGAGGCCTGCATAAGTGTCTGAATTGATGATTGAGCTGAACTGGCTCCGGTAATTGTTGACGAGACTGACGCCCTCGATGATGATGTCGTAGACCTCCCACTTAGTGCCCTTTTTGAATATCCGGTATTCTACGGGAATCTCGACCCCTTGGTCGGTGACCACTTTCGTCCTGACCGCGGCGTAAGACCCCTCGACCCGTTCACCGGTGTAGATCACTTTTTCATGTTCATACCGCTCAATTTTCCTGATATACGTATTTTCAAGGAGGTCTGAGAAAAGTGAGACAAACTCTTTCTTCTCTTCCGGGGCCCTTCTGTTCCATTCAGGGCCGAGCGAGCGTTTCGCCATCTCCGCGAAGTCGAATCGCTTATCGACAATCTCCCGCAATTGTTTCCTTCTCTCCGGCTTCCTGAGTTCCTTGTTGTTCAGGACGGCGATAACCGCATCGGCCGTCTCCCTGATCTGGTCCGTTGCGTCCCCGGCGCAGGCGGTCGGGACGGCGGCGGGAGCGAGGGAAAGACAGAATATGAAAACAACGCATATCGCACCATAAAGACTCTTCTTCATCGTTTCCTCCTAAATCTTTCCGAAGATGTACTTGGAGATCATGGACTCTATGTCGATCGCGGATTCGGTGTCGCGTATCCTGCCGCCGGCGGGAATGTATTTTTCGGAAGCCCCGGGCGAGATCTGCACGAATTTCTCTCCGATCAGGCCGGAGGTCTTTATCGACGCGATAGCATCCTCCTGCAGCCTGACGCCGTTGTCGATCTGGATGCTGACAAGCGCCTCATAATTCTTATCGAGCCTGATGCCCGATACCATGCCGACCGTCACCCCTGCGATCTGGACATCGGCCCCCGGCTTGATCCCCCCTGCCTGCTCGAATTCGGCGTATACGGTGTACCCCTTGCTGCCGATGACTTCGAGTTTCCCCATCTTCACTGATATATATCCGAGCGAAAAAATGCCTATTAATAAAAAAAATCCCACCGCTGCCTCAAGGTCGATCTTCTTCATCGGTTGCTCTTCCTCATCTCTATAATAATTCTATCGGCCCTTCGAGCGACCCGGAGATGAACTGCCGCACGTACGGGTTGTCGGAATGTCTGAACTCTTCCGGGGTGCCGGTCTCGATGATAGTACCATTGTATAACATCGCTATTTTGTCTGCAACTTCGAAGATCTCGGGGATCTCGTGGCTGATGATGAGACCGGTGAAACCGTACTTCTTATGGGTCTTGGTGATCAGTTTGTGGATCGAGCTCGAAATGATAGGGTCGAGCCCGGTGGTCGGCTCGTCGAACAGCACGATCGCCGGCTCCGTAATCAGGGCGCGCGCCAGGGCGACCCTCCTCTTCATTCCCCCGCTGATCTCGGCCGGATATTTGTCTCCCATCTCTCTTAGTCCCACGTCTTCCAGCCCCTGGATGACCCGCGCGTCGATCTCATCCTTTCCCAGGCGGGTCTTTTCCCTCAGGGGAAAAGCGATGTTTTCATATATGGTGAGCGAATCGAAGAGGGCCCCCTCCTGGAAGACGACGCCGAACTTCTCGCGCACGCTGTCGAGCTCCTTGCCGCCGACGCCGGTGATATCCACCCCCTCGATCAGTATCTTCCCCTCGTCCGGCCTTATGATGCCGATCAGGTGTTTCAGAAGTACGCTCTTGCCGCCGCCGCTCTGGCCTATCACGGCGACAAGTTCCTTATTGAGGACCCTCAGGTTCAGTCCGGTCAGTACCTGCTGCTTGCCGAAGCGTTTTTTGAGGTTGACGATCTCTATCATGGCTACTTAAGGAGGACCGAACCGAGGAAATAGTCCCAGATCAGGATGAGTACCGAGGAAAGCACCACAGCTGACGTCGTTGCCTTGCTGACCCCTTCGGCGCCATAGCCGGTGTAGTAGCCCTTGTAGCAGCAGACCCACGAGACGATGACGCCGAAGCTCAGGGACTTGTACAGGCCTACCCTGATGTCCTCCATCTTCAGGAACGACTCCATCTGCGAAAAATAGGTGCCCGAACTCACCCCGAGAAGTTTTACGCCGACAAAATAACCTCCATAGATACCGATAAGGTCGAAGATGGCGGTCAGAAGCGGGAAGGCGATGAGCGCGGCCACGATATTCGGCACAATCAGGTATCTGATGGGGTTCAGCGCCATCGAGGTGAGGGCGTCGATCTGCTCGGTGATCTTCATAATGCCGATCTCGGCGGTCAGCGCCGAGCCCGCCCTTCCGGTGACCATGAGCGCCGAGAGCACCGGCCCCAATTCCCTGATGATAGAAAGGGCGACCGCCGGTCCGAGCAGGGCCTCTGAGCCGAATTTTCTGAGTGTGTAATAGATCTGTAACGCCAGGACCATGCCGGTGAAAGAGCCGGTGAGGAGGATGACTACCATGGATTTGCTGCCGAGGAACCGGAGCTGTCTCATCAGCATTTTGAACTTGAAAGGCGGCCTGAAGATCGTAACAAGTGCGTTCAGCAGGAAAATGAACATGCGACCCAACTCCCTGAGTAGGGAGAGGAACCAGGCGCCTATCAGGCGTATACACGCTGTC
>JAKAIZ010000263.1 GCA_021814065.1 Nitrospirota bacterium | reverse complement strand
ATCTAGTCTCTGTTTGAGCGGGATTTCTGCCAAAATTTTTATAGCAAAGATTGGTTTTTATGTCAAGATAATTCATAGAACATACGCGTGCTTGCCATTCGATAACATCATATTTTATAATGACGGCTCATATGAAGACGAAAGTATCAGTCATAGGTGCAGGCCATGTCGGCGCGACAACGGCCCAGCTGATTCTCCAGTCCGGACTGGCTGAAGTGGCGCTGTATGACATTGCCGAAGGCGTCCCTCAAGGTAAAGCTCTCGACCTTTCCGAGGCAGCGCCTCTCTGGAATGTTTCCTCGGCCTGCAAGGGGACCAATGATCTGGCCGACACTGCGGGATCGGACATCATAGTCGTCACCGCAGGGCTGCCGAGAAAACCGGGCATGAGCCGCGACGATCTCCTTCAGGCGAACGCCGCCGTCATAAAGAGCGTAGCTGCCGGGACCGCGGCATTGTCACCCAGTGCGGTCTACATTATTGTCACCAACCCGATGGATGTCATGACGCAGATAACATGGAAGGTGTCAGGCTTCTCTGCCCGCCGGGTGGTCGGCATGGGAGGGGTACTCGATTCGGCCAGGTTCAGGACATTCGTCTCCTTTGCGCTGGGGGTTTCCCCTGAAGACGTAGAGGCTCTGGTGATGGGGGGACATGGCGATCTTATGGTTCCGATGCCGAGATTTACGACTGTCAAGGGTGTGTCCGTCGAAAAACTTCTCGATGCGGCCCGCATTGCCGAGGTAATACAAAGGACAAGGAATGGGGGTGCGGAGATTGTGTCTCTGCTGAAGACCGGGAGCGCCTACTATGCGCCGGCGGCGGCGGTTTTTCAGATGGTGAGGGCGATCCTGCTCGACGAGAGGCGCGTGTTGCCGTGTGCCGCGTATCTGCAGGGGGAATACGGGATATCGGGCCTTTTTGTGGGTGTGCCCGTAGTCCTGGGCAAAGAAGGGGTCGAGAAGATCATCGAACTCGATCTCACGGATGAAGAGAAAAAGGCGTTTATTCAATCCGCCTCATCGGTAAGGGAATTACTGGGCGGAGTGCTGAAATAGAAGACGTACAACTTGACCCTGAAAAGGACCTTGAAATGGAGAAAGAAGCAATGCAACAGACTCTCGTACTGATTAAGCCCGACGCACTGAAGAATTCCCTGACGGGATATGTACTTTCCCTGCTGTCGGAATTTCATACCGGTCTGCGCTTTGCCGGCGCCAAGATAGTCCACGTAAGCAGGATGCTCGCGGAGGAGCATTATGCCGAGCACCGCGGAAAGATATTTTATCCTTCTCTGATAGAGTACATAATGGGCTGTCTCCATTATGCTGATGAGCCCCGGAGGCGAAGGGTGATCGCCTTTGTGTATCAGGGTCCTGATGCCGTGAAGAAGATGAGAGATATCTGCGGCCCTACCAATCCGCATGTAGCTCGTGAGACGAGACCCGGATGTGTTCGCTCGCTAGGCACGATTGTTCCCATAAAAGACGGTGAGGGAAAAGTAATCGGCGACCGTATGGATAACCTGATACACGCCTCGGCCACGAATGAGGATGCCGAACGGGAGATTAAACTCTGGTTCCGTCCTGTCGATATCCCTCCTTCCATGCGGACATATCCCACGGAGATAAACGAAAAACACTATTATTTCAAGGACCGCACGCTCTCCCTGACGCACGAACCCGGCAGTGTCTGTTTGCTTGCCCCCGGGGACATCGTCTGGAAGACCGACATCGATGCGCTCGGGAAACTGCATCGTGGGGAGGCTGCCGCAGTTACTTTGGAGGCCGTTGCCGCCAAGTACCTGATCAACGTACATCAGGAGAACAATTAAGAAATTCTTCCCTTCCCACCCGCATCTTTCTTCCTCTCCGGCAGCAGTTGAGTGCCGCCTCGGAAACGCTGCCTTGACGCGCACCCTTTATTGACTTTGACTCCTTAAAAAAAGTATTATTTTATTAGGAACTATGGAGTTCCGAAAAGGAGTTGACAATGTTTGAAAAATTTACGGAACGAGGCAGAAAGGTCATAATCTTCGCAAAAGAAGAGGCCGAAAAGCGTCAGAATGACTATCTGGGGACCGAACATCTGCTGCTCGCGATCCTGAGGGAGGATGACGGGCTCCCCGTCGCGATATTGAAAAAGATGGGGCTCACCGTCGAAGAACTCAGGATGGAGGTCGAGAGGAACCTCCCCGCCGGCATGAACCTCCTCACTTTCGGGGATATACCGTTCACTCCCAGGGCGAAAAAGGTACTCGAGTTGGCCGTCGAAGAGGCAAGACTTCTCGGACATAATTATATAGGCAGCGAACATCTTCTCCTGGGTCTTATCAGGGAAGACGAGGGGATCGCGGGGAAGATCCTGCGTAATCTGGGCGCCAACCTGCTGGGTGCGCGTCAGCTCACCATCAACCTTTCGATGAAATCATACAGCAACATACGCGAGAAGAAGAGTGCTACCCCTGCCCTAGACGAATTCGGGCGGGATCTCACCATGCTCGCAAAGGAGAATCGTCTTGATCCCGTGATCGGCAGGGAAGACGAAATTGAAAGGGTGCTTCAGGTCCTCGGAAGGAGGATCAAGAACAACCCTGCGATCATCGGCGAGCCCGGCGTCGGCAAGACCGCGATCGTTGAGGGTCTCTGCCAGAGAATTGTGGCGGGCGACGTACCCGAGAGCCTCCTGGGGAAAAGGATTATTTCTCTTGACCTCGGCGCGCTCATCGCCGGCACGAAATACCGCGGCCAGTTCGAGGAGCGCCTCAAGATCGTTATGAAAGAGATCGTCCAGATCGACAATATCATACTGTTTATCGATGAACTGCATACGCTGATAGGCGCGGGCGCGGCGGAAGGGTCGATCGATGCGTCGAGTATGCTGAAGCCGGCCCTTTCACGCGGCGAGATACAGTGCATAGGCGCGACGACGCCCGATGAATACCGGAAATATATCGAGAAAGACAGGGCCTTGGAAAGACGGTTCCAGCCTATATATATTCAGCCCCCCGATGTGGCGGCTACGGTCGAAATCCTCACCGGCCTGAGAACGAGATATGAGGCCCATCACCGGGTCAAG
>JAKAIZ010000262.1 GCA_021814065.1 Nitrospirota bacterium | reverse complement strand
TCACGAAATCGATGCCCGCATCGTCGCCGGTCGTCATCTCGTCATGGAGGAGCTGCCTGGCTGTGTCGCGCAGCCGAACCATCTTCTCGATGCGCTTTGCCGTGGCCGCGGGCAATTCCTGAAGCACCAGGGAGCCGCCGACGCTCCTGTAAAGCCTGCCCTCATGTGCGACGAAGGCCCCCTCCTTCACGCTGTCGGGCGAGGGGATGGCCCTCTCGGTGCTCGAAAGCGGCAGTTCCGTTTCGGTATTGAAGATGTCCGAGGGGAAGAGGTGAAGCACTCCGCCGAGCGCCTCGGGCAGATATCTCTCGTCGGGCTTGAGACTCAGGTCGTATCTGCCGTACATTCCGCATTCCCATGCCAGCTTTCCGAGCATCATATGGGGGTTCTTGACGAAGTACTCGTTGATATGAACGTCCTCGGCGTCGCCGATCTCACAGGGGACAGCTTCAAGCCAGTCTCCATCGCCCGGTATGCCGCCTTCCTCCCTTTTTTGGAGGAACACGATGTCGCTTGTCACCTCGGTATTGGCGATCTCCTTGAACGCCGTGCAGGGGAGCCTGACCGCCCCGAGAAGGTCCGCCCTTTCGTAGATGTACTTCCTGACATACGGATCCTTCCTATCCATCAGGTACCGGCTGGTTATGAAAGCGACGATACCCCCGGGCCGGACGAGATCGAGCGACTTCGCGAAAAAGTACTCGTGTATACTGAATTTGTGCTTCCGGTACAGGGGATCGTGGAGCTTGTAGTCTCCAAAAGGAACGTTGGAGATGGCCAAGTCGAAGAAGTTCACAGGGAAGCGCGCATTCTCGAAGCCCATAACCCTTATGTCCGCGTCCGGGCAGAGCTGTTTGGCGATTCGTCCCGATACGGAATCGAGTTCTATGCCCGAAAGCCTGCTGTTCGAGATCATCTCTTCCGGCATCAGACACAGGAAATAACCTATTCCAAGAGATGGCTCAAGGATCCTCCCTCCCTTGAACCCCATTCTTTCGAGGACCGCGTACATGAACCGTATGACATCGGGGGACGTGTAGTGGGCATTGAGGGTGCTGGCCCGCGCCGAATCGTACTCCTCGTCGGTCAGCAGAGCCGCGAGTTCCTCGTATTCCTTCTCCCATGCGCTGTTGGCGTGATCGAAGGCCTGCGGCATCCCGCCCCAGCCGGTGTACTTCACTAAGACCGACTGCTCCCCGGTCGTCGCGTTGCGCCCCTCTGTCTCCAGCTTCCTCAGCAGCTCTATCGCCCTTATGTTGTCCCTGAACTTCGCCTTCTGATTCCCCTTACCGATCCTGTCCTCGTCCGTTATGCGGTAATTTGCGCTTATGGGGCGATGATCGCCGCTCGCAACTGGTATCGACGCGGATTCGACAACGTCAGGCGTCTCCGGTACTTCCGACATTGCCCATAACAGGTCTTCAAAACTCATCTGACCGGTGTCCTCCCTGGCGCGTCGTTTCCCGTTGCCCTTCGCTTTAGGAGCTGCGGCCTCAGGAGCCGCGCCCCGGGAGGGCTCTCTTTCTGTTTCTACTGCTGAACCTGGCATTCCTTCACCTCCTCTGCCTTGTTATCGAATAGCGTTTCACTGCCAGCGGGATCCGAAAAAGGCTTTCTCTTCCTGTTTGCCAAGCCCGATAAGGGGACGGCAGTCCTGTATATGGCCCTGCCATCCTTTTCCGTCTTGGCAATTTTTCCGCACGCGACCAACTCCTCGAAGGTGTTTTTGATGAAAAGACTCTCGACCTGACGCAGTTCGCCCCGGCGCGCGAAGTATGAAAGTCCTGTCCTGATGTCCAGGTCGGGGAACTTGTAGAGGTTTCGACGCGGGGTCCTGAAGCGTTCGAGCAGGCGCTCTTCCAGGGCTTCCTTTCTTTCCGGGAGGGCCGCCTTCAGCTCATCTACTGTGTAGTTGTAAGCCTCCTCGTAAATGTCAATGCAGTAGAGCTTGAAGGTGGCGCCTTTTCTCAGGGCCTCGGCTATCTCCTCCATCTTGTCCTTCCGGATCCATCCAACGAGGTCCTGAGGATGGCAGTACAGATTCTCGCAGGACCCTCTGAAGCCCTCGAAGCAGCATCCGCTGCCGGACTTCTTCCAACTCTTGAAACCTATGGCGTCGAGAATCCTTATGACCTCGAAATAGAACGCCCAGCACTTTTCTTCCGGCATGCCCTGCCCCCAGACATAGCCTGACTCCACCCGAAAGTACGTTCTCACGTAAACGTTTTCGTCTCTTGGCAAACTGTTCCTCCTTTTCTCTATCTTTTGGACAAAAGAAAAGGGCCTCGGAACAAAAATCTCCGAAGCCCTGTGATTCCCCGCTATCTTCAGTTACTTTTTACTGGTCCTCGATGGTCAGAAACTCCCATACACCGGCAGGAAATTTATCCGAGGGCTCGCCGTCTCTTGCGTGTGACTCGTCGATCCAGGTGAAATCGAAGCACTTCTCGATTCCCTCGTTGGCCGAGAAGGCGCCGTAGGGACTCCAGTTATCCAAAGGCACTGGACCTGCGAAAGTTCTGACATGAGTGAATCCTTTCCTTTTCGCCTCTGCCACAAATGACTGAAATTCTTCCTTTGTCATCCCCGTTTCCTTTTTCCTTTGCATTTCGTCCCTTTTGGACAGGCGGACAACTTCTCCGGCGTTGCCGGCTCGCCCATAATAGCGTGTCTTATCTCATGCGGGAAGACCCCGATGGTGTACCCACGGTCGGTTCTGACATGGAAGGGATGCCGAAAGGGAGAGCTGTGAACACTTGTGATCGTCCCTTTGCTTCCAAAGATTCGCCACGTCAAGAGTTCAACTTCGTCTCCCACATTGAACTGCCTTTCCGAGGAACATTTTTTTTGATGGGTGCCTTGCTTGCTATCAGGCATTTCTCCTCCCTCATTTTCATTGAAGTGGTCTATGTGTTCCTTGAGACACTCAGGGCAAAAAGCTGCCGCAGCACGTCGATTGCACGTCTATGTTGCTCCCGCACGCGCGGTGCCTTGATCTTCCATAGCCTCGTCTTTCTCCTCGTACTCAATGCCGCTTCCTACCGTTGCTTCTTCTGTTTCTGCCATATACGGGTGGTAATTCGTCACCCTCATTGTTTCTTCTTCTACCTGTACCCT
>JAKAIZ010000087.1 GCA_021814065.1 Nitrospirota bacterium | reverse complement strand
AAATCAATACCATTTGGAATAGATTTTTATGTGAGGCAACGTATATCATTTCGTATCGATTCTTATGTGAGGCAACGGGGTTTCCATCAAATAGAGCCCACAATGAAGGGCAAGGGGGTCAGGAGGGGTTGACGAGTGGTTTCGATCTATTTTTCGCAGTATGACGGAGGTCATAGTATGCTCGGTCGTTGTGATGCTATAAATAAGCATGAATATTCATAAAGAGACAGGCCCCGAGGCACGGAATCATCATGGATGAGAAGAGTGACAGGGAGGACCTTACCCTTGAAATAGAGGTATCCGATGAGGACATCTACGGGGCGATGAAGGACATACAGGGGTATCTGGACATTACCCCCGCCGATCTGAAGGAAATTTACAGACTCGCCTACAGGCATGCATTCAGCCGCATCACCACCTCTGTCAGGGCGAAAGACATAATGACGGCGAAGGTTTTTTCCGTGAAAGAGACGGCAGCGATACAGGAGGTAGCCGATCTAATGGCGGCAGAGGGGATCTCTGGATTGCCTGTCCTGGATGACAATGGAAAAGTGGCCGGTGTCATATCCGAAAAAGACTTCCTCTCCTCTATGGGCGCAAAAGACAAAACACATTTCATGGGTGTGGTTGCAGAGTGCCTGAAAGGGGGCTGCGTTGCGCTTCCCATCCGAAGGAAAAAGGCTGAGGACATAATGTCGTCTCCTCCGGTGACAGTCGGCGGGGAGGCTACGGTGACGGAAATAGCAAGGCTTTTTGCCGAAAAGAAGATCAACAGGGTCCCCGTTACGGACGGCGAAGGAAATCTCATCGGAATTGTCTCAAGGGGCGATATCGTTCATGCCGCTTCTTATAAAAAGACAGGCTGATTATGGGGAGAATAGAGTTCGGCATGCTGACAGAGTATCTCAATAAAATGAAGGGCACCACAAAGAGCCCTCCTGCGGTGGGTCTTTCAGAGATCATTTGGTCATGGGTGGGGGCCTTCTTAGGCATTTCCGCCGTGGCAGCCATCAGTTATAATCTTCTCGACCGGACAGGGCTGACTCTGATCATCGGTTCCTTCGGGGCTTCCGCGGTGCTGATATACGGCGCTGTCAAGAGCCCGCTTGCGCAGCCGAGGAACCTTCTCGGAGGTCATTTCTGTTCCGCCATAATCGGCGTGGCTTCCTTTCAGTTGCTTCACCCTTATATGTGGCTGGCATCCGCGGTTGCTGTCGCCACCGCAATAGCGTTCATGCATGCCACAAGGACCCTTCATCCTCCCGGCGGCGCAACCGCGCTGATCGCGGTCATAGGCGGACAAAGCGTGCACAAGCTGGGCTATTTATACGCAATAATTCCGGCGGCGGCAGGGGCGTCAGTCATGCTTGCGATAGCGCTTCTGGTGAATAATATACCGAGAAACCGCAGATATCCGGAATTCTGGTTCTGATTGCGCGTGATACCGGCCGAAATATGACCGGTCCAGGCCTATGCATATCCTCTCTCCCCTGATATACTCTCTGTACGTAATCAAACAATTTCGATGAAGATATATCGGGAGGAAGGCATTATGGACAATGCAAAGAAACTGCGGGAAATAATGAAAAGGCTGAAGAAAGAATATCCCGGGCCAAAGACGGCCCTGCACTTCGGGGAGCCCTTCGAACTGCTCGTCGCGACGATCCTTTCTGCACAGACGACGGACGTCCACGTAAATAAGGTCACGGAGACCCTCTTCAAAAAGTATAAATCAGTAAGGGACTATGCAGAAGTTCCGCTCGACGCCCTTCGCAAGGACATAAATTCGATAAATTTCTACAACAACAAGGCTAAGAACATACAGGCGTCGGCAAAGATGATCATGGAAAACTTCCAGTCTAAGGTCCCGAAAACAATGGAGGAACTAGTAATACTGCCAGGCGTCGCGAGAAAGACGGCGAATATCGTCCTTTCGAACGCCTTCGGGATCAATGAAGGTATCGCGGTGGACACCCACGTAAAAAGGCTCGCGTTCCGCCTCGGCCTCACCAAAAACGATGATCCCGTGAAGATCGAGAAAGACCTTATGGAGATCACCCCGAAGGAGGATTGGGGAAACCTGTCGCACCTTCTGATCTTCCACGGCAGACAGATATGCCAGGCGAAGAAGCCTAAACACGCTGACTGCGTGCTCTACGACATCTGTCCGTCGAGGGACATATAATCGCGGGAGTAAAGAACTCCTGACGATTGACAGTAACGGGAAGTCATAGTAGCATATGGCTACCACCTTGGTTGGGTTTCCGATTACAGAAAGGGGGTGACGTAAAACGGGGGAAAAATGCCACGAAACCCATCGAGTCATATCAACCGTCAATCAAAAAGGAGGAGATTATGAAGTTGCGTCGTTTACTCATTCTGTCTGTTTTGCTTGCATGTCTGGTAGTATCCTCGCCGGCCCTTGCCCTGCCGATTTTCGATCTTCCAATTGATCCGATCGAAATATTGCCGCCCATCCTGACCCTCGACCCGTGTTTGGGAGCGTCCTTTATCGCAGATATGGGGACACAGATCGCCATGGACTCGGCGTCGGGGACCGGCTTTTTTACAGCTGTATATAAATACGACCTTTTGCGTTCCGGTACCACGGTCGCCCACATGATCACTACATACAGCAGGATCGATTTCGGGGCAGTTTCCCATGTCGCCATGGAAGACACTCTCATCGTCGATCCCCCCGCATCCATAACGGTGTTCGGACGCTCCGTAAACGTAAACGCCACCGGCCTTATTGGGTCGCACGGAATAATAGTTGCCGCCGTCAACCGCAATGGGACGGCCGCAACCAACATCAAGGGACGATATCTCATCACCGATTTTGGCGGGACCAACAGGTTCTGCGCGTTTCTGGAATAGGGAGCGCTACCTTTGCGAGGCCCATGTGAAAGCACATGGGCCTCGTTTTCTTCTTACTCTGCTCACGCGTCCGCCATCGCAATTCCAAGGACCATTTTATATCCCCGAATTTACGCTTGTGCCCTCTATTTCCACCCCTTCGCAACCACCTCCTGCGATTTTACGAACGGATATTTTTTGACAAGATCGGCCACCGGAAGTTTCTTGTCTCCTTCTCGCATTGAGTGAATAAGCGTCACCGATGCCCAGTAGTCATTGTAATACCCAGTTCCCTTCAACTGGACCGGCACCCCTTTTTTGTTGACCGTATGGCATGCGCCGCAGGTAACAGGGCCGGCGTATTTGCCGTCCGGGCTGAACTGAAGGGCCTGCTCATGCGAAGTGAGGTCGACCGATGACTTCGGCCCTTCATACCTCACCGGGTAGAGCCCATGGATGGATTCATGGCATGATTGACAGGCAAGGTCTCCGTGCGCCTTCGAATAGCGGTAGAGCGAGTATTTGTTCGGCTGGTCTATAGGGAAGTAACCGCCGCCTTCACTCTCGACAAAAGGAGCTATATGACAATCCGCGCAGTGCGGCTCGGCAGCGGCAAGCCACCAGTCTTTTCCTCCCGATGCACCGTCATACGGCACCGCATCTCCCTCCTTCGCGTTCCACGGCAGCAGTTTAAGAGCGCCTTTCTCATCCTTCGTCGCTTTCACGAGGGTAGCTCCGGTATGCTTCGCGTAGTACGATACGAGCGGCCCTCCCTCTGCGCCGACGCGCGGGTCGGCAAAGTATTCCCCGAATTTCTTCAGGTCGCCGCCCGCAGCGGCCTTGGCCACATCTCCTATCGCCTTGTTCCTGAGCGTAGCGCCTTCCTGGGCGGGGGCATTCGCAAGATCGTCGTGACGGTAGAGCTCCTGAGAGAGAGGGCTATGGCAGTTTGTGCAGTAAAGCCCCCTCATCTCCTTTACCGGTCTTCCGTTTTCGTCCTTCAGGCTCACCTCGTTCAGATACCATTTCCCGATCTCGTTCAGGAAAAAGGGCGGCTTCGCCGAAGGGTTAGTATGCGCGTCCCTGCGCAGGTAGCACCCACCGCCTGAGGTCCTTACGTCTGCGTTCGAAAACCGGGGATTTCCCTCCTGGTCGACCACATCATAAGGGTTATTCGCCGGGTTGTTCATATTTTCGATCTGCCAGTGCATAGGATGACAGGCCTGGCAATTCTGCGTGCGTCCGGCCTTGTCGGGCATTGGAACCAAGTTGAGATGGGCAGTATGCATCGCCTCGCTGAGCGGCATCGCCTTCACAGTCTTATAGCCGGTCGCTCCGGGCCTCGGCGTCTGGAGGTTGCCCGAGACGTTGTCGCCGTGACAGTCGGCGCAGAAGACCGCACCTACCGAGCCGAGCCTGTTCGAAGATGCTTGCGAGTTGTATTCTCTGAGGAAACCGGTCCCGTGGCGCTTATCATGAAGTTCGAGCACGTCGATAGTGGCCTGAGACTGTCTGGCCATGAATTCGCTCTCGTCGGGATAGTTCTTCTTCCAGTAGTCATATTCCTTGTCCGCAAGTTGAAGACCCTCTTCGCGTGAAAGCCTCGCCGCCTTTCCCTTTCCTGAATGGCAGACATAACAGTTGGGGATGTCCACAGGATTCGTACCGAAGAACTCCACATCCTTGCCCCCCGCTTTCACCGGGTTTCCTGCCTTGTCCCGAAGCTGCACGACAGAGTATTGATAGGGCTGAAATTCGGTGCTCGTGACTGTCCTGATCGTCCCCTTTCTTCGGCTGTCATAGAAGGCTGTCAGCGGCAGACCGAGAGCGTCCCAAAGATAAGACGATGTGAGCGTAAGGGGCACATTCTTGACTTCGGGGATCAGTGAGTCCGTAAAGACCTTATTCCCGCCCTTGGGTCCCGCATATGCAAGATAGCCGCCCGCAACACTTTTCCCTGTAGGTCCCGAGTCTACAGAAATCTGGATGTCCCTGCCGACGTGGAGCCTCTTCGCAGAGGCCGGGTCCGGAGGGAGCGTCCCTTCGAGATCCTTGTAGATAAAGAGATGAGTCCAGACGTAATTCGCCATATTGTCCCCAGGGGCGTCCATCTTACCGTCGCCGAAAACGTCTTTTCTCACCTCCCAGTAACGCATCTTGTTGCCTTCGCTGTAGCTGTTGTCCTTTATGTGGTAGTACAGCGAGAACCCGTCGTCAGGGGACAACAGACCAGGCAAACCGCCGCCCTCACCTGCCCTGACCGCTTGCGCCTGCACGCTGTTATAAGGCGGTATCACGCAGCAGTAAGAGACATCGAATCCCACGCAGTGCATGCCGAGTTCATAATTGATAAAGATGTTATAGGGATTTTTGGGGCCGTAAGCGGCACCCCCGGCAAATTTCACCGGTTTCAGTTTTCCGGTGCTGAAAGGGGGATTCGTGTCGTAAGGGGAATCTGCGGCGCCGGAACTGAATGCCGCGGCGAAACTGAGAAGGCATGCGAAATACACGAGAAAGCGAAGTCTGCGACTTGTCATGATATCACCTCTCTGGTTTTGTTTGCACGGGAAAGCCGGGATTAATATTTTCTCATTTCCCTGTTCTTCTTTCATGCTACTACGCTGTTTCACGATGTCAACTCGAATATTGCGTAGTGGAGGCGGATATATATCATAGACTTCATCAATGCAAAAGTTGACATCCTGCAGGTACGTGATAGTCTGTTAATAAAAAGAAAACACCGCAAGGAGACTGAGAAGATGAATCTGAGGGAGAATTTTGAGCTATTCAGGTATCTCATGGAAAAGCAATGTCTGAGGCAGGAGGACATCGTCTTCGTCGACAACATCGCAGATTGGTGCAAAGAACGCGGGATACCCGAGCCTGACAGGGGAAAACCGCTCAAGCTGATCCTGAAGGACGGCCAGGGCTGCAAGCTCCTTCTCAAAGAAGATGTTCCTGATGAGGCCATCGACGAGCGGATCCGGGCGGTGAGAATACGCGACCAGGTAACCGACGTCGCATCCAGCAGGGCCGACCTGCTCGATTCGCTCCAGAGGAAACTGGCATTTCTTTTTTTAAACGAATACGCCTACAGCCTTCCTGAGGTCAAGGACGACCTGCTCGCCGACGAATGGGCCTTCAATGAAATGGAACGGCTGGGCTATTTCAAGACGTGAAAAAAAGTAAGAATGGGAGGTAGGGGCGGCCCCCTGAGGCCGCCCGCTTATACATGCCGCATTTCGGCCTGATGAATACGGAGGACAGCTTCAAGACCGCGGAGGGCGCCCTCCTCCGCGCGAAGCTTCACATCCGCGCTGGGAAACGTAGACTCCGCCAGGGGAAGATTTCGGCGGGCATCCTAACGCTCTACGACGCCTTCTGCTTTGCGATGGACTGGTATGCGTTTCCACCCGAGAGGAGAAAGAAACTCGATATCCGGGAGGGGGAAGACCTGAAAAAGGAAAAGACCCTTTATGAGATACTTGTCCGCTCGGGCGTGCTCGACGGCGCGTTCGACTTTGCCGCCTTCGACAAACTCGTTGAGTATGCCTCCGATAATGAGATGCCGGATTACGACTACAAAAAATTGCTGCAGGAGATCGAGTCCATCATGACCCAGCTCGGCGTCATGCCGTTCGATGAGGCTTCCCTTCCCCCCGAGGACCCCAAGACATTTTAAGCTAAAACGCTGAAATCCTACTCGAAAAGCGCCCGGACAAACTCCGCAGGCACGAAGTCCTGAAGGTCGTCGATCCCCTCCCCTACGCCTATAAGCCTCACCGGGATATTCAGTTCCTTCTTGATCGCAAAGACGATGCCGCCCTTCGCGGTGCCATCGAGTTTCGTAAGCGCGATCCCGGTCACGCCTATCGCTTCGTTGAACAGTTGTGCCTGCCGCAGGGCGTTCTGCCCGTTTGTCGCATCGACCACGAGGAGCACTTCATGCGGCGACCCCGCCATCGCCTTTCCGCATACACGCTTCACCTTCTTGAGCTCGTCCATAAGCGAGCTCTTCGTATGCAGACGGCCGGCCGTATCGATGATCACGACGTCCACTCCCCTCGCCTTTGCCGCCTCGACCGCATCGAACACCACTGCCGACGGGTCCGAGCCCGACTGGTGTTTTACGAACTGGGCGTCGCTCCTCTGTGCCCATATCTCCAACTGTTCTATCGCAGCAGCCCTGAACGTGTCGCCGGCAGCAAGCAGTACGGACAACCCCTGGTTTTTGAACCTGCTTGCAAGCTTCCCGATCGTCGTGGTCTTGCCGACGCCGTTTACGCCTACGGCAAGTATGACAAAAGGCTTTGAATCGAACGCCACGAGGGGATGCGGACTGCCGAGCATCGAGGTCATCTCTTTTTTCAAAAATTCCTTCACCGAACCGGCCTCTTTTATCTCCCCTCTGTCTGACTTCTCCTTGAGATGCCTGACAATCTCCTCCGCGTTCTGGGCCCCGACGTCGGAAAGGATCAGCGTCTCTTCAAGCTCCTCGAGCGTTACCGTGTCTACCGGCCGGCCTACGAAGATCGACTCAACCTTCTCTATGAACCCTTTCTTTGTCTTATTCAGCCCTTCCTTAAGCCTGTCAAAAAAACCCATCATTCCACCTCAGCGCGCAGATTTGTATTGTAAGGAAAAACTAAAAGTATCTTCCGCCGGCAAGCAGATCTTTCCTGCTGATCACGTACGTCTCTCCATCGAGCCTGCCGGGAAGCTTGATAGGATAACAGCTCCCGATCCCGTCTTTCAAATCACTGATCGCGTAATGTACATCGCATTGCCTGCAGATGACCCGCCCGCCCTCGAGGCGATAGCCCGCCTTTTTGGGATAGCATTTGGCGCAGGCGTCGAAATAGGACTGCACAGAGCCGTCCACCTTCACCACGAAATAATTGATCCCCTTGTTGCCGGCATGAAAGGTAAAGAACACGGGCGCCTTCTCCTTCAGTTCACTCAGGACGATCCTGACGTCTGCCCCGTCGAAACGCGCCTCGGGATAGACAGGCTTCTTCGCGCAGGCATATATGAAGATGAAAACACTCAGCGCAAGGATGATTTTTTTCATACTGAATTGTAAATGGTCGAAATTACATTTATCAACTTTGGCGCGTTGCGCCATTCAGGTGAGCAAATTAAGAAAATTTAATCTGCTCTTAATCGGCTTTTAACGATCGGTAACTATAGTATGGGCGACGCGATTAAGACCCGGGAGGATCAGGTCTTTTTAAGACGCTCAAGATAGGATTGGATGAACGTTATTGTCAGCTTGGGCAGTGGCGGCATTGAATCCACGAGCCTATGTGGGTGCCATGGTTTGATTACCACTATAGTTGAATTCATGCTGCTTCTCGGGAGCAAAAAAGGAATGCGTTTCGGGGATGAGATTGCAAAGACTACCGTGATTGAAACTTTATAGTCATTACTGGAGGTGACATGCTTTTTCATAAAATACTCGGGCTGTTTTCGGATGACCTTGCAATAGACCTCGGCACTGCCAACACCCTCGTCTACGCTAAAGGGAAAGGCATTGTCTGCGATGAACCTTCCGTCGTCGTGATAAAGAAGGACAATAAAAAGACAGTTGCGGTCGGCTCCGAAGCAAAGAGAATGCTCGGCAAGACACCCTCAAATATTATGGCCATCAGGCCTATGAAAGACGGCGTCATAGCAGATTTCGATGCGACCGGCGAGATGCTCAAATATTTTATCAAGAAGGTCCATAACAAGAGACGGTATGTGTCACCAAGGGTGGTCGTAGGCGTGCCTTCAGGGATCACACAGGTAGAGCAGCGGGCGGTCAAGGACGCGGCCGAGGCATCAGGCGCCAGAGAGGTCTATCTGGTTGAGGAGCCGATGGCGGCCGCCATCGGCGTCGGGCTCCCTGTCGGAGAGCCATCCGGCAACATGATCGTGGATATCGGGGGGGGCACTACAGACGTCGCCGTCATCTCCATAGACGGAGTGGTTTACAGCAAGGCGGTAAGGGTGGGTGGCGACAAGATGGACGAGGCGATCATGGCCTATATAAAGAAAAGATACAATCTGATGATAGGTGAAACGACGACCGAGCAGATAAAGATAGAGATCGGGTCGGCCTGTGATACAGACAACGCGGTGAAGAAGGTGAAAGACATCAAAGGAAGGGACCTGATATCGGGCATACCGAAGACAATAACGGTCCACGAGGACGAGATACTAGATGCCCTGTCCGAGCCGATCAGCGTCATACTCGATACCATCAAGGTCGCCCTTGAAAACACCCCTCCTGAACTCGCCGCTGATATCGTCGACAAAGGCATAGTCCTTGCCGGCGGGGGTGCTCTCCTGCGCCGCATCGACCTTCTGATCAAACAGGAGACCGGCCTTCCCGTTACCATCGCCGAGAATCCCTTGACAGCGGTGGCCATCGGCGTCGGGAAGATGCTTGATGAATTGGAGATGCTCCGCAGAATCGCAATCAACTAAGATCATCCCATACCCCCCGATTTCCCCCCGGTGAAGGGATGCGACCACTACATCCCCCTGCTGCTTCACTCTTCCTATTTGTCTTTTACCCGAGGGCATGAGGGAAAAAAGGCCCGCAGTGCCGTTCTTGGCAGGTTAGGAAAGTCCGCTTTATCCGCATAACAATTAAGAATAGTCCGGTGAGTCTTGACAGTGAGAGGATGTGTGTTAGCATTTTCTTGAGGGGAAACGATGCTGGAGGTAAAAAGGATATATGAGAAACCTGCAACAAAGGATGGGTTTCGGATTCTTGTCGACAGACTCTGGCCGCGCGGGATGAAAAAGGAGGAGGCGAAATTAGATCTGTGGCTCAGGGAGATAGGTCCAAGCGATGAACTCAGGAAATGGTTCGCTCATGATCCCGCGAAGTGCACAGAATTCAAGCAAAGATATTTCAAGGAGCTGGACGAAAAGGATGCACTGCTGAGACAGATCGAAGACAGGCTCAAAGAGGGAACGGTCACGCTCGTTTATGCCGCAAAGTACGAGGAGTGCAATAACGCCACGGCCATCAGGGAATACATAGGGATAAAGGCCGGAAGGAAGCGCATAAAACGCCGCGGCATAGAAACCGCTTAAGCGCGGGAGGGGACTTTACTCTCACGATGCATAATGGAGAGCGGACATCTGAAAGGCCATCCTCATTCAGTAATCTGACCTCATAAGGGGGAATATATGACACTCTCGCAGGGTAAAGCCATTTTCATCTGGGGTACGATCATTTCAACAGTCATTTTTCTCGGGCTCACATATGACTCAATCTCTAAGATGCCAAAGAGGACCCACGCAGAAGAATTGAGCGATGCTGTTGCAGATGGGAAGTGGACATGAGCGGCTCGGCTCTCCCTAACACCTTTCGGCTGATAATTTGTCGAGGCTGAAATGTTCACTTTGTTACGGCCCGCTTCTTCGCTCTCCCGCCATGCGGGACTCTTGACGCACCGCTCAGTATGAGGAATCTCTTCCCCATACCGGTGCCTGCTTCCGGGCGCTCCGCCGCTTTCCCGGTCCGGACTTCCACCGGCGGACTCAATACAACTTTCAGGACGCACCATGTTTATAGTCTACCACTGAGGAATTGTCCGTTCCCACCCGATTCTTGCTGTATATAACGGGAATGGAGGGTCTCCCGGGCTGGCGATAGTTATTGGCGGAAGAACACTTAGGGCCCTGAAGTGATTATAAACAGGCAGAATCATTCCAGAAGCGTTATAATGAACAATAGGAGGTGACGTATGTTTGAAGGATTGTTTCAGCCGCTGCATTTGATCATAATCCTGGCGATAGCCATGATAATCTTTGGTCCAGGCAAATTGCCTGAACTAGGCAAGGGACTGGGCAAGGGTATTAAAGAATTCAAAAAAGCCATGTCGGATGCCACAAATGATATTAATGCCGCCCATGAAATTAAGGAACCAAAGGAAATAACATCCCCCACCCCAATGGAGATGAAACAAGAAACCTCTTCGAAGGAAACGGTGGAAGCCAAGAAAGAAACAACCGTATAGCGTTACCGTAAATGCAGAGAGCTCTTAGCTTAAGGCAAGAGCTACTTGTGGTCATGCGTTTGGGCTGAAGACTGAAGCGCCTGCAACAAGACGGCATGGCTTCGCCGTATTTCCAGATCACCTATCACTTCAAATCCCCGACTTTGCGCAACTGAAACGGTCTTCGCAAAATCCGGCCTTGATACATGCCCCCTCGGTTCCGCCATCAACAATTTTCCTGCCGGTTTCATTGTATCGTGAATTTCAGAGAATAAATTTTCCTTATCAGGCACCTCATGGACCAAGGCAAAGACAAGCGCAAAATCGATTTTGCCGGCAAGGTCGGTCACTCCAAGCGAGCTCTGACTGCATACCCGCGCTTCGATTCTGCCGACCAGCCCGGCCTTCTTCGCTCTCGCGAGGAGACCTTCAATCATTTTTTCCTGCAGATCAATACAGACAACCCTGCCTTTTTCTCCCACCAGCTTCGCCATCGGCAAAGAAAAAAATCCCATGCCGCAGCCGATATCCAGTACACTCATGCCTTCCTCTACATAAGGCTTCACGATCTCATCGGGGTCCTGCAAAAGACGCCTCAACGGACTCGCCAGAAGATACCCTAACCACCAGGGGCAGACTCTGTGACTCAATTCACACCTTCATTGCTTTCTTCGCAGGTGTATCGGCTGAAGACTGCGGGCCGAGGTTGAAGGATCGGATCCTATAGGCCTTTCACCTTCCACCATCAATCTATCCACTGTCTGGATTTATTCCCATCTTCCCAATTATCATCTTATCGCACCGTCCCATCTTCTGCCGTAGTCACCTCCTTTTCGAGGCGCTCCTGCCCCCGAATGATCGAGAGCCTCACCGCCTTGCCTATCGGCCATTCGGCGAGGAAATGGTGGATCTGGTCCACGCTTGTGACTTCCTCGCCGTTAATAGCCACGATGAGGTCGCCTTCCCGTATTCCATCCATGCCGGACGCTTCTATGTAGAGCCAGGCTCATTCCTAGAGAAACTCCACATGCAGCAGAGGGGCGAAATCGATCCTCTGGTGCCCGGGGGCGTCATTGGCATCGTCGATATCCACCAATCCCCGGATCGTCGTTAAATCAGTTTGGAACCTCGTGCGGTCAAACCGGAGGCGTACCTCAAAATCGTTTAAGCCCCGGTCGAGCGCATCCTGCAGAAGCGAAGTGATATCTATCTCGACTAACGTTCCTGCATCCGCCCCTCTATAGAAAGTGGTCATGGAGGAGACAGGAGACGCATCGAAATCGCTGCTCACAATCGGCGCCGGATACAGGCTTGTGTCGATCAGATCTATGAAAAAAGGAATTTCGGCAAAAGAGTCCGTTGCCACCGGCGTAACACTACTGACAACAACACTGATCTTCGCGAGGGTTATCCGCGCCGCATCTCTCGGCACTCCCGTTCCGCTCAAGGTAAAATGGAGGAACCCTCGGGTTTCGGATATCTCGGCATCGGTGACCGGGTCAAAAACAATCCCTGAAAGCACGTTCTGTGACACATCCGCAAATGTAGGAGCGCTCAGGTTCCCCGTTGCAGCATCACTTGTTATGTCCCCATCAAACACCTGGTCGCTTGAGATTCTGACAACGTTCGGGACAACGACGACACCGTTGTCTCCACCTCCGCATCCCGCAAGGAATATCGCCAGGATAAATGACACAATCAAAAACACTATTTTCTTCATGACCCCTTCCTCCCTTTGCCGTTCGAGACCGGCAAACGTTGCGTCAAGATAACTGATTTCTTCCAGGACCTTGTCCAAATTATACCAGAAAAAAAAATAGCTGCAAACGTCTTCTAATCACTTCGTCGTTTCAAAATGACGAAAGTACCGGCTTTATCGTGCTCCGCCTCTGCTATGCTGAATAACGACTTACTGTGTCCCTTCAAAAAACGTATAATATCCCATGCAGAACTATTACCAGGTCCTGATGCCCAGGCTGAACGGCGAAGAGATTAGGCGGAATTTCGGCCATTACCGCTCTCTCGTAAAAAAAGGCGTTGCGGGATTTATCGTCTTCGGCGGAAGGCTCGCGGAAGTCAGAAAGCATATCGATCTCCTTCAGAAAGAGGCTGAACTGCCCCTGGTCATCGGCTCGGACCTCGAACGGGGACTCGGCCAGCAGATAAAGGGAGGCACACCCTTCCCGCCTGCAATGGCGCTTGCGCAGGCAGCGAGAAAGAAGCGCGGCCATGGGCGGGCATATGACCTTTCCGCGTTCAGGAAGGCATGTTCCGCCGTTGCCGAAGAGGCGGCCTACGCGGGTATCAACACGATCTTTGCGCCGGTGCTCGATATTAACACGAACCCTAAGAACCCTATCATCGCCACGAGGGCCTTCGGCGAGGACGCCGAGACGGTCTCTCTCCTGGGCTGCGAGATGCTGAAGGCCTTTCAGGAGCTCGGGATAACCGCCTGCGGCAAGCATTTCCCGGGACACGGCGATACCGAAGCTGACTCTCACATCAGTCTGCCGATGATACGCCGGGGGCTTTCGGAACTGAAAAAGATAGAACTGAAGCCTTTCAGAGAGGCGATCGCCGCCGGGGTGAAGATGATCATGCTCGGACACCTGAGCGTACCCGCCTTGGACCCTTCGGGAATCCCTGTGACGCTCTCCGGAAAGGCGGTAGCGTTTCTCAGAAAGAAGATGGGATATGACGGCATCGTGGTCACCGACGCGATGAACATGGGCGGCATAGGGAGATACTCCGAGCAGGAGGCGTCTCTGATGGCGCTGACGGCGGGGGTCGACGTAATCCTACACCCCTCCGATGCAGACAGGGTCGCGTTATACCTCAGGACACGAAAGGCCCGCTTCGAGACAGCGCGCCTGGAAGAGTTCCGCCGGGGCCTGTCCCGTGCTCCCGGAAGGGAGCGGCCCGATTTCCGAAAAAACAATGTGCTGTACGAATCGCTGACCGAAAAGGCGCTTAAACTTTCCGGAGGCTTCCGCCTCAAAGAACGGCCCTGCCTCGTCATCCTGAACGACGAAGCTGATAAGAGAGGCGCCCTCTTTGCAAACAGGCTGAAAAAGGGGCTGCGCGGCCTGAAGATCCTGAGTGTCAACCGCTCCTCCAGGGAGGTGCTCCTTACCCTGCCCGAAGGTGCACAGATCATCATAGCTATATTTTCCGAGACCCGGGGATGGAAGGGCGGCGCAGGCGACTGGCTCTACAAGGCGATTTCCGGTCTCGCCGGGCGGGCTGATTTATATATCTCTTTCGGAAGTCCTTACCTGCTGGACCGGGTAGAAGGCGCGGCGAAATTATTCGCCTACTGGGATTCGGCCGCTGCGCAGGAAGCCGTTGCCGGCCTTCTCATAAATAAAAGCAGGTAGTCCGGTATATTCGCCCTTCCCGGCTGTGGCAGAAAAATCTCCTGCCGGAATACATTTCCTCCAAATCGACATATAATGAGATAAGTACTGCTGAAAGGGGGAACTGGCAGATGAAGGCGCTCGTGACCGGGGGAACAGGTTTCATAGGGAGCAGCGTCGTGCGCCTCCT
>JAKAIZ010000086.1 GCA_021814065.1 Nitrospirota bacterium | reverse complement strand
CGCGCCACCATGCTCGGGTCCTGTACATTCCAAGCAGGTCTTCCCTTCCCGATTTCCGTCTCCAGGCAGACTGCATCGCCCTCCCTGCACCCGTGCCAGAGGATGAAGTCGCCGCGGTTCCATCTCATGCCGGGATAGGTGTCTTTGTGAAACCGCCGCTTTTCTTTTGGCCATTTACTCATATCGAGACCGTACAACTGCCCGAACCCCGGAAACCGCGTCGGATCGAAATAGATGTTGCCGTCATGACGATACGCAATCCCGCGTGAAAGAAGCTTCCCGATAATCTCGACAGATTGACCGATGCTCTCCGAGGCCCTCGAAAGGTAATCGGGTATCTTCATCCTGAGCAGCTTCATCTCTTTTACGAAGACCCTGAGATTTTCGTCGGCGAGATGCCTGACGCTCATCTTTTTCTTTGCGGCCTCCTCGATCGCCTTGTCCTCGATATCGGTAATGGTCATCCCCCTTTTTACCGCATACCCCGAATACTCGAAATACCGCACGAGTACGTCCTCGAACAGAAAGGTCCTGAAATTGCCGATGTGCGACCTCTGATAAACCGAAGGACCGCAGGTGAAGACGGTAACGACCTTCCTGTTTACCGGCCTGAAGGGTTCGATCTTTCTTCCGAATGTGTTGAAGAGTTTCAGCATGGCTGTCCTTTTATTCTACATGAAGCTTCTTCCAATTTCCGTGCCGGAAGCGTATCGCCATAAGAGTGCCCTGGAAGGCCATCGAAGTGATCATGGCCACCCAGACACCCGTGGCCCCGTAGCCGAGCGCGAGGGCGAACGCGTAGGCGAGGGGAAGCCTGATAAACCACATGGCGACGATGATCACCCACATCGTCCCCTTTGTGTCGCCTGCCCCCTGGAGTCCTCCGCCGAGGATGGCGCTCATGGCCATGAACGGCTCGGAGAGCATATTGAATCTGAGGTAGCGGGTCGTTTCGGCGACTACCGAGGGGTCTCTTGTTACGAGAGAAGCAAAATGCTCCGCCCAGATGAATATGACGACCGCCATAAGGCTGATGAAGACCATCCCGACCTGCGAAATCTTCCAGCCCGCCCTTTCTGCCCTGTCGGCCCGGCCCGCGCCGAGGTTCTGTCCGACCAGCACCGATGCCGTCATATTCAAGGCGAAGGCTGGCAGGTAGATGACCGCCTCTATCCTGAGGCCGTTCGTGATCGAGGCCATGGCAGTGATGCTTGCCTCACCGAGCCTGCCGAGGATGTTGTACAGGATAATGGTGCCGGCGTTCCACGCGATCTGGAGCATCGCTGCGGGCCAGCCGAGCCTGAAAATCCTGGCGATGGTATCTGAAGAGACGTGCCACCGTTCGGAATAGAGTGAGCGCCACCAGCCGACCGTGAACAGGAAAAGGTTTATCACCATCCCCGTTGTCAGGGACGCGGCGGTCGAAAGTGCTATGCCGACATATCCCATCTTTGGAAAAGGGGGCAGACCGAAGACGAGTACGAAATCGCCGGCAATATTGATGAGGCTCACGAGAAACATGGTGAAGAGCGGTTTCTTCACTTCGCCGCTTGCCCTGAATATTGCATTGGAGATGATCAGGATATAGTTGGGGCCGAGTGAAAGCGCGAAGATCCTCAGGAACTTCTCGGCGATTTCCCGGATCCTGCCGGGGAACCCGGCAAAAGAGATTATCTCGCGGTAAAAGAGGAGACAGACTGCGGTGATCCCGACTGCGACGAGAACGCTGAAGATCAGAGACTGCCGCGCAACATCGATCGCCTTATGGTTGTCCCCGGAGCCGATGGCTCGCGAAATAAGCACCAGGGTCCCGATGCTGATGGCGTTTGCGACAATGGTGACAAGAAAGTAAAACTGGCTGACAAAACCGACGGCCGCCTGCACCTCCGGCCCGATAAAGCCGGCCACATAGACGTCGGCGAGGCCCACGAAGAAGGAAAATACCATGATCAGGAACATCGGCCATGAGATGCGCCAGATGTTCTCCCACAGGCTGCCTAGGGTGAGACTGGGCAGGGCATTTTCGCGTCTGTTGTCCATACCGATATTATGCTATAAATACGTGTCTCCAGAAATGGTAAAATATAAAGTAGTTGATGAGATCGGAGACAGGAAGAACGTAATAATGGCAAAGGGCGGGTTCAGGCCAGGGGAAGAGACAGAGGTTAAAGAAAGGCAGAAGACGGCGAGGCCGCCTCTTTTCAACGTCTTCCTGCTGAACGACGATTATACGACGATGGAATTTGTCGTACATATTCTTGAAAAGATCTTTCACAAGAACCCGGTCGATGCCACGCGGATCATGCTGCATGTCCACCGGCGGGGCAGGGGCCTGGCCGGCGTCTACACGAGGGACGTCGCGGAGACGAAGGTCGCCGCGGTGCACGACCTTGCGCGGGAAAACGAATATCCGCTGAGATGCGAAATGGAGAAGGAATGATAAACAAGGAATTCGAACTGACGGTAGAGGCGACGATACGGGACGCCAAGTCCCGCAACCATGAATATCTGACGGTGGAGCATATCCTGTACGCGGTGCTCCACGACGAGCGGGGGGCCGAGATCATCTCGGCCTGCGGAGGGAACCTCAGTGAACTCCGGCTGGCGCTCGAAAAATATTTCGAGGAAGACGTCCCGAAGATAGAGGAAAAGACCGGGATCTATCCCCAGCCGACGGTCGGCTTCCAGAAGGTCTTTCAGCACGCGCTGCTCCATAGCGAGTCGGCCTCCAAAGAGGAAACAGATGCCGGGGATATCCTTGCCGCGCTCTTTCTTGAGCGGGACTCCCAGGCGGTCTATCTCCTTGAGTCGCAGGGCATCAAAAGGCTCGACGTGCTGGAGTATATCTCGCACGGCGAACCGAAGGTCTACGAGGACGACACTGAGGAGGGGACGGAGGAAGCTGAGGGAGAACGCACCCCTAAAAAAGATCCCTTCGAAAAGTTTGCGGTGAATCTTACGGCAAAGGCGGCGAGGGGCGAGATCGATCCCCTTGTAGGCAGAAGTACGGAGCTTGAAAGAACGATCCAGGTCCTGAGCAGGAGGAAGAAGAACAACGTTATTTTTGTCGGGGAGCCGGGTGTAGGCAAGACGGCGATCGTCGAGGGACTGGCGCTGAAGATCCGTGAGGGAGCGGTGCCGGATGCGCTAAAAAAGGTCCGGATATTTTCGCTCGACATGGGCGCGCTTCTGGCTGGCACGAAATACCGCGGGGACTTCGAGGAGCGACTTAAGTCAGCTATAGCCCGCCTCGAAAAGATGACCGGCGCGATCCTCTTCATCGACGAGATCCATACCATCGTCGGCGCAGGGGCGACGAGCGGCGGCTCGATGGACGCCTCGAATATCCTGAAGCCGGTCCTGAACTCGGGAAGGCTGCGGTGCATCGGCGCCAGTACGTACGAGGAGTACAAGAATTATTTCGAAAAGGACCGGGCGCTCTCGAGGCGCTTCCAGAAGATAGAGATACAGGAACCCTCGGTCGGCGAGACGGTCGAGATACTGAAAGGGCTGAGGTCCTATTACGAGTCGTTTCACGGAGTGAAATTTACCGATGGTTCCCTGAAGGCCGCGTCCGAGCTTTCGGCGAAATACGTCAATGACAAATACCTGCCTGACAAGGCGATCGACGTAATAGATGAGGCCGGCGCAGCGCTCAAACTTACTTCCGGGGAGAAGCGGAAGAGAGTGATCGGCACAAGGGAGATAGAGAAGGTCGTAGCTAAGATGGCGAGGATACCTTCCCGGACGGTCTCGATGTCGGATATGGAAAAACTGAGGGACCTGGAGGAGGAGTTGAAGATGGCGGTCTTCGGCCAGGACGAGGCGATCCATACGCTCTGCGCGGCGATCAAAAGGACCCGGGCAGGCCTCGGTGCGCCGGAAAGGCCGATCGGTTCTTTTCTCTTCACCGGGCCGACGGGCGTCGGCAAGACCGAGGTGTCGAAACAGATGGCTGCTGTCCTCGGGGTGAAGTTCATCCGGTTCGACATGTCCGAATATATGGAGAAACATACGGTGGCCCGTCTTATCGGCGCTCCCCCTGGCTATGTAGGTTTCGAGCAGGGAGGTCTTCTGACTGATTCGATACGAAAGAACCCTTACAGCGTCCTTCTGCTGGACGAGATAGAGAAGGCCCATCCGGACATCTTCAGTGTGCTGCTGCAGGTTATGGACTATGCCACGCTTACCGACAATAACGGTAAAAAGGCCGACTTCAGGAATGTTGTCCTGATCATGACCTCGAACGCCGGCGCAAAGGAGATGGTGAAGGAGGTCATAGGGTTCGGAGACAGGGGCGGTGACACGAGATCCAAGGGCAAAGACGCGATCACGAGGCTCTTCAGCCCGGAATTCAGAAACAGGCTTGATGGGACGATCACCTTCAACGGTCTTACGCCCGGCATCATGAAGAAGGTGGTGACCAAGTTCATCGATGAATTAAGGGAGCAGTTGAAGGAGAAGAATGTCAGGGTCGCGCTTTCAGACAAGGCGACGGAATGGCTTGCGTCGAAAGGGTACGACCCGATGTATGGGGCCCGGCCTCTGTCGCGGCTGATCCAGACGGAGGTGAAGGACGCGCTTTCGGAAGAGGTGCTCTTCGGCAGGCTGAAGAAGGGCGGCAGCGTGCATATCGGCCTGAAGGATGATAAATTGGTCTTTGATTACGGAGAATCGTCATAGTAAATCCCTAATGTCGCAGAAGCCGAACGGTACCATATATACGCAACAGTGAAGACGGACGCGCTGAAAAAAGTCCATAATCAGCGGCTCCGCACACTCTCCGGAGGAGGCCAGCCAACCTTTTTCGAAAGTTACACACGGTCATGTCTGCGTTTACGTGCATCACAATTAAATCCCGCCGCTTTTATGGCTTTTTGGGCGCGTTCGCCTTTACGCTGTGCAACAGTCTGGTAATGGTCGTGGTAAAAGCGTCTAATAGCAGCGCGAGAAGGTGATTGTGCGCTGATGCCTGTCTTTCGACTGCCCGATGAAATAGTATTTCCTTCTCCCGATCTGGCCGAGGAAGACGGTCTTCTTGCCGTCGGAGGAGATCTGGGAGTGGAGCGTCTCCTGCTGGCCTACTCGATGGGGATCTTCCCGTGGTACTCCGATGGTTCCCCGATCCTGTGGTGGTCTCCCGATCCGCGTCTTGTCCTGTTTCCGGAAGAGCTCAAAATATCCAGAAGTCTGAGGCAGACCCTTAGAAAGGGGATATTCCAGGTGACCTTCGACACCGCCTTCGAGGAAGTGATGAGGGGCTGCGCGGAGATCCGGCGAAAAGACGGCCAGGGCACGTGGATAACGGAAGATATGATAGAGGCATATTGCCGTCTTCATGAGGAGGGCTTTGCGCATTCGGTAGAAAGCCGGGTGGAAGGCAGACTGGCCGGAGGTCTCTATGGGGTAGCGCTCGGGGGCGTCTTCTTCGGTGAATCGATGTTCAGCCGCAGGAGCGACGCGTCGAAGGTGGCCTTTGTGGGCCTTGTGCAACGTCTGGCCGGATTGGGGTTCCGTATTATCGATTGCCAGATGACTACGGCTCATCTCGTGAGTCTTGGAGCAAAAGAAATCCCCCGCGAGGAGTTCCTCAGGAGAATTAAGAAGGCGCTCAAGGTCCGCACCCCGCAGGGTACGTGGGATGGACAGGTATGAACTGGGGAGACCGCATTCAGCTGTCAGCCGTCAGTAACTAACTGTTCACCCTATGCCATCGTAATTTTTTTCTCTCTCTATTTACTTCTTACTATTCACAATTATTTGCCGACTTTAATGTTGACATCTCCCCAAATGAGCGTAAAATTTAAGCATTATAGAACGCGACCACTGAAGGAGGCTTGACAGTGAACAGGATGCTGATAGGGATCGACGGTTCGGACTGTGCTAAGGGTGCTGTGGAATATGTCGCGAGGCAGTTTGCCGCGAACCGGGACCTGCGCATCAGCCTTCTGCACGTGCTTCCCTATCCGCCGGCCCCTTTTTGGGACGACGGGCATATCCTCAGCGAGGCGGAAAAGGCATTGCGGAACCAGGTGATCGAAAAATGGCTCGCCAACCAACGGGCGAAGCTAGAACCGCTCTTTAAAGAGGCGGCTGAAATACTGATATCCCAGGGGATAAAGCCGGAGCAGATAGAGAAGAAGTCGATCTCCGACTCGACAGACATTGCCGAAAGCATTCTGGAGGAGACGAGGGACGGCGGGTATCAGACGCTTGTGCTCGGCAGATGCGGGCTTTCGGCGTCGAAGCGTTTTCTCATGGGCAGCGTCACGACGAAGATCATCAATCATGGGGCCGGGATCGCCATTTGCGTGGTGGAGTAGTAGTGCATTCCTCATCTTGCCTGTCGAAGGAGAGCGCGTTCTGAATAATTCCTGTTTGCAGGCGCGAAAAAACGTGATAAGATTTTCCCAATCATATATAATTTGTCATAAAATTTTTCAGCCGGGAGGTCTTTATGCATGATGTCAAACGTATCCTTGTAGTATGCAGGATGCCGGAGTTCTGCCGGGAGGCGGTACACCACGGCGTATCGCTGTCCCAGAAATACGGCGCGGAACTCTCCGTAATGTATGTGTTCCACGACCTTTTCATCAGGGGCGAATGGAACCTGCCGGTCCAGTTGGGGGTGATCGAGGACGAGTACAAGAAGGCCATGGCCGAAGCCAAGACTAACCTTGACGCGGTCTTGCGGGAGGAGAGAAAAAAGGGGACCGAAGTGAAGGAGATCATCAAGGAGGGAAAGCCGACCGAGGCGATTCTCCAAGCGGTCAAGGAGGAGAAGATCGACCTTCTCATCATGATCGGCCATGAAGAGAGCAAACTTGAACATTTCCTGTTCGGCCGCAGCAACGAGGAGATATTGAGAAAGATGCCCTGCTCGGTCCTGATGGTTAAAAAGGAGCCGGGACCGGCATAAGGACAGGCGATGCAGACGGATCCGCTTCCTGAAAAAATTGAGCAGGGCACTGCCGAACGCAGGAGTTTCCTCAAATGGATGATCGGCGTGTTATCGGCGATGATCGGACTGGTGATGGGAATCCCCTATATCAGGACGGTGATCAATTCCGCCCCTCTCCGGAAACTGTCCTATGTGGAAGTGGGCGACATCAACGCGCTTTCGATTGGGCAACCTCAGGACCTGAATTTTCAGGCGCGGGTAACCGATGCCTTTCTCCGTCAGGAGGTCACCCGTTCGGTCTGGGCGATCAAACATTCGCCTGACGAAGTGACAATTTTCTCCCCCATCTGCACGCATCTCGGATGTCATTTCAAGTGGAACCCCCAGACCAGGCATTTCGAATGTCCCTGCCACGGCAGCGTATGGACGATAGACGGAAAGGTGATCGGCGGGCCTGCGCCGCGGCCGCTCGATACGCTTCCGCATAAGATCGAAAACGGCAAGATCTATGTCGAATGGGAACGGTTTCAGGTCGGCATCTCCGAGAAGGTGAGGGTGTAACGGGCTGATGAAATGGATCTGGAAGTGGTTTGCCGACAGGTGGCCCTATTATCAGCTTAGGGACCTTCTCTTAAAGGAAGATATCCCCGGGGGGGCGAGCTTCGCCTATGCGCTTGGCACCAGTCTCATCACGCTCTTCATTTTGCAGGCGGTCTCGGGTGTTCTGCAGCTTTTCTATTATGTCCCCACTGTCGACCATGCCTATGACAGTGTGAGTTATTTCCGGACTGAGGTGCCCTTCGGCTGGCTTGTTCACAATATGCATTACTGGGGGGCGCAGGCGATGGTGCTGCTGGTTGCCCTGCATATGATGCGCGTGTATATATGGGGCTCCTATAAAAAAACGCCCCTTACCTGGTTCTTTGGCATCGGCCTGGTTTTGACGGTTATGGCGATCAGCTTCACGGGCGCGCCGCTGATCTGGGACCAGGCGGGTTATTGGGCCGGAGAGGTCGGCAGCAGCATTGCCGGCGAGGTGCCGGTGGTCGGAAATCTGATGAAGATCATCCTGCGCGGCGGACAGGAGATGGGGCAGCTTGCCCTGTCGCGTTTCTTTGTCTTTCATATCGGGATTTTCGTGCCGCTTCTGGCCTTGCTGATCGGTGCCCATATGGCATCGTTTCGGGCTTCCGGCGTCGGCGGTTCCTGGGACGAGGAAAAACGGAGGGTGCCCGGTCCCCTCTGGCCGGACCAGATCTTCAAAGACATGGTCACTGCTTCGGTTGTTTTCTTCTGTCTGATAACGCTCTCTGTTTTTTCGCCGGTCCCCTTTGCAGGGTCCGCCGACACGCTGAACATCTCCTATGTGCCGAAACCCGAATGGAACTTCCTCTTTGTGTATCAGGCCCTCAAGTATTTCCCGGGACCGTTGGAACCGATCGGCGCGGCCGGCATCCCCGCGGTCTTCGTCCTGCTTTTGATCATCGTGCCTCTCGTCGACAGAAATCCGGAGAGAAATCCGTTCCGCCGTCCGGTCGCAATGGCGTGTCTGGCCGCGTATGCGGGTGGCGTCCTTGCCCTGACCATAATCGGGTATCTCAGCCCTGGCTTTGCCCAAATACCTGCGACTAAAGAGACGAAGCCCGCGGAACAGGCAGCGGCTGCTCCTCAGGTCTCTGCGGAGGTGAAAAAGGGTGAGGCACTCTTTCGGTCGAGCGGGTGTCTGAACTGTCACAAGGTCCACGGCGAAGGCGGGTCGGTCGGCCCTGAGCTTGCCGGACCTACCCTGAAGGGGAAGGGCCGGCAGTGGCTCATGGAACAGATAACCAATTCAAGGGCACATTTTCCGAAGGGCGGCCCGACAACGAGCATGACCGCCTTTACCAATCTGAGCAAAGAACAGCTTGACGACATCGTCTCCTACCTTATGAGCCTTGCGGGAAGCGGCGCGGGCGCTGGGGAAATTCCTTCCGGCGTTGAGAAAAAGCCGTCTGCCGAAGAAATCGACAAGGGGATGCAGGTCTTTCAGGTAAATGGCTGCTCCGGGTGCCATAAGATAAACGGCCAGGGGGGATCGATCGGTCCTGAACTCTCGGGAGGCACGTTGAACGGCAAGGGCCGTCAGTGGCTTGCCGATCAGCTCACCAACCCGAAGTCGCACAACCCGAATTCGATTATGCCGGCCTTTACCAGCCTGAGCAAAGATCAGCTCGGCAACCTTGTCTCCTATCTCATGAGCCTCACGGGCGGCACTGGCATGAAACAGGGGCCCGCCGCGCAGAAAGGCAGTCAGACGCAGGGACAGGAAGAAAAGACAGCGGCTTCTCCCGAGGCGGTGAGTTCTCCCGGCATCCCTTCCGAAGAAAAGGCATTGGAAGAGCCGGCCGGAAAGGCGGCTTTTATAATAGGGAGCGCTGAAAACGGCGCCGACCTGTACAAGGAGCAATGCGCCTCGTGTCATGGGGCCGATGGTAAGGGGGGCATACCGAATCCAGGGTCCGATGACGGCACGGTTCCGCCCCTGAACCCGATCGACCGTGCGTTGTACAATGCCGACCCGAAGGTCTTTGCCTCGAACATCGACAAGATTATCCAGCACGGATCGATGCCGTCCGGACCACACCCCGCCCTCCATATGCCGGCATGGGGAGATACGCGTTCCCTTACCCAGGAGGAGATCTCTAATCTTGAGGCTTACATAATAAAGCTGAATGGGGTAGACCGGGGTGAGATCATAAATCCGGGAATACGGCCGCGGACATTTTTCTTCATTGTGGCCGGCCTCTATCTTCTTGTGGTCCTCATTCAGGGCGGCATCAGGATCAAGAAGAAGATCCCTTAATTCAACAATAGAAGAATGTAAGAATCTTTTGTACAAAATTACGAGAAAATTAACCACCGAGTCACGGAGACACAGAGAAAGTCTGTGATTATTTATTTGCCTATTTGTTTTTAGCCCTCCGCGCCTCTGTGCCTCTGTGGTGAACTTATTTATTTTCCGGCTATGCCGCTCTTTCAAAATGAATCTGAAGTCGTTACGGAGGTGATTACTATGCAGATGGGAATGATCGGTCTCGGCAAAATGGGAATGAACATGACGAAGCGGCTGATTAAAGGCGGCCACAGCATCCTTGCCTACAATAAGACGGTTGACAAGATTGAGGAGGCGAAGGAGGCGAAGGCCCTGCCCGCATACTCCCTCGAAGAGCTGGTGAAAGGGCTGAAGCCCCCGCGTGTAATCTGGCTCATGGTGCCGGCAGGGAAGCCTGTCGATGACACGGTCGAGCAGCTCGCCGGGATGGTCAGGAAAGACGACGTGATCATAGACGGCGGGAACAGTTTTTATAAAGACGATGTCCGCCATGAGCAGAGGCTTTCGCCGCTGGGCGTCCATTACATGGACGTCGGCGTAAGCGGCGGCATATGGGGACTTAAAGAGGGATATTGCCTCATGGCGGGCGGCGACAGGAAGATTTTCAGGCGGGTCGAGCCGCTTCTGAAGACGCTTGCGCCAAAGGATGGGTATCTCTACTGCGGGCCTGTGGGTGCAGGACACTTTGTGAAGATGGTGCATAACGGGATCGAATACGGCCTTATGGCCGCCTACGGCGAAGGGTTCCAGGTCCTCCATGAATCAGACTATGCGAAGGGTCTCAACCTGGCCGATGTGGCTCATCTGTGGAACCGGGGCTCGGTCGTCAGGTCATGGCTGCTCGAACTGGCGGAGGATGCCTTCAAAAAAGATGCGGAACTCTCAGGTATCAGGGGATACGTCGAGGACTCGGGCGAAGGCCGCTGGACTGTGCAGCAGGCCATCGAAATGGGCGTGCCTGCGCCGGTCACTGCGCTGTCGCTGTTTAACAGGTTCAGATCGCGTGAGAAAGAATCTTTTTCCGACAAAGTCCTTGCCGCACTGAGGAATGAATTCGGCGGGCACGCGGTAAAGGCGGAATCGAAAAAGACGAGTGTGAAAAAGAAGAGGACGTAATTTACGATAATTGTATGGGCATGATTAATCGCGCCCTACCCCTGAGTGTTATGGCTTTCATAACGGAAGGAGAAACCGAGGCTGATGGATAGCGCATATGGGACTGCCCTCTGGCCGCTTGCCGTCTACTTTGTCCTGGTGATCGGCCTCCTGGTTTTTATGGTCGCCTTCTCCTACGTTCTCGGGGAGAGGCATAGAGAGCGGGCTACCGGCGTTCCTTACGAATCCGGCGTTTCGTCGACCGGGACCGCGCGCATACGGTTCGATGTCAAGTTTTATCTGGTCGCGATGTTCTTCGTGATCTTCGACGTTGAAGCGGTGTTTATCTTCGCATGGGCGATTGCGCTGCGCGAGGCAGGATGGAGTGGGTATATAGAGATACTGATCTTCATCGGGGTCCTCCTGGCAGCCCTCGTGTACCTCTGGAAGCTCGGCGCCCTCGACTGGGGCCCGAGTGGACGAAAAATAGAACAGAAGGATTAAGGAGGAGGGGCGTCGATGGAATGGTCGTTGACGAAACCGGGGGAGCCGTATCCCGAAAAGGGGGCGAAAGACCCGGTGCAGGAAGCGGTGTCGCGGGGTCTGCTCTTCAGCAGGCTCCAGGACCTTCTCGGGTGGGGCAGAAAGAACTCGATCTGGCCTTTTAACTTCGGCCTGTCTTGCTGTTACGTCGAGTTTGCGACGGCACTAACGAGCAAATACGATATCGCCCGTTTCGGCGCGGAGGTGATTCGCGGAACACCGAGAGAGGCCGACCTTATGATTATCGCCGGTACGGTCTTCATCAAGGTGGCTCCTGTGATCAAGCAGCTTTACGAGCAGATGATGGAGCCGCGCTGGGTGATATCCATGGGCTCCTGTGCAAATTCCGGCGGGATGTATGACATCTACAGCGTAGTGCAGGGTGTGGACAAATTCCTTCCCGTGGATGTGTACATCCCGGGATGTCCTCCACGTCCGGATGGGTTTATGGAAGGGCTTCTGCTTCTGCGCGACATGATCGGTAAGGAGAGGAGGCCCCTGAGCTGGGTCGCAGGTCCGCAGGGGATCGAGCGGCCGGTAGGCTCGTGTCGGCGGGACATGAAAAGGGCGGAAAGAAAAATGGCGACGATGCTTAGGCCGCCCGATGAGGTCTGATTCCGGATGCACGAAAACAATCCGGTCATAGAGGAACTCGGGAGCAGATTTCCCGGGGCCATTGGAGTCGTGCAGCAGACTGTCGATTCCATCCCTACTGTATGGATATCTGCCGAAAACGCGTCGGAGGTCCTGCGTTTTCTGAAGAACGGAATCGGGGCGCCTTACCGGACGCTGTACGATCTCTTCGCCGTGGATGATCGCTTCCGGAGCAACCGGCAGGGGCTCCCGGAGAGCGATTTTACGGTTGTGTATCATCTCCTTTCCTACGGGAGGAATCAGGATATCCGCGTCAAGGTGCCGCTCAAAGGAGAATATCCTTCCCTCCCTTCGGTCGCCGATATATGGCCCTCCGCTAACTGGTACGAGAGGGAGGCATGGGACATGTTCGGCATCACCTTCGGCGGACATCCGCATCTGAAAAGGATCCTGATGCCGCCCACGTGGGAAGGGCACCCCCTGCGGAAAGAGCATCCGGCCCGTGCGACGGAGATGGGTCCTTTCAGGCTTCCCGGCGTAAAAGAAGAGGAGGAACAGAGGGCGCTGATCTTCCGGCCGGAAGAATGGGGCTTGAAGCAGGGGGGCGAAGATACCGATTACCTTTTTCTTAATCTCGGGCCCCAGCACCCAGGTACACACGGGCTTCTGAGAATCATACTCGAACTCGACGGCGAGGAGATCGTCAACGCCGTGCTCGATATCGGCTACCACCACCGCGCCGCCGAAAAAATGGGTGAGCGCCAGTCCTGGCATACCTTCATCCCCTATACCGACCGGATCGATTACCTGGGCGGCGTGATGAATAACCTTCCGTATGTACTGGCGGTCGAGAAACTTGCCGGGATAGAAGTGCCTGACAAGGCAAAGGTGGTGCGGGTGATGATGGCGGAGTTCTTCAGGATCGCCAGCCACCTAGTCTGGTACGGAACCTTTGCACAGGACGTAGGACAACTCTCTCCTGTTTTTTACATGTTTACCGACCGCGAGAGGGTCTTCACAGTCGTTGAGGCGATATGCGGCGGCCGTATGCACCCGAGCTGGTTCAGGATAGGGGGCGTTGCACAGGACCTGCCGAAGGGCTGGGACCGACTCGTCCGCGATTTCCTCGACTACCTGCCCCCGAGGCTGGCGGAATACGACAAGATCGTGATGCAGAACGGCATCCTTAAGGCGCGGACCAGGGACGTCGGGGTTTATACCCGTGATGAGGCGATAGAATGGGGCATAACCGGACCGGGCCTGAGGGCCTGCGGATTCGAATGGGATTTCCGGAAAAAGCGGCCCTATTCGGGATATGAGCAATTCGAGTTCGATGTCCCTACGGGTACGCGCGGAGACTGCTACGATCGCGGCGTGGTGCGGGTAGAAGAGATCAGACAGAGTCTGAGGATCATAGAACAATGCCTGAAGCAGATGCCGGAAGGGCCTTACAAGTCGCAACATCGCCTTGCTACGCCTCCGCTGAAGGAGCACACCATGCACGATATCGAGACGCTCATAACGCATTTTCTGAATGTAAGCTGGGGGCCGGTGATTCCGCCGGGAGAGGTCTTTATGGGCATCGAGGCGACAAAGGGAAACAACGGGTATTACCTTATCAGCGACGGGGGGACGATGTCGTACCGCACACGCATTCGCACCCCATCTTTTGCGCACCTGCAGATGATACCCCTGATCAGCCGCGGCCTGACAGTCCAGGACCTGCTGGCGATCCTCGCCAGCATAGACTTCGTATTGGCGGATGTGGACAGATGACGAAGAGACTCATAACTCCCCCTTTCCCCCTCTTATCTTAAGAGGGGGTGCCGAAGGCAGGGGCGTTACAAGGAAGGGCAGGGTATTTTGGAGACAGACGGTGCCTACTGACGAAGAGAGAAGACAGATTGAAGAGGAGCTGAAGAAGGCGGCATTTAAACAGGGGGCCTGTGTCGATGCTCTGAAGATAGTGCAGAGGCACCGCGGCTGGGTCTCGGACGAGATCAGGGGCGTCGCTAAAATGCTCGACATGACTCCCGATGAACTCGACGGGATTGCGACCTTCTACAGTCTCATATTCAGAAGGCCGGTAGGGAAACATGTGATACTTGTATGTGACAGCATAAGCTGCTGGATCATGGGATACGAACCTGTGCGGGAACATCTGAAGAGGCGGCTTGGCATCGGCCCAGGCGAAACGACCACTGACGGTCAGTTTACTGTCCTTCCGATCTCATGTCTCGGCGCCTGTGACCATGCGCCCGCGATGATGGTCGACGACGAGCTTTATCTCGATTTGACGGGCGAAAGGATCGATGAGATACTCGAAAAGTACAGATAGGAAAAACGATGGCTGAAAGACCTCTTACAAAAGATATCAGGCCGGACAGGGTGCCCTTGCGTCTGAAGGAGTATGAGG
>JAKAIZ010000085.1 GCA_021814065.1 Nitrospirota bacterium | reverse complement strand
TGTTAAGGAGCTCTTCGGATACTTCAACCCTCCGCTTCGCGCTTTCTATCTGCTTTTCAAGGAACTCCTTTGCCTCCTTGCCTGCATCGACCCTGCTGTCAAGGTCGTAGGCTATGTATTGGTCGGCAACGGCGTTGGCCACCGTCATCGAAATCTCCGGGTCGTTGGATGAGAAACTTACCTTTAACAGCTCCGAGTTCTTTACCGGTACAACTTCCAGTCTGGCTATCAGGGCGTTGCTCAGATATACAGGAACCGCTTCTTTGGTAGGATCGTTTGTTTGCACTCCCGGGTTTGTGTGTTTCTTCTTCTCGCTCGTTGACATGAATGACATTGCACTCATGATAACCCTCTCTATCGGATCAGTGACGGCACCTATCATAGCAGAGAGTTTGCTCTCTACTGGCAAAAAGCCGCTGCTTTTGTCAAGGTTAAGCTCCCGGATTACCCGTTCCGCTAGATTTCGGCTTTTCAGTATTTCCTTCTGCGTTTCAGATTCGTCCCCACTAATGTCGGTCAGATTCTTATAGGGAATGACGTCGGGACCTTGTTTATCGATCTTGATGACAACAGTGGACTTATAGACGGGTATCATCATGGCGGTAAAGATGACCGTGGCAACCAAAACGGATGCCAAAAAAGACAGCACTATCCATTTCCTCTTAAGAATCACGCCAAGATAATCTCTTAAATGCACGTCTTCTGCAGGCTGATAATCAGGATATCTGGCATACTGAGCAGGAGGGACGATCTGAGGCTCGTAGGGTTTCACGTCGGCCTGCTGACCATGCCTGTCATTTTTCCTCTGCATATCGTACATGCTGTTATCCTTAAAATCCTCTCCCCCCCAAACTGAAGGCACCGAAATTAAGAGTACCCGCAATCCCCCTCAGGATACTCTTTATCGTACTGCTGGAAACGATGATGATATCTTTGTCTTTGACCTCGGGATCGCGTACCTTTCCCGCTAGAATATCGTCATAATCGACTGTAACAATTTCCCTTTCGGGCTTGCCGGTATCCCGGTAAATCTTTATACCGGAATGCGAGGCTTCATAACTCAAGCCTTTTGCCATGCTGAGGGCCTGAGTTACTGTGGGCTTGCCCTGTAGCTGAAACTCTCCGCTCTGTCCCACCGCTCCGGTGACAAAGAATATTCCCCTCTTGGGTACCTGAATCACGTCGCCTGAATGTATCGGTATGTTCAGTTCGGCCTGCCCATTTATCAATAATGCATCCAGATCAATGACGATCTTCTCCCTGGAGCCATCCCCTGATGCACCCCTCGGCATCGTCTGGATTATGCAGACACTGCCCGCCTCCGGGCTCAGTCCCCCGGACAAAGAGAGCATGTCGAGTAAATATTTCTGGCCCGCCACATAATATACCTGGGGATTCTTTACTGCTCCCAGAACGGAAATCTGCTGGCTGCGGTATTCCTTGACAAATACACTGACTACGGGCTCTTTTACGTACTTCTGCAACTTCTCTGCAATGAGCGACTCGAGTTCGGAGACCGTCTCGCCCCCAGCCTTAAGCTCATCCACCAGGGGCAACTTGATATACCCGCGTGCGCTTACCCTCGCTACGGTTTTTAAATCAGGAACCTGAAAGACATCGATTTCGAGCAGGTCTTCCGGCCCTATCTGGTAATCGGCGGACGAGCGACTCTTTCCGGCCTCGACGCTGTTCCGGACGATCTTACCGTTCAATGTATCGCTTACCGGCGGTGCGGGCGAATTGTACTTCAGCAGCGCGGCACGGGTGAGGTCCTCGTTTGAAGCGCAGGAAGTCAGTACGAGGAGGAAGAAAATCAGGACAATGATGACGCCTCCAAATAGTTCGTTGCGCAGCAGTATGCTTATTTTGCGTTTCATGGCAGAAAATTCAGAATTCCTGCCCTGAGAAATACATTTTTCGGCGCAGTAATAAATGTCTCCCGCATTGCATAGCAATTCATGTTCTGATATTCTGCAAGACATATGCCATGCTCCCGCCCCCTGCATCCAGAACAGAAGGACGGATTGCAACTCCCGCAAAAGGAGCCATTACAATGATTTATCCCGCCAGGAGCTTATATCATCCCGTTGAATCGGGCCGGCATCAGAGTAAAAACCGGCCGGGCATGTATCCTTTAGATACAGCTTCCTTGACAGATACATTTTTTGTGTTGCATTCAGATACATTTTGGCGCTAAGACCTCGCCCCGATGGCAAAAATAGCTTTATTACTGGTGAGTCATCACCCCAGAACCGCTCCAAATGGCCATCTGCGGCGGGGCAATAGTCCACTCTCTGCTTGGGTATATTTCTTGCTACGTCTGTGAAGTATGAAATTTTCTTCATAATCTGGTATCGCAAGACATCTCAAACTTCTGAGGTGAGAGGAACCGGATGGGCTGCACGAGAAAAGGGGTTGAATAATCGGAGCCAACATGATTTATAATTTTTTGATGGATAATCCTGAGCTAGCCGAAAAAAAGTTCACAATTCTTGAGGAAATCTCCAATGCCATAGTAGTCACCGACAATGTCGACGCTGTGGCGAATCTCATGCTGGACTTAGCCATAAATTACACAAACGCCGAGAAAGGCTCCCTGATGCTGATCAACGAATGCGGTGAGCTCTTTATCCGTGCGGCAAGAGGAGTCGACATTCAATTGATCAATGTCTACAAGGAAAAGATAGGCGAAGGCATTGCCGGCGTGGTTGCCAGGAATCGGCGACCTATCCTGGTCCAGGATATTGACGGGGACAAGAGGTTCAGATCGAAAAGAAGGAATCATTACAGGACCAGGTCTTTCATATCATGTCCGGTCATATGCAAAAACAGATTGCTCGGTGTCTTCAACATCAACGACAAGAAGGACGGAGAACCCTTTACAGAAGATGAATTTGCACTTCTGAAGATCATCGCAAATCAGGCGGCGATAACCCTTGAGAACGCCTTCCTGATGACCCAGCTGCGATCTAAGGCGGCCGAACTTGAGGAGATAAACAAAAAACTTATAGAGTCCGACGAGTCAAAAACTGAATTTTTCACCCGGATATCCCACGAGCTCCGCACGCCGCTTAATTCCATTAAGGGTGCCATTTACTATCTGGGACAGAACAAGCATGTGGGGAAGGAAAAGAGGCAGGAGTTCTTCGAGATCATCGCGAATGAAACGGACCATCTCGGCAACAGCGTCGAAAATCTCCTTAATTTCCTGAGGCTCGAAGATGAGACAAGGATCATGAAAAAGTCAGTCATTGACCTTCCTTCCCTTCTCAATAATGAGGTGCTCAATTCCAGACTTCTGGAGACTTTTCTTATGAGAAGGAATCTCCAGCTGACGATTGCCATCCAAAAAAATATTTCACATATCGTCGGAGATAAGGTGCGGGTAATCCAGTTATTCATCAATATGATAAAAGGTTTGGGCAGCTATCTGGAGCCGGGAGACCGGATAGAGATGAACGTCTACGAGAAGGACTTTGTTCACGTCGACCTTGTCCTTCCCAGGCGACTGCCGGAGTCATTCATGGCTGGCGGTGCTCAGTCGCTGCAGGTGTTTCAGGAGGAGCGTTCAGAGGAAAAGTCGAGGCTGTACCTCGCAAGGAGAATTACGGAGATCCACAGGTGGAGGCTCGATTCCTCTATTACGGACAGCGGCTCTACGATCTCATTGTCTATTCCGAAGAACATCAGGCAAAAGATAGAGGCGGTTGCCGACGCCACCATGGAGATGTTTGTGGAGCTCATCTCCTCCATGATGAATTTGAAGGTATGTTCCATCATGCTCACGGACGAGCTCATTGATGAGCTTTTTATCAAATGCGCGAAGGGCCTCGATGACTCGATAATAAGGCAGACGAGGATAAAAATCGGCGATAGTATCTCGGGTTGGGTCGCCTTCGAGGGAAAGCCGCTCCTGATCGAAGATATCGAAAAAGATCCCCGTTTCGAAAGGAAGAACATTCCCCTTTATAATACAAGTTCTCTTCTTTCACTACCCTTGAAGGTTAACGGCAAAGTCATCGGTGTGATAAATCTCAACAACAAGAAATCGCAACGTACCTTCACGAAGCAAGACCTTTACATCGCCGAGGCATTCAATGAACGCATATCATATTTTATCGGGAAGCTGTACGCTGGCGAATTCAGCGGAGACGAACTGAACGAGTTTATTACCTCCTTCGAGGGCCTTCTCAATGCGGGAAGGAAATATCGCAAGAAAGACGGTCTTCTGCCTGACCTGGTAAACGCAGTTATGAATAAACTGGGGGCTGCCGAGGAAGACCTCAGACGGGCCCTTTACGTCTCGGTCATCTATGATCTCGGGGTGGTGCTCATCGATGAGATCAGCGAAAAAGGGCGGAATCTCTCCCCTTCCGAAATCTGCTCCCTTAAGGCGCACCCTCATACGACTGTCGGATTGATCAATCATTTTGAATTTTCCGAAGACGTGAAGAAGGCGATCATCCATCACCATGAGCGGTTCGACGGGGCCGGTTATCCGGACCGGTTAAGAGGTGAGGAGATTCCTTTCGTCGCACGGGTGCTTTCCGTCGTTGATGCATTTTGCGCGATGACCAGGAACGACCGTCACAAGAAAACATATTCAAAGGAGGATGCCTTTCTCGAGATACGGCAGGGATCAGGGACAATCTATGACCCTAAGGTTGTGGATGCCCTTCAGAGCGTTCTGTCAGAGATTACTTTACCCCCCGTATGAGCAGCCGCCTAACGACGTCGACAGCGCGGAAGCTATCAGGTCAAAATATGTCCGTCATGTGGATGGACTGAACGATGTACGTCTGTCCCCGGCTTTCGTGACGGCCCACGGAACGCGTTTCGCTAATGGATGAATTTCCCCCTGAGAAAGAAGACCCCCGCCCAGATCAGGAAGATCGATTCCAGAAGGGTGATCATCAGACTCCTTTCCTCCTCGCTCCCAAGTGAAACAAACCATCTTACCAGCACGAGGACCGCGATGCTGAATAGGACTACCGACAGGACTTTCCCGTGGCCTTTTGTCATGTGTATTCCCCCTCGGCTCTCTTTCTCCCAGAATACTTCCAGTTATGGCGGCAGTCAAGAGTAGGGTGGGTGCGGCCGGGTTTGAAAGCCTTTCCCGCAAAGAGGAGGGGACAGGGGATGGGAGCCTTCCGGATGCCAAACGGCAATAAGGATTACGGACCGGACTTGTCGAGTAGAAATATGAATTCTTTAAGCACGGACTTATCATCAACAGATATTTCGAAAAACTCTATTCCTATATCATACTTCGCGGGATCGTTACCCGCGACGGCAAAACAAGAGGCGATGCGGCCGACAAATTGGATACGGCGCTCCCCGGGAAGGAATAAGTCCATAGGGATCCTGTCCTCTATGGCGAGGGGCTCCGCGCTTTCGATCAGCATGCCGCCGAGGCTCAGCTTCTTTACGGCGTAATGCTCGGACAGACCGAGGACCGCTCTGCCGGGCGCGCTCATCGGAAACCGCATGTTAAATCTCAGACCGCTCAGTCTGTGCGCCTCTTCATGGGTATAGTTGGTGACGCGCTCGATGAAACGGGCCAGCTCCTCGGCCTTTTCGCCTGTCACTCCGCTGAACCTCATGCCTGCCGAATAAATCGGGATCACGTCGTCCCGGGAGCCTTTCTTCGTCCCGCTGATCCTTGACCAGACAACGGAGCCTTTTACCGAAATCATCTGATCATTGCTCCCCATCTTGAGGGTATATTCAGCTCCGATATTCAGCCTCCTGTCGACCTTGAGGGATACCCCGCCCAAGCTTATGTCGAGAATCTCGACCTCGTTGGCGAACATCATCCTGCCGTTGATCCCCAGGATGTCGACCGAAAATCTCTTGTGTCTCCTCTTGTCGTTCATGAGAGCCCCCACTGGCAAATGTCACAATTGCAAATTCTATCAGATTGTTCGGATAAGGCGCGCCTGAGGTGGCGCTCAGCCCCGATTGGTACACTTTATACTATTCTAAGCGGGATTATCAAGCCCGGGAATCCGCCTGCATGCAGAGGCCGGCAGACATTACTCACCCTGCGTTTCTTATGAACGAATTTATCTCCTTAACGCGGACGATGGACACAATTGGCATCGATCTCATCAATGGCTTTTGCTTCTGCCGGGGAAATCGCAGATAATAATTATAAGCTTAAAATATTGTCCTGGAGGTCTCATGGGCACAAATCTGCAGAGGATGTTAATACCCGCCATGGTCGCAGTATTTTCGGCGCTCGGACTGTATGTCGTCAGGGGCATTACGTTCAGGGTCCTCCACAAGTGGTCTGAGCGCACCGAGACGAAGCTCGACGACATCGCCATAGAGTCGTTCAGGGTTCCTTCCTTCTACTGGTGTATTGCGATAGGTCTTTATTTCGGCATTGCGGTCTCGGAACTTCCCGAGAAGTATATTCACTATTCGACCAAGTTGATCCATATCATCATCATATTCTCGATTACCATCGCGGCGGCCAACGTGGCCGGCAGGGTTTTCCGCAATTACGTCAGAAAGTCGAACCTGCCGATTCCGACGACCGGTCTTGCATACGGCATTCTGAAAGGGACGATTATCGGCATAGGACTCCTGATCATCCTCAGCGTTCTGGGGATCTCGATCACGCCCCTTATTACAGCTTTCGGCGTTGGCGGGCTTGCCGTGGCACTCGCGCTTCAGGATACCCTCTCCAACCTTTTCTCGGGGATCCATATCCTTATGGAGAAGACGATCAGGGTGGGCGATTTCATAAGGCTGGAGACAGGGCAGGAGGGCTACGTGGAAGACATCACCTGGAGGACGACCAGGGTGAGGATGCTGCCGAACAACATGGTCGTGATCCCCAACAGCAAGCTGGCGCAGTCGATCGTCACGAACTACTACCTCCCGGAAAAGAAGATGTCCCTGCTCATCTCGATCGGCGTCAGCTATGCCGAGGACCCCGAGAAGGTCGAGGCTGTCCTCGTCGACGAGGCGAAGAAGGCGGTCGGGCAGGTCCCAGGGCTTCTCGGCGACCCCGAACCTTTCGTAAGGTTCATTCCCGGGTTCGGGGACAGCTCACTCGACTTCACGCTGATCTGCCAGGTGCAGGAGTTCGTGGACCAGTATCTCGCGCAGCACGAACTCAGGAAGAGGATATTGAAACGGTTCAGAAAGGAAGGGATAGGCATACCGTTTCCGCACCGTACGGTCTATCTCAGAGAGGACAAAGAATGGCGGAAATGACCGGAGTATTTGCGTTCAAGCAGCGCATAGGCATTCTCAAGTCGACGGATGGCAAGGCATCCGACCCGCGCGGGCTAAGGGAAATGATTCGCTGCAGCCGGTTTGTATATTACAGTACGTCTCCCGCTTCCGGGGGGCGGAGCACTTGGTAAGAACAGGGAGGTATTGATGCCGCATCCGAGAATACTCGCTTTCGTGCTTGCAGGAGGAAAGGGGGAGAGGCTCTTCCCTTTGACGTCCTTTCGTTCAAGCCGTCGGTCCCCTTCGGAGGGAGATACAGGATTGTTGATTTTGTGCTGAGCAACCTCGTCAATTCCCACATCCACTCCATCTATCTGCTCGTCCAGTACAAGTCCCAGTCGCTCATAGAGCACGTCAGGCAGAATTGGGTCTTCTCCTCTCCGGTGAAGGACCAGTTCATTGCCGTGGTCCCGCCCCAGATGCGGATGGGACCGGAATGGTTCCAGGGGACGGCGGATGCGGTCTTTCAGAATATCGACCTCATCCGCTACTACAACCCGGAACTGGTGATCGTCTTCGGGGCAGACCATATCTACAGGATGGACATCCGGCAGATGATCGACTTCCATCTCGCCAAGGGGGCTCATGTCACGGTTGCCGCCAGACCGGTCCCGATTGATACGGCATCGGCCTTCGGTGTTATCGCTGTGGACGACGAAAAACGTATTTCAAGGTTTCAGGAAAAACCGAAACGGCCTGCCTCCATGCCGGGCGACCTGCGCCGCGCATATGTGTCGATGGGGAATTATATCTTCACCAGGGACGTGCTCCTGGAGTCGCTGGCCAGGTCCCAGAGGAGGAGGCAGCATGACTTCGGAGCGCACGTAATCCCCGACCTAGTAGACGGAGGCAGGGTTTTTGCCTATGACTTTGCCTCCAACGTGATCCCCGGGACGATGCCTTATGAGGAGACGGGTTACTGGAGGGACGTCGGGACGATATCCGCCTTCTTCGACGCGCATATGGACATGCTCGGTGAAGCCCCGAAGTTTGAGCTCGACAACAGGGCCTGGCCCATACACCCGTCCGGGTTCGAGGGACCTGCTACGAAGATCCTCAGGGGCGAGATACGAAACAGCGTCATCGGCGAGGGGGTCCTCATCCGCAAGGCGAAAATAAAGAATTCGGTCATACGGAGCGGCGTCGTCATCGAAGACGGCGTGGTGGTCGAAAACTGCATCATCATGGACCGGGCCGTTCTCAGGAAAGGCTGCAGTCTGAAAAGGACGATTGTCGACAAGTATAATGTTATTGGAGAGGGCGAGCAGATCGGTTACGATGCCGAAAGCGACCGTTTCCGCTGCCATATAGACTCCTCAGGTATCGCGATCGTTCCCAGGGGAGGAAAGATAAGAAGGGGTGGAAGGTGAAAAAAAACGTCCCGATGCCGAAACCGGGCGAAAGGGCGCGCCGGGCATGAACAGCATAATCCTGAGGACAGAAATTCAGGAACGGATCAACGAGATCGGCGAGGCCGACATCCTGGTCGGCATTCCGAGCTTCAACAATGCCGGGACGATCGGTCACGTGGTAAAGGCGGTCCAGGCGGGGTTCGCAAAGTACTTTCCGGACAAGAAATGTGTGCTCATCAATTCCGACGGCGGCTCCACGGACGGTACCATGGGGGTCGTCCAGGACACGGCTATCGACGACTCCTCTTACATCCTTTTTTATCACCGGAAAGGGCCTATCTTTAAGATATCTACGCCTTACCACGGCATCCCCGGAAAGGGGAGCGCCTTCAGGACCATATTCCAGATCGCCGAGGCACTGAACGTGAAGGCCTGCGCGGTGGTCGATTCGGACCTGAGGAGCATCACGCCTGAGTGGCTGGAACTTCTCATCAAGCCGGTGATCCAGGACAATTTCGACTATGTGGCGCCCCTCTATCACCGCCACAAATACGACGGAACGATCACCAACAGTATCGTGTATCCCTTGACAAGGGCCCTTTACGGGAAAAGGGTGAGGCAGCCGATCGGCGGAGATTTCGGGTTTTCGGGCAGACTGGCCCGCTTTTATCTGACCAAGGACGTCTGGGGCACGGACGTGGCGAAGTACGGGATCGACATCTGGATGACGACAGTCGCCATTGCAAGCGGCTTCAAGGTTTGCCAGGCCTTTCTCGGCGCAAAGATCCACGACCCGAAAGATCCCGGCGCAGACCTGAGTGCGATGCTCTATCAGGTGGTGAGTTCCGCCTTCGGCCTGATGGACCTCTATTCCGAAATGTGGAGGTCGGTAACGAATTCTGAACCTGTGCCCACCTTCGGGTTTCAGTACGCGGTCGGCCTGGAGCCTGTGACGGTCAACGTCGACAGGATGATCGAGCGGTTCAGTCTGGGTGTCAGGGAACTGATGGATATCTGGAAGGAGATCCTCCCCGGCGAAGTCGTGGAGTTCCTGCGCGGGGTGAGCGAACAGCCTATAGAGTCTTTCCGCATTCCCGACGAGGTATGGGTCGAGATCATCTACAACTTTGCCCTTGCCTTCCACAGACAGACGATCAACAAAGAGCACCTGCTCAAGTCGCTCACCTCGCTGTACATCGGGAGGACCGCCTCCTTTGTTAAGGAAACATGGGACAGCAGGGCTTCAGAGGTGGAGGAGAAGATCGAGGGACTCTGCTTGATGTTTGAGGAAAAGAAATCTTTTATCGTAGAAAAATGGGGTGCATAAAAGGAGGTTGTCATGGAGATCATCAGACGTATCATCATAGAGCCCTTTGAGGGCCTCTACGCGAAGATCCTCGTCTTTCTGCCGAACTTCCTTGCGTCGGTGCTCATCTTCGCCGTCGGGATGGTGCTCGCGGCTGTTGCCAGGGCACTTTTCTTCAGGATCTTCAGGGCCTTCGGCATGGACAGGTTTTTCGAAAGGACCGGCACGGTGGAACTTCTGAAGAAAGGCGGGCTCGGGGATTCGGTGGCGGCGCTCCTCTCGAAGCTGCTGGGGTGGGGAATCCTAATCGTCTTCGTGGTCATCGCGATGCGGACACTCGAGATACCTACCGTCGAAAGGCTACTCGAGAGGTTCCTCCTGTATTCCCCTAATATCTTCGTCGCGGCTCTCATCTTGCTGTTCGGCTACCTTTCGGGCAATTTCCTCGGCAGGGCGGCACTTATCGCTTCGGTAAACGCCGGCATCAGGATCTCCGGGACGATCGGCAAGTTCGTGAAATATACCGTGTTCGTCCTAGCCGGCACCATGACGCTCGAACAGCTCGGGATAGGAAGGGACACGGTGATCATCGCCTTTGCGCTTGTTTTCGGAGGGGTTGTGTTGGCCTTATCGATCTCATTCGGCCTCGGGGGAAGGGACATCGCAAAGGAATATCTCGAAAGGAAGCTAAAAGGAGAAGAGGGCAAAGACGAGATTAGCCATCTGTAGAGACCCATGATAACATACGATATGAAAAAGATCGTGTTCCCGGTGGTCTTACTGATCTGCTGCGCAGCTTTTGCCGGCGAGAGGGACGCTGGGCAGTCATTCAGCGTGAAGTGGTACGGGAGCTTCAAGAAGATCATGCAGGAAAGAAACCTTGAGGGTGTCGTCCCGCTTGAGAGTGCCCTGTCGGGGCCTCACGTCTATGCGGTCGGGATGATCAGGGACGCAGCGGGAGAAGTCACCGTCGTTGACGGCGACGTGTTCTTGAATTACGGAAAGGACGGGATCGGCAATGCTGTCTCCGAAATCAAAAAGGGGGAGGAGGCATCGCTTCTCATTACCGCAAGTGTTGCAAAGTGGCGGACCATTCCTGTCCCGGAGAATATGTCTGAGGGCGAACTCCACGCCTTTGTTCTCGAAGAGGCAAGAAAAGCAGGCATAAACTTAAGAGAACCTTTCCCGTTCCTGATCGAAGGGACGATAAAAAAGCTGGTATGGAGCGTTCTTGACGGGACCGACCGCGAGTTGACGAAGCAGACCCACCAGCTTTTCTTCAGAAAGCTCGTGGGGTACAGGGCCGAAACGCCGGCGGTCCTCATCGGTTTCTATCCGGCTGAGCTTCAGAGCGAGCTCGCCTGGCCGGGCGAATCATGGCATGTGCATGTGCTCTTTAAGGATGAGAAGACGACAGGTCATGTGAACGCCTTTTCGGTCAAAAAGGGCGCGAAACTCTCATTACCGGCAAGAGAGCAACGTCCTTACGGGGACAAGGCGAGGGCCGCCGTTAAGGTGTTCCGAACAGGGACGCTGCCATAGGGGCATCAGTCCTGCTGCATTCCGTTTTTGAACCGCTGAAGTAAAGAAATTGTCTTTATGTACTTGATCTCTCCCGTTCAGCGTCGATCTTGAGGCGATATCCCACGCCGGGCTCGTTGAGCAGATACCTCGGCCGGGCAGGGTCCGCTTCGAGTTTGCGGCGAAGTTGCGTCATATAGACCCGCAGGTACTGAGTCTGCCCGGAGTATGCCGGGCCCCAGACTTCCTTCAAAAGCTGGGTATGCGTGATGACTTTGCCGGCGTTCTTGACCAGGACGGCGAGGAGGCGGTATTCGATGGGGGTGAGATGAATTTCCTTGTCCCTGATATACACGTGACGGTCGGCGAAATCGACCCTCAGATCGCCCAGCACGAATACGGGCTCCTTTTGTCCTGCCTGCAGGAGTGCACGATGGCGGAGGGCCACCCGCATGCGCGCCATAAGTTCGCCTGCCCCGAACGGCTTGGTCAGGTAATCATCCGCGCCGGCGTCGAGTGCCCTGATTTTGTCTTCCTCCTGCTCCCGCGCAGAAATTACGATGACAGGTACCTCGCTCCACTCCCGCAACTTCCGGGTCACTTCGATCCCGTCCATGTCCGGCAGTCCAAGGTCGAGAAGCACCACATCCGGATTGCGCATCGCCGCTTCGGCCAACCCCTCCTGTCCCGAGGAAGTCTCGACAAGCCGGTAATCGTTACTTTGGAGGGTTACCCGGAGAAAACGCCTCATCTGGGGCTCATCCTCGATCAGCAAAATGAGTCCCTTATCCCCGGTCATCGCCTTCCCGTTCCGGCTCCGGCATGGGCGGCTGTTCACCGATGGGCAGCGAAAACCGGAACACCGCGCCACCTCCGGGGCGGTTCTCCGCCCAGATATTTCCCCCGTGCGCCTCAATGATTGCGCGGCAGATCGTCAGCCCGAGGCCGATGCCTCCCCCCGCAACCGAACCCCGCACAAACTTGTCGAATATCCTCTTATCTTCGCCCTTTGGAATTCCGGCCCCCCTGTCCTTGAGTTCCACGACAACGGAGTCGTCTCTCATGTATGCCGAAAGTTCGATCGGGGTCCCTGCGGGTGTGTATTTCAGCGTATTGTCCATGAGATTCATAAGCACCTGTTCAATCAGGAGCGGGTCGAATGAGACCAGGGGCAGATCAGCAGCCAGGCTTGTTTTAACCGGCCTTTCGCTGATGCGTTCGCCGAGACGGGTAAGGACCGCGCCGACGATATCTTCGATGCTCTGCCATTCCTTCTTCACAGTGATCGCCCCGGCCTCGATGCGCGTCATATCGAGGACGTTGCGGATGATCTGGTTGAGGTGCTCCGCCTCTTCGTAAATAGTCTGGACAAGTTCTAATCGCTCGGGCGCCTCAAGCGTTACGTCTTTCTGCAGAAGCGTTGTGGCAGATCCCGTTATTGCCGCCAGAGGGGTCCGAAGGTCATGAGAGACAGAACTGAGGAGGGTGTTGCGCAAGGTTTCAGTCTCGGCTTTCAGGAGAGCCTGTTGGGCCTCCCGGGAGAGCATTGCGCGGTCAATTGCCATCGCGATTTGGTTTGCGAAGCTCTCCAGGACATGGATCTGCTCCTGGTCAAAGAAGAAGTCCTTTTGGGCCGGCATTACACCGATGACACCTACTACCCTCGATGCTGCGGCAAGCGGCAAGTATAGCGCCTTGGCGCCGGAAAGCGTGTCAGTTCCAAGTCCCGCCCTTTGACGGTGAGTAAACGTCCATTGCGCAACGCTCATTTCCTTCTGATCGAGGGCGAAAGTAACGGGACCCGTGACCGGGACCGTGAGTGCACCCCCATCATCAGGCACAAGCACGACCACGTGGCTTGAGAAAACATCGCCGATATGTTTCATGGCAATGGCGCTCAACCGATCGATCCCTCGTTCATGTACCAGTTTTTGGCTCAAACTATAAAGGGCGGCGGTCCTCCGCTCGCGCCGTCTGGCAGCCTTCGCCTGGTCCTGCACGCGGTGCGTAAGGCGGCTTATCACGAAGGCCACTGTGAACATGACGACGAACGTGACAAAATACCGCACGTCGCTTACCGCAAAGGTGTAATAGGGAGGGATGAAGAAGAAGTCGAAGGCCGCAACGCTGAGAAAGGTGACGAAGAGCGACGCTCCGCGGCTTGTCCGGCTTGCTGTGAAGACGACGCCCAGGAGGTAGACCATCACGAGGTCTACTACTGCGAAATACGGTTTCATCAGGAATGCGGCGCCGGTGCAGAAGGCGACCGTCATGATGCTCAGGAGCCAATTCTTCATGGCCGGCGCCGGCCGCCGCGGCTTTGTCAGGACCTGCCGCGGCGGCTCTCCGCTATCGCCGGTTATGACATACACGTCGATTTCTCCACTGCCCCGCACTATCTCATCGAGCATGGAGCCGAATACTTTGTCCTTCCACCGGGGATGTGTAGGCTTGCCGACGATGATTTTTGTAACATTGCGCTCGCGGGAATAGTTCAGCATCTCCTCGCTCGCCTTATGGCCGGAGAGCGTTACCGTCTCAGCGCCCAGGCTCTCGGCCAGACGCATATGCTCGGCAAGTTGCCGGAGGTCGCTTTCCGAAGGCTTTACCTTGTGCGGGGCCTCGACATAAGCTGCGATCCATTCCGCTCTGAGACCGGCAGCCATACGCTTTGCCGCACGAATAAGGCGGATAGAGCGGGGGTTAGGTCCCACGCAGACAAGGATACGATCGGCAGCAGGCCACACTTCCCTGACCCTTTTCACCTCACGGTAGCTCTGCATCTGCTCATCCACACGTTCGGCAGTGCGGCGAAGCGCCAGTTCTCTGAGGGCAAGGAGGTTCCCTTTCCTGAAGAAGTTCTCCCTTGCGTGCGCTGCAAGCTCCGGGACATAAACCTTGCCCTCTTTAAGCCGCTGCAACAAATCATCGGGGGGGAGGTCCACAAGCTCGATTTCGTCGGCCCGGTCGAGGAGAAAATCGGGAACGGTTTCTCGCGTGCTCACTCCCGTAATCTGGGTAACC